>NZ_JBVJWV010000012.1:179868-194048 GCF_055602105.1 Streptomyces sp. NPDC037421
CCGCCGGCGGACGGAGGGCAGCGCTTATTCTGATCTCGCTATCCGTCACTCCCCCCCCCCCCCCCCCCCCCCCCCCCCCCCCCCCCCCCCCCCCCCCCCGCCCCGGTCCGGCTCCGGACCGGGGCGAAGGACCATCGCGTCCGCGTCAACTCCCGTGCGTGCGAGGGGAACAGGCGAACCGATTCGCCGATCCGGCGCCCCCTCGCGGAACAGCGCGCCTACGGCTCCAGCACCGGCAGCAGCTCCGGCAGGTGGCCGTCCGAGGCGAGGGCCGCGTCCTGGCGCTCCTGCGGGACCTCCCCGTACAGGGTCGTACGGGGCTTCGCGGGCCGGCCCGCCGCCTCCGCGACCGCGATCAGGTCCTGGACGGACTTGTACGAGCCGTAGCTCGAACCCGCCATCCGGGAGATGGTCTCCTCCATCAGCGTGCCGCCCAGGTCGTTGGCCCCGGAGCGGAGCATCTCCGCCGCGCCCTCCGTGCCCAGCTTCACCCAGCTCGTCTGGATGTTGGGGATGTGCGGGTGCAGCAGCAGCCGCGCCATCGCCGTGACCGCCCGGTTGTCGCGGACCGTCGGGCCGGGCCGGGAGATGCCCGCCAGGTAGACGGGGGCGTTGGTGTGGATGAAGGGCAGCGTCACGAACTCCGTGAAGCCCCCGGTCTCCTGCTGGATGCGGGACAGGGTGCGGAAGTGGCCGAGCCAGTGCCGGGGCTGGTCCACGTGCCCGTACATCATGGTGGAGGAGGAGCGGATGCCCAGCTCGTGCGCCGTCGTGACGACCTCGATCCAGTCGGCCGTCGGCAGCTTGCCCTTGGTCAGCACCCAGCGGACCTCGTCGTCCAGGATCTCCGCCGCCGTGCCCGGGATCGAGTCCAGCCCGGCTTCCTTGGCGGCCGTCAGCCAGTCCCGTACGGACATCCCGGTGCGGGTGGCGCCGTTGACGACCTCCATCGGGGAGAAGGCGTGCACGTGCATCCCCGGGACCCGTTCCTTCACGGCCCGCGCGATGTCGAAGTACGCCGTCCCCGGCAGGTCCGGGTGGATGCCGCCCTGCATGCACACCTCGACCGCGCCGACGTCCCAGGCCTGGGCCGCGCGGTCGGCGACCTGCTCCAGGGACAGGGTGTAGGCGTCGGCGTCCGTCCGGCGCTGCGCGAAGGCGCAGAAGCGGCAGCCGGTGTAGCAGACGTTGGTGAAGTTGATGTTCCGCGTGACGATGTACGTGACGTCGTCGCCCACCACCGACCTGCGCAGGTCGTCCGCGATCCGGCACAGCGCGTCCAGCGCCGGGCCGTCCGCGTGCAGCAGGGCCAGCGCCTGCTCGTCGGTGAGCCCCTCCGGGTCGTCGGCGGCCCGCGCGAGGGCGGCCCGTACGTCGGTGTCGATGCGCTCGGGCACCATGCCGGGCGCCGCGGCCTCGCGCAGGGCCTCCCAGTCGCCGTACACCTCGTCGAAGTCCTCGCGGCGGTCGCCGGTGCGGCCCTCGGTGTCGACGGCGGTGTGCAGGTCGGTGCGCCCGTAGGAGGCGAAGGAGTCGTCCGGCTCCTGCCACGGGTGCCCCTCGACGGCGGCGCCGGGATCGGCGAGCCCGGTCTCCGGGTCCGCGAGCGCCCGTACGTGGGGCAGCAGGCGGGGATCCAGCCACGGCTCGCCCCGCTGTACGAACTCGGGGTACACGCAGAGCCGTTCGCGGAGCTCGAAACCGGCCTGCGCCGACCGCTCGGCCAGCAGGTCGATCTGGGGCCAGGGCCGCTCGGGGTTGACGTGGTCCGGGGTGAGCGGGGAGACGCCGCCCCAGTCGTCGATGCCGGCGCCGATCAGCCGGGCGTACTCGCCGTCGACCAGGTTGGGCGGGGCCTGGAGGCAGGCCGAGGGGCCCATGATGTGGCGGGCGACGGCGATCGTGGCGACGAGGTCGTCCAGCTCGGCGTCCGGCATGCCGCGCATGGCCGTGTCCGGCTTCGCGCGGAAGTTCTGGATGATCAGCTCCTGGATCCCGTGGTAGGCCCGGGAGATCCGGCGCAGCGCGAAGAGCGACTCGGCGCGCTCCTCGTACGTCTCCCCGATGCCGATCAGCAGCCCGGAGGTGAAGGGGACCGAGGAGCGCCCGGCGTCCTCCAGCACGCGCAGCCGGACGGCCGGCTCCTTGTCGGGGGAGCCGTGGTGCGGGCCGCCGGGCTCGGACCACAGGCGGGTGGCGGTGGTCTCCAGCATCATCCCCATGGAGGGGGCGACGGGCTTGAGGCGCTGGAAGTCCGACCAGGACATCACGCCGGGGTTGAGGTGGGGCAGCAGCCCGGTCTCCTCCAGGATGCGGATGGAGACGGCCCGCACGTAGGAGATCGTGTCGTCGTAGCCGTGGGCCTCGAGCCATTCGCGGGCCTCGGGCCAGCGGTCCTCGGGCTTGTCCCCGAGGGTGATGAGGGCTTCCTTGCAGCCGAGCGCGGCGCCGCGGCGGGCGATGTCGAGGACCTCGTCGGGGGACATGTACATCCCGTGGCCGGCGCGGCGCAGCTTGCCGGGGACGGTCGCGAAGGTGCAGTAGTGGCACTTGTCGCGGCAGAGGCGGGTGAGCGGGATGAACACGCTCTTCGAGTACGTGATCACGCCCGCCCGGCCGGCGGCCGCCAGCCCCGCGTCGCGGACCCGGGCGGCGGAGGCGGTCAGGTCCTCCAGGGCCGCGCCGCGGGCCTGGAGGAGGACGGCCGCCTCGGCCGCGTCGAGCGCGACGCCGTCGCGGGCTCGCCGCAGCGCACGGCGCATCGCGTTGTCGGTCGGAGCGTCACTCGGAGTGGTCATGGGGCGAGCATACGATCCGTCCGGATTCCGGTGGAGGGCGTCATCGCATCAGCTCACCGGCGTTGACCAGCAGGGATTGGCCGGTTATCGCCCGCGCCCGGTCGGAGGCGAGGAAGACGGCGGCGTCGGCGACGTCCCCGTCGGTGGCGAGGTCGGGCAGGGCCATCCGGTCGGCCAGGCGCTGGTGGACCTCGGCCTCGGGCACGCCCTCGGTGTGGGCGGTGAACGTGACGAAGGCCTGCACGGGCGGGCCCCACATCCAGCCGGGCAGCACGGTGTTGACGCGGATCCGGTGCGGGCCGAGCTCCCGGGCCAGGGAGTACATGGCGGAGGTCAGGGCCCCCTTGGAGGCGGCGTAGGCGGCCTGGCGGACCTCGCTCGGCGCGGCCACGGCGGACTGGGTGCCGATGAAGACCACGGAGCCGCCGCGGGCCTTGAGGGCGGGCAGGCAGGCGCGGGTCATGCGCAGGCTGCCGAGGAGGTTGACGTCGATGATCTGCTGCCAGGTCCCGAAGTCGGCGTCCTCCAGGCCGCCGAAGTACGAGTCCCAGGCGGCGACGTGCACGACGGCGTCGATGCCGCCGAAGCGCTCCCGGGCGAGCGCGGCGAGGGCCTCGCACTGCCGCTCGTCGCCGATGTCGGTGGGCAGGTGGGCGGTGTGGGCGCCGTCGGGGTCGATCTCGGCGGCGGACTTGGCCAGGTTGGCCTCGGTGCGGGCGCCGAGGACGGCGTTGCCGCCGTCGCGGACCACGGCTGCGGCCACCTGGTGGCCGAGCCCGGCCCCCACACCGGAGACGACGACGGTCTTCCCTCGCAGCAGCATCACGCGCCCCCTGGCGGCTCGGATCAAAAGATCTGACGGCCCGTCAGGGTAGGGGCGCGGGGCGCCGGTGTGAAGGGGTGCGGGGCAGGGGGCGGGCCCGGTGCGGCTCAGCGGCGGCCGGTCACGTCCAGGAAGATGTTCACGGCGACCCAGGTGGCCCAGAGCAGCGGGATGATCGCCACGTAGGCGAGCGGCCGCGCGTGCACCGGCGGGCCCTCCTCCAGCGGCTGGCGGCCCGGCGCGGGGGTGGGGTGCGGGAGCTTGGCGTACTTCATCGCCGCGAACAGGTTCCACAGCAGGGTGAACGGCGTGAAGATCACCAGGGAGAACGGGCTCCACCAGCCCTGGCACAGGGTCTTGGTGGTCATGGTGCGGATCAGCGACCGGCCGCACTGGCGGCAGAAGGGCCCGTTGAGGGTGTGGAAGCGCATCAGGATCAGTACGCCGACGTGCGCGCGCACCGCGAAGTTCGCCGTCTCCGGAGCCCCGCAGTTGCGGCAGCCCGGCGCCTGGGCGTGCGGATGCGGGTACGGGGCCGCGTACTGCGGGTGCTGCGGCTGCTGCGGGTGGCCCGGGGCGGGGTGGCCCGGCGCGGGGTGGTGGCCCTGGCCGGGGGCCGGGTGGCCGCCGGCGCCCGGCTGCCCGTACGGGTTCTGCCCCGGGCCCGGCTGCCCGTACGGGTTCGCTCCCGCCGGGGGCTGTCCGTACGGGTTCTGCCCGGCCGGGGCGCCGGGGTGCGGGCCGGGCGGAACGGGGGCTCCGGAGTAGGGGTTCGGCGGCGGAGTGCTCATGGGAGGGCCTTCGGGATCGGCGGCGGCAGGCAGCGGCGGCCGGCGGGCCCCCCGGACCGGTTCCGATTCCGATTCCGGTTCCGCTTCCGGGCGTTCTCACGGAAGGGCCCACGGAAGAGGGGTGCCGAACACCAGTGCGCTCGATTGGCCTGAAACGTATCAGGCTCCTGTGACAGCCCCTGTTACGTTCAGGACTTCCGGTTCGCCGCGACGAGTTGGGCGAAGGCCTCGGGGGAGACGGCTTCCCCCTGGCCCGACAGCACCCCCACCTCCTTGCCGTTGACCTCCACCGCCGGGGTGCCCCGCTTGCCGCTCTCGCGGAAGGCCCGCGAGACCTTGTCGACCCACGGCATGTACGAGAGCTCCTCGACCGCCCGGTCGAAGCCCGGCGTCCGCAGCCCCGGCACCTGCCCGGCGAGGTCCAGCAGGGTGGCCGTCGAGCCGAACTTGTCGTCCGTCTCCTTCCGCGGATGGTTCTTGTAGAGCACCTGGAGGTAGTCCATGAACTTCTGGGGGCTCTCGTTCACCGCCGCGCCCAGCGCGTTCAGCGCGCGCTTGGAGCCCTTGCCGCCCAGGCCCCCGTCCAGGAAGGCCGCGAAGTGGTACTCGACGCGGTAGGTCCCGGCGTCCGCCTGCTCCTTGAGGGCCGGGCCGAGGCCCGTCTCCACGTTCGCGCAGAAGGGACAGCGCGGATCCAGCCAGACGGACACCACGTCCTTCGCGTCGGCCCTGCCGTACGGGACCACCACCCCGTCCTCGCCGCTGGTGTGCGCCGGCCGCAGGAAGGGCTTGCCGCCCGCCTCGCTCCGCCCCGGACCGGCCGGCCCCGACGCGTACGCGCCCACCCCGACCGCGACCGCGAGTACGGCCGCCAGCGCCCCGCCGACGAGCAGCCGTCCGCGCAGCCGCGCCCGCCGGGCCTCGGCCTCGCGCTCCGCGTGGAGCCGTGCGCGGGCCTCGCGGCGGTGGTCCTTCTTGCTGCTGCTCGCCATGACAACCAGGGTAAAGAGCAACGAGCCGTGTCAGTACGGGCCTTTGGGGTGTTTCGGGCAGGGTCGAAGGTCCCCTCCCGGACCGGGCCGGAGGGCCGCCGGAGCAGGGCTGGACGTCCTGGGTCACAGCCGGGTGAAGCCGAGACGAATGGTGCGTCATATCTACGGGGGCGACGGTGAGTCGTGTCGGAATACCTGATAGACAGAACAATCGCGGCCCGACCGGCCGTACGCCTTTGACGGCCGCCTTGGGGGGATCGCCGCACCGTGAAGCCGCTTCACCGCCACGTAGTCAACACCTCGCGCAAGGTCTTGTGCACGGCTGCCCTCGCAGCCAGCCTGACCACGGCCGCCGTGGTGACCAACACCCCGGTCGCCGGCGCCGGAGAGGCCGAGCCCACGCCCGACAGCCCGCAGGCCACCGACCGCGGCGACGCCCGCCTCGACCTGCCGGGCCAGCTCGCGGACCCGGTCGTCCCGCCGGCCGCCGGCGCGGGCGGCAACCCGACCGAGGGCGCCTCCGGCATACCCGCGACCGCCCTCGACGCCTACAAGCGCTCCGAGGTGGCCGTGGCCGCCGCCCTGCCCAAGTGCAAGCTGCCCTGGGCGCTGGTCGCGGCGATAGGCCGCGTCGAGTCCGTGCACGCCTCCGGCTACGGGCTCAAGACCGACGGCACCACGGAGAAGCCGATCCGCGGCCCGCGCCTGGACGGCAACGGCTTCGCGAAGATCCTCGACACCGACAAGGGCGAGTTCGACGGCGACACCGAGTTCGACCGGGCCTTCGGCCCGCTCCAGTTCATCCCCTCCACCTGGGCCACCTGGAAGGCCGACGGCAACGGGGACGGCAAGCGCGACGCCAACAACATCTATGACGCGTCGCTCGGCGCGGGGCTCTACCTCTGCTCGGGCGGCAAGGACCTCTCGCTCCCGGCCGACCTCGACAAGGCGATCCTCGGCTACAACCAGTCGCGCGAGTACGTGAACTCCGTGCTCGGCTACATGCGCCAGTACCAGCAGGACGGCACGGCCGGGATCCCGAACCCGCCCGTCGGCAACTACCCGACCCCGCCCACGCCGACCATCCCCACCCCGCACGTCCCCAGCCCGCAGCCGCCGGCCACGCGGCCGAACAACCCGACGAACCCGTCGAACCCGGGCAACCAGACCCCGAACCCGAAGCCCACCCCGGAGCCGTCGAAGCCGACGCCCACGCCGGAGCCCTCCAAGCCGACCCCGGCGCCCGCGACCCTGGCCAAGCTGGAGCGGGTCGGCGGGGCGAAGCTGGAGGCCGAGGCCGGCAGCCTCTTCGCGGACGGCACCCGCTTCAAGGCGGTCCTCAGCGACGGCAAGCCGGCCGTCGGCCAGGCCGTCGTGGTCGCCGTCGAGCAGGACACCACCGGCGGCACGGGCTTCGTCTTCGGCAGCGAGTCGAGCGTGGTCGTCCGTACGGACGCCCAGGGCATCGCCACCACCCCGCGGCTCAAGGCCGGCCCGAAGGCGGGCACCTTCACCCTGCGCGCCACCGCCTACGACGCCAAGAGCCAGTTCACCGTGGCCCTGGACGGCAAGACCACCGAGAAGCCGGTGGAGAAGCCGGCCGAGCTCACCGGCGCCAAGACGGTCAAGGTCGCGGCGGGCACCCCGGTCAAGGGCCTGGAGTACCTGGTCGCCCGCGGCGGCGAGCCGGTGGCCGGAGCCCAGCTCACCGCCACGCTCGTCGAGAAGACGGACGGCGCCTGGACCCCCGTGGACGCCAAGACCGCCAAGGGCCCGTGGTTCAAGGGCGCCACGGCCGACGAGAAGCTGTTCACGCTGGCGCTGCCCAAGACCGGCACCGACGGCAAGACCGTCCTGCCCGAGCTGCTCACCGCGGACGTTCCCGCGGGCACGTACCACCTGCGGCTGCTCACGGCGGACAAGACCGAGCTGATCCTCACCATCGAGATCACCGCCGCCGCCCCGAAGGCCTGACCCGGGACCGCGCACACGACACGGCCGGCCGCCCTGCGCGGCCGGCCGTGTCATTTCGTGCGGGCCGGCTAGACCGGCGTGGCCTGGACGGGCTGGAAGCCGACGCCGCAGGTGCCCGGCAGGTTGGTCGGGCTGAAGGCCGTCGCGCTGGTGGTGCAGCGGGCCTCGTAGAGCACGCCGCTCTTGCTGAGCAGGGTGATGTCGATCTGGGGGCCGACACTGGTGATGCCGGTGATGGAGATGGCCGTGTCCACGACGCACTTCGGCGCGTTCGGAACGATCTTGAGGTCGATCCAGACTCCGGGGTTCCGGTCGTCGTTGAGGAACGCGTGCCCGTCCCGGTCGGTCGTGACGCGGAACACCGTCCCGTACAGGACGCCGTACTCCGTGGCGGCGGCGGTACTGACGTGGCGTGCCACCGGCCCGCACTTCTTCTTGCCGTGGTCCGGCTCCGGCGTCGGACCGCCGCTGGCCGCCGCGGACGGGACCATCAGGGCTCCGAGGAGCAGTGCCCCCGTAGCGGCGGAGACACCTCGTGCGGCCCAAGCGAGCTTCCTCATGTGCTGTGCGTCCTTTCCCGTGACGGCCTCGTGCCAGGACCGACCATCCCCGGGCCACGGGAAATACACACATAACGTGACGAGCAGTCACTCAGGGGAACCATCGGTACACCTCGGACGGCTCTGCCCGCCGGGAGGTCCCGCGGGAAAAGGCAGGAGCCCCGCCTCCTCCGCTCGCACGGAGGAGGCAGGGCTCCTTGGGTACTGCTTATCCGACCGCGATCCGGTCGGCCTGGCGACTAGGCCGGGGTGACGTTCTCCGCCTGCGGGCCCTTCGGGCCCTGCGTGACGTCGAAGTTGACCTGCTGGTTCTCCTCGAGGGAGCGGAAGCCAGAGGCGTTGATCGCGGAGTAGTGGACGAAGACATCCGGGCCGCCGCCGTCCTGGGCGATGAAGCCGAAGCCCTTTTCAGCGTTGAACCACTTCACGGTTCCGGTAGCCATGAGCCCTCCTATGGGCCAAAGGGTCGCCCTGCTCCAGAACCTGCTAAGAAGTCTGAAAACTACAAAAGCCTGCGGGTTACATGCTCCGCAGGCCTCGTACTGCAAGGGAAACCAAACTGCAACTTGCGTCGAGCCTAGCACGCACCCTCGGGCCGAGACCAGAGGGAAAGATCACGTCACCCGGACGTTTGAGACCCGCTCGATCGCTGACGGAGAACCGCGGCTAGTCTCGCGATGTGGACGTCTATCGCAGCCGGCCCCGCGTCGGCCACATCCAGTTCCTGAACTGCCTGCCCCTCTACTGGGGGCTGGCCCGAACCGGCACGCTGCTGGACATGGAGCTGACCAAGGACACCCCCGAGAAGCTGAGCGAGCGGCTCGTCCAGGGGGACCTGGACATCGCCCCCATCACCCTCGTGGAGTTCCTCCGCAACGCCGACGAGCTCGTCGCCTTCCCCGACCTGGCGGTCGGCTGCGACGGCCCCGTCATGTCCTGCGTGATCGTCTCGCAGGTCCCGCTGGAGCAGCTGGACGGCGCCCGCGTGGCCCTCGGCTCGACCTCCCGCACCTCCGTACGGCTCGCCCAGCTGCTGCTCGCCGAGCAGTACGGAGTCCGACCCGACTACTACACCTGCCCCCCTGACCTGGGGCTGATGATGCAGGAGGCCGACGCGGCGGTGCTGATCGGCGACGCCGCGCTGCGCGCCTCGCTGCACGACGCGCCCCGGCTCGGGCTGGCCGTGCACGACCTGGGCCACATGTGGAAGGAGTGGACGGGGCTGCCGTTCGTCTTCGCCGTCTGGGCCGCCCGCAAGGACTACCTGGAGCGCGAGCCGGTGCTGGTGCGGGAGATCCACGAGGCCTTCCTCGCCTCCCGGGACGTCTCCCTGGAGGAGGTCGTCAAGGTCGCCGAGCAGGCCGCCCGCTGGGAGGCCTTCGACGCCGAGCTGCTCCAGCGCTACTTCACCACCCTCGACTTCCGCTTCGGCCCCGACCAACTGGCCGGCGTGCGCGAATTCGCACGCCGGACCGGAGCGGACACCGGCTACGACGCGGACGTCACCGTGGAGCTGCTGAAGGCCGCCGCGCCGGATCGCTGATCGCGATATCCCCGCCGGTCTTCCGCTTCTCTCCCGTTCTCTCCCGGGAATGTTCCGTTTGCCGGGAATTCGTTCCCCTTTCGTATTCACGTCAATCGAAGGCGAATGCGAACGGGAGCGGGGAAGCGGAAGCTATTCGGCGGGAACGTGCCCCCGCCACCCCCTAAGGTTCTGTCTGTTCGCACAAACACGGATCTCGGGGGACGGGGGACGCGATGCAGCCGCTCGAAGCCGGCGAACCGCGCACCATCGGCGCATACCGGCTGCTCGGCCGGCTGGGCGCGGGCGGTATGGGCCGGGTCTATCTGGGGCGCAGCGCCGGCGGCCGGACGGTCGCCGTCAAGATCGTGCACCCGCACTTCGCCTCCGACACGGAGTTCCGAGCCCGCTTCCGCCGCGAGGTGGAGGCCGCCCGGCGGGTGGGCGGGGAGTGGACCGCGCCCGTGCTGGACGCCGACCCGGAGGCGGCCGTGCCGTGGGTGGCGACCGGGTACGTGGCGGGCCCCTCCCTGGACCGGGCCGTCGCCGGGCACGGGCCGCTGCCCGGGGCCTCGGTACGGGCGGTCGGCGCGGGGCTGGCCCGCGCGCTGGTGGCGGTGCACGGGCTGGGCCTCGTACACCGGGACGTGAAGCCCTCCAACGTGATGCTGACCCTGGACGGGCCGCGGCTGATCGACTTCGGGATCGCCCGGGCCACGGACGGCACCGCCTCGCTGACCTCCACCGGCGTCTCCATCGGCTCGCCCGGCTACATGTCCCCGGAGCAGATCCTCGGCAAGGGCGTCACGTGTGCCTCGGACGTGTTCTCCCTGGGCGCGGTCATGGCCTTCGCGGCGACCGGCCGGCCGCCCTTCAGCGGTGACAACTCCGCGACCCTCCTCTACAAGGTGGTCCACGAGCCGCCGGAGCTCGACGGCATCCCCGCCGGGGAGCTGCGCGAGCTGATCGGCTCCTGCCTGGCCAAGGCCGCCGCCGACCGCCCGGCTCCCGAGGCCCTCGCGGCGGCCCTGGGCGGTGCCCTGGGCGCGCCGGGCTGGCTCCCGGCGCCGCTGGTCGAGGAGGCGAGCCGGGCGGCGGTGGCCCTGCTGGACCTGGACGCCGACACCTCCGGCGGTGACGGGGGTGCGGCGGTCCCGGGGCCCGGTTCCGGGTTCGTGCCCGGTGCCGGCCAACCGGCCGGGTCCGCGACGGCGGCCGATGCCGGGGCGGGTGCCGGTTCCGGCTTCGGCTCGGCCACAACCGGTTCCGGGTTCGGCTCGGCCCCGGCGGCGGGCTCCGGTTCCGGGCCGGTGCCGTTCACGGGCGGGTCCTTCGGGGGGCGCGCCGGCGCCGGTTTCGGGACCCCGGACCCCTCGTACGGAACCCCGGGCGGGTACGCCGGCGGCGGCGTGTACGGCGCCCCCACCGAGACGGCCGGCCAAGCGGGCGGCGCCGGGGTGCCGCAGCCGCGCACCGCGCCCGACGGCCGCGGGGTCACCCTCAGCGCGGCCGGCCGCCGCTTCAGCTGCACCCTGGTGCTCGGCGCGGCCGCCGTGCTGGCGGCGCTGTCCGGCGGGCTGTACGGGCTGGACCTGCTGCCGGGTCAGGGGGGCACCCGGGACTCGGCCTCGGGCAGCGCCCCGAAGCCCTCGACCCCGGCCCCGGCGGCCTCCGCGCCGGAATCCGCCCAGCCGTCGCCGTCCGCGTCCCCGGCCCCGCCCAAGGGGACCCGGGGCGACGTCCCCAAGGAGCTCGTCGGCACCTGGAAGGGCACGGTCACCACCGCCCGCATGGGCGTCCCCAGCAAGTTCGAGATCACCATCAGGGCCGGCAAGGTCGGCGAGGTCGTCGCCCGGGACAAGTCGGTCATCGACCTGCTCGGCACCGACTGCAGCGGCGACTGGAAGCTCGCCTCCGCCACCGACCGCTCCCTCGTCCTCGACACGGCCGGCGGACCCAACCCCGCTCCGGGCATCTGCTCGAACGGCTCCGCCGACGAGCGCTTCACCCTCAACGCGAACGGAACACTGCACTACAAGTCGGGAGACGTGCCCGCCGGGAATCCCGAAGGAGACCTCACCCGCAGCCCGTGACCCCCGCCCTGAAGGCGGCGCCCGAGCCCTGGCGTAGGCTGGATCGGTCCGGACCCTTGACACACCGCCGAAAGGTGATCCACCGGTGACCGACCTGGCCGCACTCCAGTCCGTCCTCGACCGCGCCGCCGCAGGGGGCCGGATCACCAAGGAAGAGGCTCTCGACCTCTACCGGCACGCCCCGCTGCACGCGCTCGGCCAGGCCGCCGACGCGGTGCGCCGCCGCCGCTACGCCGGTACGGAGCACATCGCGACGTACATCATCGAGCGCAACATCAACTACACCAACGTGTGCGTCACGGCGTGCAAGTTCTGCGCCTTCTACGCGGCCCCCAAGGACACGAAGAAGGGCTGGTCGCGCGACCTCGACGACATCCTGCGCCGCTGCGCGGAGACCGTCGAGCTGGGCGGCACCCAGATCATGTTCCAGGGCGGGCACCACCCGGACTACGGCGTCGAGTACTACGAGCACCACTTCTCGGCGATCAAGAAGGACTTCCCGCAGCTGGTCATCCACTCCCTCGGCGCGTCCGAGGTCGACCACATGGCCCGCATCTCCGGCGTATCCGCCGAGGAGGCCATCAAGCGGATCCACGCCGCCGGCCTCGACTCCTTCGCCGGCGCCGGCGCCGAACTGCTCCCGGAGCGCCCGCGCAAGGCGATCGCCCCGCTGAAGGAGTCCGGCGAGCGCTGGCTGGAGATCATGGAGATCGCCCACAGGCTGGGCGTGGAGTCCACCTCCACCATGCTGATGGGCACCGGCGAGACCAACGCCGAGCGCATCGAGCACATCGCGATGATCCGGGACACGCAGGACCGCACCGGCGGCTTCCGCGCGTTCATCCCGTACACGTACCAGCCCGAGAACAACCACCTCAAGGGCCGCACCCAGGCGACCGTCTTCGAGTACCTGCGCATGATCGCGATCGCGCGCCTCTTCCTCGACAACATCGCCCACATCCAGGGCTCCTGGCTCACCGTCGGCAAGGAGGCGGGCCAGCTCGCCCTGCACTACGGCGCCGACGACCTCGGCTCGATCATGCTGGAGGAGAACGTGGTCTCCTCGGCCGGTGCCAAGCACCGCTCGAACCGCCAGGAGATCATCGACCTGATCCGCAAGGCCGGCCGTGTCCCCGCGCAGCGCGCGACCACGTACGAGCACCTCGTGGTGCACGACGACCCGGCGAACGACCCCGTCGACGACCGCGTGGTCTCGCACATCTCCTCGACCGCCATCGAGGGCGGTACCGCGCACCCCGAGCTGAAGCTCATCTCCACGAACTGACGCCCGATGCTGACGCTGCACACCGCCGACCTCCTCGTCACCGGACCGGGTGCCGCACCGCTGGAGGGCGGCGCGGTCCTGGTCGAGGGCGACCGGATCGTCCGGACGGGCCCGTACGAGGAGCTCGCCGCGGCCGCGCCGCACGCCCGGGTCCGCCGCTGGCCCGGGGTGCTGACCCCGGGGCTGCTCGCGCGCGGGGCGGACGAGCTGCTGGAGCGCACGTACTACCCGGACGACCCGTACGAGGTGACCGAGCTCGGCGCCGGACCGATCACCGGGGCCGAGGCGCTCGACGCGCTGAAGATGACCGAGTCCCGCTGGGGCAACAGCGCCCGGCGGGGCACGCAGAAGCTGCTCGCGCGCGGGGTGGTGGCGGTGGCGGGGCGTTTCACGATCGCCTCCGTCCGCACGGCGGTGACCCGCTCGGGCCTGGCCGTGGTGCCGCCCGCCCCGTACGGGGGCGCGCCCGGCCTGGACCCGCTCGCCGGCCGGGAGTCGGCCGGGGAGGCCTTCCACGGGGTGCTGGAGGCGGGCGCCGCGGCCCGGTTCGCGGTCTTCGCGGTGGCGGACGAGGCCGAGCTGCTGGAGCGCGGCGCGACGACCTGCGTGGCCACGGTCATCGCCGGGCGGCTGCTGCACCGGAGGCGCTAGGGGCCGTCCGGCCCTGATCCGCCGGACACCCCTAAGGCGCCGGCGGTCCGGCGAGGTAGGTCCCGTCGGCGGCGTACGGCCAGGCGTTGGACGTGCACCCCTGGAGGCCCTTGATCTGCTGCATCATCGCCGGGGCGGGGGCGCCGGGGTGCGGGCAGCCCTCGTGTTCGCGGCCGAGTTCGTGGCCCACCTCGTGGTTGACGATCAGCGCCCGGTACTCGGCGAGGGGGCCGCGGAACTGGGGCGAGCCCTCCTGCCAGCGCTTGAGGTTCACCACGACCGTGTGGCCGGCCCGGCAGTTGGCCTCCCCGATCAGCTCGGGGGTGACCACCTCGCACAGCCGGTCGGTGGTGGCGGGCGTGGCGATCTTCACGGTGAAGTCCACCGGCTCCCCGAGCCCGGCCAGCCGGAAGCCGTACGCGGGGTCGCGTATCCAGCCGCGCCGGTCCCCGAGTATCGCCTCGACGGCCCGGGCGGCGGCGTCCGGGTCGATCCCGCTGCCGTTCTCCGCCTCCACCCGCCAGCGCAGCGGGTGCCCCTGGCCCTGGGCCCGGCCGGCGGTGGAGGAGGCGGTGAACCCCACCGGCACCGGGGCCGTCCGCGCGGCCGGCGGGGGCGGGGCGGGCGGGGGGGGGGGGGGTGCCTACCCACCGCCCCCCCCACCCAAGGAGGAGAACAAAGAAGGGGAGAG
>NZ_JBVJWV010000012.1:194058-230786 GCF_055602105.1 Streptomyces sp. NPDC037421
CCGACGAGCTCCCCCCCCCCCCCCCCCCCCCCCCCCCCCCCCCCCCCCCCCGCCCCCCCCCCCCCCCCCCCCCCCCCCCCCCCCCCCCCCCCCCCCCGCCCGGAAGGCGGCCACCGAGAGGGCGGCCAGCGCCGCCGACCACCCGACGGTGCGCAGCAGCCGCCCGCGCCGCCGTGCGCTTGCTGATCGCCCTGCCGGCATCCGCAGTCCCTTTGTTCGCAATGTCCGGCCAGTCTGCCCGCTTCCGGTCCGGATTCGGTCCGGTTCCGCCGGAATCGCGGCCGGGCCGGGGCGGGGAGGTCGGCGGCCCGACGGCCTGAGAGGATGACGGAGCACCACCCGTGCACCACCCGTCAGCCGCAGGAACACCGAGCACCGAGGGGCCAACGCCAGTGACAAGGGCTTCCCTGGACAAGCAGCCGCACGAAGTCGCCTCCATGTTCGACGGGGTGGCCGCGAACTACGACCTCACCAACGACGTCCTGTCCCTCGGACAGGCGCGCCTGTGGCGCAAGGAGGCCGCCAAGGCGGTCGCCGCCCGCCCGGGGCACAAGGTGCTCGACCTGGCCGCGGGCACCGCGACCTCGTCCCTCCCGTACGCGGCGACCGGCGCGTACGTGGTCCCCTGCGACTTCTCCCTCGGCATGCTCCGCGAGGGCAAGAAGCGCAACCCGTGGCTGCCGCTGACGGCGGGCGACGCGACGGAGCTCCCCTTCAAGGACGACGTCTTCGACACCGTGACGATCTCCTTCGGGCTGCGCAACGTCCAGGACACGGACGGCGCGCTGCGCGAGATGTACCGGGTGACCAAGCCCGGCGGCCAGGTCGTGATCAGCGAGTTCTCGCAGCCCACCTGGGCCCCCTTCCGGACCGTCTACACCGAGTACCTGATGCGCGCCCTGCCGCCGGTCGCCCGCGCGGTCTCCTCCAACCCGGACGCGTACGTGTACCTCGCCGAGTCCATCCGGGAGTGGCCCGACCAGCCGGCGCTGGCGGCGCTGCTCCAGAAGGCCGGCTGGTCGAAGGTGGCCTGGCGGAACCTGAGCGGCGGCATCGTGGCGCTGCACCGCGGGGTCAAGGCGTAACCCTCCATGTCCATGGACTACCAGGGGCTGCTGGAGCGGATCGCGGCCGACGTCTCCCCGCTGGTGGGCAGCGGCACGCCGGCCGAGTACATCCCGGCGCTGGCGAAGGTCGACCCGCGGCAGTTCGGCATGGCGGTCGCCGACCTCGACGGCAACGTCTTCGGGGTCGGCGACTGGCGCGTCCCGTTCTCGGCCCAGTCCGTCACGAAGGTCTTCGCCCTGGCGCTGGCCCTGGCGGAGGGCGGGGACAGCCTGTGGGAGCGGGTGGGCCGGGAGCCGTCGGGCAACCCGTTCAACTCCCTGGTGCAGCTGGAGTACGAGAACGGCATCCCGCGGAATCCTTTCATCAACGCGGGCGCGCTCGTCGTCACCGACCGGCTCCAGACCCTGACGGGTGACGCGAGCAGCGAACTCCTGGACTTCCTCCGGCAGGAGAGCGGCAACCCGGACCTCGGCTTCGACCCGGAGGTCGCCGCGTCCGAGCAGGAACACGGCGACCGCAACGCGGCGGTGGCCCACTTCATGGCCTCGTACGGCAACATCGACAACCCGGTTCCGGCGCTGCTGGAGCACTACTTCTGGCAGTGCTCGATCGAGATGAGCTGCGCGGACCTCGCCCTGGCCGGGCGTTTCCTGGCCCGGCACGGCCTGCGCGCGGACGGCTCGCGCCTCCTGACGCGCAGCGAGGCGAAGCAGGTCAACGCGGTGATGCTGACCTGCGGTACGTACGACGCGGCGGGGGAGTTCGCGTACCGCGTGGGCCTGCCGGGCAAGAGCGGCGTGGGCGGCGGCATCGTCGCGGTCGTCCCGGGCCGCTGCACCCTCGCGGTCTGGAGCCCCGGCCTGGACGCCCGGGGCAACTCGGTGGCGGGCGTGGCGGCGCTGGACCGCTTCACGACCCTGACCGGCCTGAGCATCTTCTAGCCCCTTCCCGACGCGCTCGCCGCCCCGCGCGGCCCCGTTCCACCCGCGCCCCGGCGGGAGCCACACGGCTGCATAGACTGCGTCATGTCCTGTGCCGCTGGGCACTTTCCACCGAGCCTTCAGGAGACCCCGCAGTGACCGAGCCCCTCACCGAACACTCCGCGGACGTGATCGTCGTCGGGGCCGGGCCCGCCGGTTCCACGACCGCCTACTACCTCGCCAAGGCCGGGCTGGACGTCCTGCTCCTGGAGAAGACGGCGTTCCCGCGCGAGAAGGTCTGCGGCGACGGTCTGACCCCGCGTGCCACCAAGCAGCTGGTCGCCATGGGCATCGACATCTCCGAAGAGGCCGGCTGGCTCCGCAACAAGGGCCTGCGCATCATCGGCGGCGGGCAGCGGCTCCAGCTGGACTGGCCGGAACTCGCCTCCTACCCGGACTACGGACTCGTCCGCAAGCGCGACGACTTCGACGAGACCCTGGCCCGCCAGGCGCAGAAGGCCGGCGCCCGCCTGTACGAGCGCTGCAACGTCGGCGAGCCCGTGCGCGACCCCCGCACCGGGCACATCACCGGCGTGCAGGCCAAGCTCGGCGAGGACAAGACCCCGGTCACCTTCCACGCCCCGCTCGTGGTCGCCGCCGACGGCAACTCCTCGCGGCTGTCCCTCGCGATGGGCCTGCACCGGCGCGAGGACCGTCCGATGGGCGTGGCCGTCCGCACCTACTTCACCTCGCCCCGGCACGATGACGACTACCTGGAGTCCTGGCTGGAGCTGTGGGACCGGCGCGGTCCGCAGGACCGGCTGCTGCCCGGCTACGGCTGGATCTTCGGCATGGGCGACGGCACGTCCAACGTGGGCCTCGGCATCCTCAACTCCTCCTCCGCCTTCAAGGAGCTGGACTGGCGCGAGGTGCTGAAGGCCTGGTGCGCGTCCATGCCGGAGGACTGGGGCTACACCCCGGAGAACATGACGCAGCCGATCCGCGGCGCGGCGCTGCCGATGGCCTTCAACCGGCAGCCGCACTACACCAAGGGCCTGCTGCTGGTCGGTGACGCGGGCGGACTCGTCAACCCGTTCAACGGCGAGGGCATCGCCTACGCGATGGAGTCGGGGCAGATCGCGGCCGAGGTCATCGTGCAGGCGCACGCCCGCGCCACCCCGGCGCAGCGCGAGCTGGCCCTGCACAGCTACCCGAAGGTGCTCAAGGAGACCTACGGCGGCTACTACACGCTGGGCCGGGCCTTCGTGAAGCTGATCGGCAACCCGGCGGTCATGAAGATCGCGGCGCAGCGCGGCCTGACGCACCCGGTGCTGATGCGCTTCACGCTGAAGATGCTGGCGAACCTGACGGACCCGACGGGCGGTGACGCGATGGACCGCATCATCAACGGCCTCTCGAAGGTGGCCCCGAAGGCCTGAGCGGGCCCTGTGAGCCGCTCCCGGGTGTCCGGGGGCGGCTCAGTCGTTCCCGGGCCCCCGCAGGGCCCCCTCGGCCCCCTCGGGGGCGCCGTGGACGGTGCGGACGCAGCGGGCCAGCAGGACGAGCCCGGACAGCAGCAGCGCGCCGGAGACGGTCCAGCCGAGGCCCAGGGTCAGCGGGTTGCCCGGTTTGTGCCAGGGGCGGGTGGTGGTCAGCAGCCAGCCGCCGACCGACAGGAGGCCCAGCCCGAGTGCGGCCGGGACGGCGGCGGGGTCGCCGGAGCCGGGGGCTTCGCGGCCGTGGTCCTCGCGGCCGTGGTCCTCGTAGGACGGTCTGCTCACCGGACCACCACCTCCAGGGTCTGCTCGAACGGCCGGACGACACGCACCGGCCATCTTCTCAGCATGCCGAAGGTCCGGTACTCCGCCCCCGAGCGGGGGAGTACCGGACCTTGCGGGCGATCGTGCGACCGTGCGGTCAGAGGACGCGGACGGCGCCCGTCGGCATGTCGTAGCTCAGGTTGCGCTCGACGATGCCGGTGCTGGGGTTCTGCGCACCGATGAACTTGCCGTTGCCCGAGTAGATGGCGACGTGCCACGCGCTGCCCTTGGCGCCCCAGTACAGGATGTCGCCCGGCTGGAGGTTGCTCAGCGAGACCGAGCGGCCGGCCAGGGACTGGTCCTGGGAGACGCGGTCCAGCTTGATGCCGGCCTGGCGGTAGGCGGCCTGGACGAGGCCCGAGCAGTCGTACGCGGTGGGGCCGGTGGAGCCCAGCACGTACGGCTTGCCGATCTGGGCGCGGGCGAAGCTGACGATGGCGGCCGCCGAGCCGGTGGCCGGCTTCGAGGCGGTGGAGCCGCTGCCGGAGCCGGTGACGGCGGAGGAACCGCCGTTGGCGGAGGCGGAGGCGTTGGTGAGGTCGGTGCGGCCGCTGTCGCGGCCCGCGCGCTCGGCCTCGGCCTTGCGGTCGGCCTCCTGCTTCGCCTTGAGCTCGGCGGCCTTGGTGGCGTCTTCCTTCGCCTGCTTCGCCTCGGCGGCGGCACCCGTGCGGGCGCTCTCCTCCTGGGCGTTCAGCTCGCCGGTGACGGCGGCTTCGACGGCGGCGACGCGGGTGTTCTCCGCGGCCGTGTTGACGGCGTTGGAGACCTCGGTGCCGAGGTCCAGGTTGAGGACCGGCATCTCGAGCGTCGTCTCGGCCACGGGCTCGGACGGGGACGCGCTCGCGGTTCCGGCCATGGCCAGGGTGCTGAGGACGCCACCGGCAACTCCGGCGCGGACCGCGAGCTTCGAGGCGCTGCGGCGGGGCTTCCGGTGGCTGGGTATGTGAGCGGTGTGGGACATGGGACAACCGCTATCAGGGGTGCCGGGTTCCCTTCAAGAAACGTGGTCTGCGCCACAGTTGCGCGCGGAGGCCGTTAACCGGGCGCGTCGCGCCTCTTATTGACGCCGTAACGGACGTAACGGACATGCTTTCACAAGGCTGTGATCATGGGGTTTCAGCAATAAGTCCGAATTGATCCACGGCCTACCACCGACCCGCACAGTTGGCCAAGCCCCCTTTTCGCGGCCCCCGTTGCGTGTGATGCAGGTCACAGTTACCCGCCGCCGTGAGGCGGCTGTGGCCGGTCCGTGATCCGACCGTGAACTCGCCGCGCGGTTCGTGAACGGATGCACAGGATCTCCCCCGGGATCCGGTCGGCGGCGACTTCCGGCCACCGTGTCCACTCCTGTACGCGCGGGGTCCCCCGGGCGGGGGACCCGCGTTCCCTTATCACTTGAGCGGTCGAGTCGCCAATTTGCCTGCACTGCCCATCGTTTGATAGGGCGACAGGCCTTCCACCTGCACCTACGGGCCCGGATGTCACCTTTGGTGATCATGTGGATGCCTTGAGTATGAAGATCACCACTCATCGGCCTTCATGATCGTTCGTCAGGTGGTGGAGATCACAAACTCGGTGTTGTTACCCGTGTCGCAGATCACAGACCGGCAGGCATAAGATGCGCACCAGTCCGGCTTGTGAACTGCCTCACATGCGATCGGTCCCTGTTCGAAGGGGTGGCCTTCGAGGGGGCGGGGCACTCGGCGCCGGCGCAGCGGTCCAACGGTCAAGGACGACTGGAAGGAGCGAGGAGCGTGAATGCGTACGCACCCATCCTCGTGCTCGGCGCCATCGGCGCAGGGTTTGCGATCTTCTCCGTGGTCATGGCCACGCTGATCGGCCCAAAACGGTACAACCGGGCGAAGCTCGAAGCCTACGAGTGCGGCATCGAGCCCACCCCGATGCCCGCCGGCGGCGGTCGCTTCCCCATCAAGTACTACCTGACGGCGATGCTCTTCATCGTCTTCGACATCGAGATCGTCTTCCTCTACCCCTGGGCGGTCACCTTCGACTCCCTGGGGATCTTCGGGCTCGTCGAGATGCTGCTCTTCGTGCTCACCGTCTTCGTCGCCTACGCATACGTGTGGCGCCGCGGCGGCCTGGAATGGGACTGAGGGGCTGAATTTCCCATGGGACTGGAAGAGAAGCTGCCGAGCGGCTTTCTGCTCACCACCGTCGAACAGGCCGCGGGCTGGGTGCGCAAGTCATCCGTCTTCCCGGCCACCTTCGGCCTCGCGTGCTGCGCCATCGAGATGATGACCACCGGCGCCGGCCGCTACGACCTGGCCCGCTTCGGCATGGAGGTCTTCCGCGGCTCCCCGCGCCAGGCCGACCTGATGATCGTGGCGGGACGCGTCAGCCAGAAGATGGCGCCGGTGCTGCGCCAGGTCTACGACCAGATGCCCGCCCCCAAGTGGGTCATCTCCATGGGCGTGTGCGCCTCTTCGGGCGGGATGTTCAACAACTACGCGATCGTCCAGGGCGTCGACCACATCGTCCCGGTGGACATCTACCTGCCCGGCTGCCCGCCCCGCCCCGAGATGCTGATGGACGCGATCCTCAAGCTCCACCAGAAGATCCAGGGCTCCAAGCTCGGCGTGAACCGGGAAGAGGCGGCGCGCGAGGCGGAGGAAGCGGCCCTCAAGGCCCTCCCCACCATCGAGATGAAGGGGCTCCTTCGGTGAGCGACGACCCGGCCGTCGAGAACGGCAATAACGTCCCTGCTCCCAGGGCCGGCTCCGGGCCCGAGGTGATCGGCGTCCGCAAGGGCATGTTCGGCAGCAGGAACGGCGGCGACACCAGCGGCTACGGCGGCCTCGTGCGCACCGTGGCCCTGCCCGGCGCGAGCAGCCGCCCGTACGGCTCCTACTTCGACGAGGTCGTCGACGAGCTGGAGGGCGCCCTGGAGGAGCAGGACCTGCTCCCGCAGAACGCGATCGAGAAGACCGTCGTCGACCGGGGGGAGCTGACCCTCCACATCGCCCGCGAGCACCTCGTCCGCGTCGCCGCCACCCTGCGCGACGACCCGGCGCTGCGCTTCGAGCTGTGCACCGGGGTGTCGGGGGTGCACTTCCCCGGCGACAAGGGCCGCGAGCTGCACGCCGTGTACCACCTGCGCTCGCTCACCCACGGCCGGATCCTGCGGCTGGAGGTGTCCGTCCCGGACGGCGACCCGCACCTGCCCTCGCTCGTCACCGTCTACCCGACGAACGACTGGCACGAGCGCGAGGCCTACGACTTCTTCGGCCTGGTCTTCGACGGCCACCCGGCCCTCACCCGGATCATGATGCCGGACGACTGGCAGGGCTTCCCCCAGCGCAAGGACTACCCGCTCGGCGGCATCGCCGTCGAGTACAAGGGCGCCCAGATCCCGGCTCCCGACCAGCGGAGGTCGTACAGCTGATGTCAACGTCAAACCACGCCTCCTCCCGCGAGACGACCGAGGGCACCGTCTACACCGTCACCGGCGGCGACTGGGACGAGATCGTCCAGAGCGCCGCCCGCGCGGACGACGAGCGCATCGTCGTCAACATGGGCCCGCAGCACCCCTCCACCCACGGGGTGCTCCGCCTGATCCTGGAGATCGACGGCGAGACGGTCACCGAGGCCCGCTGCGGCATCGGCTACCTGCACACCGGCATCGAGAAGAACCTCGAATTCCGGAACTGGACGCAGGGCACCACCTTCGTGACGCGCATGGACTACCTGACGCCGTTCTTCAACGAGACGGCGTACTGCCTCGGCGTCGAGAAGCTCCTCGGCATCACCGACCAGATCCCGGACCGCGCCACCGTCATCCGCGTCCTGCTGATGGAGCTCAACCGGCTCTCCTCGCACCTGGTGTGCATCGCCACCGGAGGCATGGAGCTCGGCGCGACCACGATCATGATCTACGGGTTCCGGGACCGCGAACTGATCCTCGACGTCTTCGAGCTGATCACCGGCCTGCGCATGAACCACGCCTTCGTCCGCCCCGGCGGCCTCGCCCAGGACCTGCCCCCCGGCGCGGTCGACCAGCTGCGCGAGTTCGTCAAGACGATGAAGAAGAACCTGCCGGAGTACGACAAGCTCGCCACCGGCAACCCCATCTTCAAGGCCCGCATGCAGGACGTCGGCTACCTCGACCTCACCGGCTGCATGGCCCTCGGCGCCACCGGCCCGATCCTGCGCTCGGCCGGCCTGCCGCACGACCTGCGCAAGGCCGAACCGTACTGCGGCTACGAGGACTACGAGTTCGACGTCCCCACCACCGAGAGCTGCGACTCCTACGGGCGCTTCCTGGTCCGCCTGGAGGAGATGCGCCAGTCCCTGCGGATCGTCGAGCAGTGTCTGGACCGGCTGGAGCCGGGCCCGGTGATGGTCGCCGACAAGAAGATCGCCTGGCCGGCGCAGCTCGCCCTGGGCCCCGACGGCCTCGGCAACTCCCTCGACCACATCAAGAACATCATGGGCACCTCCATGGAGGCCCTCATCCACCACTTCAAGCTGGTGACCGAGGGCTTCAGGGTCCCGGCCGGACAGGCCTACGCGGCCGTCGAGTCGCCCAAGGGCGAACTCGGCGTGCACGTCGTATCCGACGGCGGCACCCGCCCCTACCGGGTCCACTTCCGCGACCCGTCCTTCACCAACCTTCAGGCCATGGCCGCGATGTGCGAGGGCGGCCAGGTCGCCGACGTCATCGTGGCCGTCGCCTCCATCGACCCCGTGATGGGAGGCGTCGACCGATGACGACTGTGTCTTCTGGAGGGGACACCCCCCAGACCCCCCTCTCGCTGGGCATGCCCCAGCTGCCCGCCCCCGACTACCCGGCGGAGGTGCGCGAGCGGCTGGCGGCCGACGCCGCCGACGTCATCGCCCGCTACCCCGACAGCCGCTCCGCGCTGCTGCCGCTGCTGCACCTGACGCAGTCCGAGGAGGGCCACGTCTCGCGCACCGGCATCCGCTTCTGCGCCGAGACGCTGGGCCTGACCACCGCCGAGGTCACCGCCGTCGCCACCTTCTACACGATGTACCGCAGGAAGCCCTCCGGGGACTACCAGGTCGGCGTGTGCACCAACACCCTGTGCGCGGTGATGGGCGGCGACGCCATCTTCGACGAGCTCAAGCAGCACCTGGGCGTCGGCAACAACGAGACCACCGCCGACGGCAAGGTGACGCTGGAGCACATCGAGTGCAACGCGGCCTGCGACTACGCGCCGGTGGTGATGGTCAACTGGGAGTTCTTCGACAACCAGACCCCCGAGTCCGCCAAGGCGCTCGTGGACGACCTGCTGGCGGGCCGCCCGGTCGAGCCGACCCGGGGCGCGCCGCTGTGCACGTACAAGGAGACCGCACGGATCCTGGCGGGCTTCCCCGACGAGCGCGAGGGCGCGGTCGAGGCGAGCGGCGGCGCGGGCCCCGCCTCCCTGATCGGCCTGCGCATCGCACGCGGCGAGTCCCCGCACACCCCGATCGTGCACCCGCGCGGCGAGGTGCGCACCGAAGGAGGGGAGTGATGTCGGTGTCATCCAAGGAAAGTCATGGGGACACCTCCCAGCCGGAGGCTGGGGGAGGGACCAGTCCGGAGAAGCTGCTCTCACCCGTGCTGTCGGCCTTCTGGGACGAGCCCGAGTCGTGGACGCTGGAGACCTACCGGCGCCACGAGGGCTACGAGGGGCTGCGCAAGGCCCTCGCGATGACCCCGGACGAGGTGATCGCGTACGTCAAGGACTCCGGTCTGCGCGGACGCGGCGGCGCGGGCTTCCCCACCGGAATGAAGTGGCAGTTCATCCCGCAGGGCGACGGAAAGCCGCACTACCTCGTCGTGAACGCGGACGAGTCGGAGCCGGGAACCTGCAAGGACATCCCCCTCCTCTTCGCCAATCCGCACTCCCTCGTCGAGGGAATGATCATCGCCTGCTACGCGATCCGGTCGGAGCACGCCTTCATCTACCTGCGCGGCGAGACGGTCCCCGTGCTGCGGCGCCTGCACGAGGCCGTGCGCGAGGCCTACGCCGCCGGATACCTCGGCAAGGACATCGACGGCACCGGCCGCAACCTCGACATCACGGTGCACGCGGGCGCGGGCGCGTACATCTGCGGCGAGGAGACGGCACTGCTCGACTCCCTCGAAGGCCGGCGCGGGCAGCCCCGGCTGCGTCCCCCCTTCCCCGCTGTCGAGGGGCTCTACGCGTGCCCCACTGTCGTCAACAACGTCGAGTCCATCGCCTCGGTTCCCGCGATCCTGAACAAGGGCAAGGACTGGTTCAAGGCGATGGGGACGGAGAAGTCCCCCGGCTTCACCCTCTACTCGCTCTCCGGGCACGTCGCCGGCCCCGGCCAGTACGAGGCCCCCCTCGGCATCACCCTGCGCCAGCTCCTCGACATGAGCGGCGGGATGCGCCCCGGGCACCGGCTGAAGTTCTGGACCCCCGGCGGCTCCTCCACCCCCATGTTCACCGACGAGCACCTCGACGTCCCCCTCGACTACGAGGGCGTCGGCGCCGCCGGCTCCATGCTCGGCACCAAGGCGCTCCAGTGCTTCGACGAGACCACCTGCGTGGTCCGCGCCGTCACCCGCTGGACCGAGTTCTACGCCCACGAGTCCTGCGGCAAGTGCACCCCCTGCCGCGAGGGCACGTACTGGCTCGTCCAGCTGCTGCGCGACATCGAGGCGGGCAAGGGCGTCATGTCCGACCTCGACAAGCTGAACGACATCGCCGACAACATCAACGGCAAGTCGTTCTGCGCGCTCGGCGACGGCGCGGCCAGCCCGATCTTCTCCTCGCTGAAGTACTTCCGCGACGAGTACGAGCAGCACATCACCGGCAAGGGCTGCCCCTTCGACCCCGCCAAGTCGACCCTCTGGGCCGACGGCCCCGCCAAGAACTCCGAGGTGAACGCATGACCGTCGTCACGAACGCCCCGGCGGGCGGCGGCGAGGCGGCGAAGCCGCCGCAGGATCTGGTCGCCCTGACCATCGACGGCATCGAACTGTCCGTCCCCAAGGGAACCCTGGTCATCCGGGCCGCCGAACAGCTCGGCATCGAGATCCCCCGGTTCTGCGACCACCCCCTCCTCTCCCCGGCCGGCGCCTGCCGCCAGTGCATCGTCGAGGTCGAGGGCCAGCGCAAGCCGATGGCCTCCTGCACCATCACCTGCACCGACGGCATGGTCGTCAAGACCCAGCTGACGTCGGAGGCCGCCGACAAGGCCCAGCGCGGGGTGATGGAGCTGCTGCTCATCAACCACCCGCTGGACTGCCCCGTCTGCGACAAGGGCGGCGAGTGCCCGCTCCAGAACCAGGCGATGTCGCACGGCAACGCCGAATCGCGTTTCGAAGGCAAGAAGCGCACATACGAGAAGCCGGTCCCGATCTCCACGCAGGTGCTGCTGGACCGCGAGCGGTGCGTGCTGTGCGCGCGCTGCACCCGCTTCTCCAACGAGATCGCCGGCGACCCGATGATCGAGCTGCTGGAACGCGGCGCGCTCCAGCAGGTCGGCACCGGCGAGGGCGACCCCTTCGAGTCGTACTTCTCCGGCAACACCATCCAGATCTGCCCCGTCGGCGCCCTCACCTCGGCCGCCTACCGGTTCCGCTCCCGCCCCTTCGACCTCGTCTCCTCCCCGAGCGTGTGCGAGCACTGCGCGGGCGGCTGCGCGACCCGGACCGACCACCGGCGCGGCAAGGTGCTGCGCCGCCTCGCCGCCGACGACCCCGAGGTCAACGAGGAGTGGATCTGCGACAAGGGCCGCTTCGCGTTCCGGTACGCGCAGCGCCCCGACCGGCTCACCACCCCGCTGCTGCGCGGTGCGGACGGGGTGCTCGCCCCGGTGAGCTGGCCCGAGGCACTGGAGGCCGCCGCGCAGGGGCTCACCGCCGCGCGCGGCCGCGCCGGCGTCCTCACCGGCGGCCGGCTGACCGTCGAGGACGCCTACGCCTACGCCAAGTTCGCCCGGGTGGTGCTCGACACCAACGACATCGACTTCCGGGCCCGGGTGCACAGCGCGGAGGAGACCGAGTTCCTGGCCGCCGCCGTGGCCGGCACCGGCAAGGACCTCGACGGCACGGGCGTCACGTACGCCTCCCTGGAGGCGGCCCCCGCCGTGCTCCTCGTCGGCATCGAAGCCGAGGAGGAGGCCCCCGGGGTCTTCCTGCGGCTGCGCAAGGCCCACCGCAAGCACAAGCAGCGGACCTTCGCCCTCGCCCCCTTCGCCACCCGCGGGCTCACCAAGGCGGGCGGCACCCTGCTGGCCGCCGCCCCCGGCACCGAGCCCGAGTGGCTGACGGCGCTGTCTCAAGGCGGCCTCGACACCGGCGCCGGCCTGGAGGCCGGCGGTTCCGAAGCGGCCGAGGCGATCCGGCAGCCCGGCGCGGTCATCGTCGTCGGGGAGCGCCTCGCCGGGGTGCCCGGCGCGCTGACCGCCGCCGTACGCACCGCCACCGCCACCGGCGCCCGGCTGGTGTGGATCCCGCGCCGGGCCGGGGAGCGGGCCGCCGTCGAGGCCGGCGCGCTGCCGTCCCTGCTGCCCGGCGGCCGCCCCGCCGGCGACCCGCGGGCCCGCCAGGAGGTCGCCGCCGCCTGGGGCCTGGAGGAACTCCCGCACCGCTACGGCCGTGACACCGGGCAGATCGTCGAGGCCGCCGCCACCCGGGAGCTGTCGGCCCTGCTGGTCGCGGGCGTCGAGGTCGCCGACCTGCCCGACCCGGACCGCGCCCGCACCGCGCTGGAGGAGGCCTTCGTGGTCTCCCTGGAGCTGCGTCCCGGCGAGGTCACCGACCACGCCGACGTGGTGCTCCCGGTCGCGGCCGTCGCCGAGAAGGCGGGCACGTTCATCAACTGGGAGGGCCGGGTCCGCCCGTTCGAGGCGGCTCTCAAGCCCGACCAGATGACCCGCCGCCTGGCCCCCGCCGACGCCCGCGTGCTGCACATGCTGGCCGACGCCGCCGACCGGCCCCTCGGACTGCCCGACGTACACGCCGTACGCCGGGAGCTGGAGCGGCTGGGCCCCTGGGAGGGGGAGCTGGCGCCCGAGCGGTCCACCGGCCCCGAGCCGCTGCCCCGCCCCGGCACGGGCGAGGCGGTCCTCGCCGGACACCGGCTGCTGCTGGACCTCGGCCGGCTCCAGGAGGGCGACGACGCCCTTGCCGGGACCCGGCACGAGGCCTGCGCCCGGCTCTCGGCCGACACCGCCGCCGAGACCGGCGTCAAGGACGGCGACGTACTCGCCGTCACCGGCCCCGCGGGTGTGGTGGAACTCCCGCTCCGGATCACCGAGATGCCCTACCGGGTGGTGTGGCTCCCGCTGAACTCCACCGGCTCCGGCGTCCTCGCCGACACCGGCGCCCGCCCCGGAACCCTCGTACGGATCGGCCCGGCCGGGACCGGCCCTGCGGCCGAAGCGGAGGTACGACCGTGACCCACCTCGCCCAGCTCGCGGCCCAGCCGCAGCACGTCCTGGCCGCCGAGGACCTGACCCTGTTCGGCAGGGACGTCTGGTGGCTCGTCCTCGTCAAGGCGGTGTTCTGCTTCGCCTTCCTGATGGTGACGGTGCTCTTCTCCATCGTGTGGGAGCGCAAGGTCGTCGCCTGGATGCAGCTGCGCATCGGCCCCAACCGGCACGGCCCCTGGGGCATGCTCCAGTCGCTCGCCGACGGCGTGAAGCTGATGCTGAAGGAAGACGTCGTCGTCAAGCGCGCCGACAAGGTCGTCTACGTCCTGGCGCCGATCATCGCGGCGATCCCGGCGTTCATGGCCATCGCGGTGATCCCCTTCGGCCCCTCGGGCAACGAGGTGTCCATCTTCGGCCAGCGCACCACGATGCAGCTGACCGACCTGCCGATCGCGATGCTGTACGTCCTCGCGGTCGCCTCGGTCGGCATCTACGGCATCGTCCTCGCCGGCTGGTCCTCGGGCTCCACGTACCCGCTCCTCGGCGGCCTGCGCTCCTGCGCGCAGATGATCTCGTACGAGATCGCGATGGGCGCCGCGTTCGCCTCGGTGTTCCTCTACTCCGGGTCGATGTCGACCTCGGCGATCGTGGAGGCGCAGGCGGACCGCTGGTACATCGTGCTGCTGCCGGTGTCCTTCATCATCTACGTCATCACGATGGTCGGCGAGACGAACCGCGCCCCCTTCGACATGCCGGAGTCCGAGGGCGACCTCGTCGGCGGCTTCAACACCGAGTACTCCTCCATCAAGTTCGCGCTGTTCATGCTGGCCGAGTACGTCAACATGGTCACCGTCTCGGCGGTGTCGGTCACCCTGTTCCTGGGCGGCTGGCGGGCCCCGGCGCCGATCTCCACCTACTGGGAGGGCGCGAACCACGGCTGGTGGCCGATGCTCTGGTTCGTCATCAAGGTCCAGCTGCTGCTGTTCTTCTTCATCTGGCTGCGCGGCACCCTCCCGCGCGTGCGCTACGACCAGCTGATGAAGCTCGGCTGGAAGGTCCTGATCCCGGTCTCCGTGGTCTGGCTGATGCTGGTCGCCGCCGTCCGTGCGCTGCGCAACGAGCGCTACGACTTCAGCGAGATCGTCCTGTACGTCGGGGGCGCGGTCATCGCGATCCTGCTGATCTCCTCCGTCGCGGACCACTTCCGGGACCGGCGGGAGAAGACGGCCGCGGCCGCGGCCGGGAAGGCCGCCGCGGCCGAGCCCTTCGACCCGATGGCGGGCGGTTTCCCCGTACCGCCCAAGCCCGGCCAGCACCTGGCACCCGTACCGCGCCGACGTCCCCGCGGCGAGCGGGAGCTGATTGTCAGTGGCGGGGCGAATACTGACAGTGACCGAGAGGAGGGTGCTGACAATGTCTGACGCGGACCAGAGCGAGAAGTGGCAGAACCCGGTGGCCGGCTTCGGCGTGACCTTCAAGGCCATGTTCAAGAAGCGGCTCACCGAGCAGTACCCGGAACAGCAGAAGACCACCGCTCCGCGCTTCCACGGGCGGCACCAGCTCAACCGCCACCCCGACGGTCTGGAGAAGTGCATCGGGTGCGAACTGTGCGCCTGGGCCTGTCCCGCCGACGCGATCTACGTGGAGGGCGCGGACAACACCGAGGAGGAGCGCTACTCCCCGGGCGAGCGGTACGGGCGGGTCTACCAGATCAACTACGCCCGCTGCATCCTGTGCGGGCTGTGCATCGAGGCGTGCCCGACCCGCGCGCTGACGATGACGAACGAGTTCGAACTGGCCGACGACAGCCGCGAGTCCCTGATCTACACCAAGGAGCAGCTCCTCGCCGGGCTGACCGAGGGCATGGTCGAGGCCCCGCACTCGGTCTTCCCGGGCACCGACGAGCAGGACTACTACCGCGGGCTGGTGACGGGAGCCGCCCCGGGCACGGTCCGGCAGGTGGCGGTCTCCAAGAGCGAGACGGCCGAGGCCGAGGGCGGCAAGACCGAGGAGGTCGGGGCATGAGCGCCATCGCCGCGGCCGCCACCTCGACCTCCACCGGCGAGGCCGTGCAGTTCTGGGTGCTCGGCACGGTCGCCGTCATCGGCGCGCTGTGCACGATCCTGATGAAGAAGGCCGTGCACAGCGCCCTGTGCCTGGCCGGGACGATGATCATCCTGGCGGTCTTCTACCTCGCCAACGGGGCGTACTTCCTGGGCGTGGTCCAGGTCGTCGTCTACACCGGCGCCATCATGATGCTGTTCCTCTTCGTGGTCATGCTCGTCGGCGTCACGGCGGCGGACTCGCTGAAGGAGACCATCAAGGGGCAGCGCTGGCTGGCCGCCCTGTGCGGGCTCGGCTTCGGCGTCCTGCTGATCGCCGGCATCGGCAACGCGGGCCTCACCCACTTCAACGGGCTCGGCCGGGTCAACTCCGCCGGGCACGTCGAGGGCCTCGCCGAACTGATCTTCACCCGCTACATCTTCGCCTTCGAGATCACCGGCGCCCTGCTGATCACGGCGGCCGTCGGCGCGATGGTGCTCACCCACCGCGAGCGCACCGAGCGGGCCGCCACGCAGCGCGAGCTCGCCGAGAAGCGCGTACGCGACGGCGTGCAGCTCCCGCCGCTGCCGGCCCCCGGCGTCTACGCCCGGCACAACGCCGTGGACATCGCCGGCCTGCTGCCGGACGGCACCCCGTCCGAGCTGACCGTCAACAAGACGCTGCGCGCCCGCGGCCAGATCCGCGACGTGTCGGGCCAGGCCCTGGACGACCTCAAGGCGCTGGAGCAGCGCTCCGCGGAGCGCCTCGGCCGAGAGGAGGCCTCGAAGTGAACCCGGTCAACTACCTGTACCTGGCCGCCCTGCTGTTCACCATCGGCGCGGCCGGCGTACTCATCCGGAAGAACGCGATCGTGCTGTTCATGTGCGTCGAGCTGATGCTCAACGCCTGCAACCTCGCCTTCGTGACCTTCTCCCGGATGCACGGCAACCTCGACGGCCAGATCATCGCGTTCTTCACGATGGTCGTCGCCGCCGCGGAGGTCGTGGTGGGCCTCGCGATCATCGTGTCGCTGTTCCGTACCCGCCACTCGGCCTCGGTCGACGACGCCAGCCTGATGAAGCTGTAAGGGGCGTTCACAGTGGAGAATCTGATTGCGCTGCTGGTGGCGGCGCCCCTGCTCGGAGCGGCGGTGCTGCTGTGCGGCGGCCGGCGCCTCGACAAGGCCGGCCACTGGATCGGCACCCTGCTCGCGGCCGTCTCCTTCGGCATCGGCGTCGTCCTCTTCGCCGGAATGCTGGGGCGCGGGGCCGAGGACCGGGCCCTGCACCAGCGGCTGTTCAGCTGGGTGCCGGTGGAGGGCTTCCAGGCGGACATCGCCTTCCAGCTGGACCAGCTGTCGATGACCTTCGTCCTGCTGATCTCCGGGGTGGGCACGCTCATCCACGTGTACTCGATCGGGTACATGGAGCACGACGAGCGCCGCCGCCGCTTCTTCGGCTACCTCAACCTGTTCGTCGCGGCGATGCTGCTGCTCGTCCTCGCCGACAACTACCTGCTGCTGTACTTCGGCTGGGAGGGCGTCGGCCTCGCCTCGTACCTCCTGATCGGCTTCTGGCAGCACAAGCCCAGCGCGGCCACCGCCGCGAAGAAGGCGTTCCTGGTCAACCGGGTCGGCGACATCGGCCTGTCGATCGCCATCATGCTGATGTTCACCACCTTCGGGACCTTCGCCTTCGGCCCGGTGCTGTCGTCCGTCGGCGAGACGGGCGAGGGCACGCTGACGGCGATCGGCCTGATGCTGCTGCTCGCCGCCTGCGGCAAGTCGGCGCAGGTGCCGCTGCAGTCCTGGCTCGGGGACGCGATGGAGGGCCCGACCCCGGTCTCGGCCCTGATCCACGCGGCCACCATGGTCACCGCCGGCGTGTACCTGATCGTCCGCTCCGGAGCGATCTTCAACGGGGCGCCCGACGCCCAGCTGGTCACCACGGTCGTGGGCGCGGTGACGCTCCTCTTCGGTGCGATCGTCGGTTGCGCCAAGGACGACATCAAGAAGGCCCTCGCCGGCTCGACGATGTCGCAGATCGGCTACATGATCCTGGCCGCCGGCCTCGGCCCCGTCGGCTACGTCTTCGCGATCATGCACCTGGTCACGCACGGCTTCTTCAAGGCCGGGCTCTTCCTCGGCGCCGGGTCGGTCATGCACGGCATGAACGACGAGGTCGACATGCGCAAGTACGGCGCCCTGCGGAAGTACATGCCGGTCACCTTCGTCACCTTCGGCCTCGGCTACCTCGCGATCATCGGCTTCCCCGGCCTGTCCGGCTTCTTCTCCAAGGACATGATCATCGAGGCGGCCTTCGCCAAGGGCGGCACCCAGGGCTGGATCCTGGGCGGGGTCGCCCTGCTGGGCGCCGGCATCACCGCCTTCTACATGACCCGGGTCATGCTCCTCACCTTCTTCGGCGAGAAGCGCTGGCAGCCGGACGCGGCCGGCCACGAGCCGCACCCGCACGAGTCCCCGAAGTCCATGACCATCCCGATGATCATCCTGGCGTTCGGCTCGGTCTTCGCCGGCGGCTTCTTCGAGATCGGCGAGCGCTTCCTGAACTGGCTGGAGCCCGTCACCGGCTACGAGCACGGCCACCCGCCGGTCAGCGCCATGGCCGTGACCGCCTCCACCATGGTCGTCCTCATCGCGGGCGCCGCCATCGCCTGGTCGATGTACGGCCGCCGGCCCGTCCCGGTCGTCGCTCCGCGAGGCTCGTTCCTCACCCGGGCGGCCCGCCGGGACCTGTTCCAGGACGACTTCAACCACGTGGTCCTCGTCCGCGGCGGCGAGCACCTGACCCGCTCCCTCGTCTACCTCGACCACAGCGTCGTCGACGGAGTGGTCAACGGCACGGCCGCCTCGGTCGGCGGGCTCTCCGGCCGGCTGCGCAAGCTGCAGAACGGCTACGCCCGCAGCTACGCGGTGTCGATGTTCGGGGGCACGGCGATCCTGATCGCCGCGACCCTGCTGATGAGGGCGGTGTGAGATGAATTTCCCGCTTCTGACCGTCACGGCGGCCGTGCCCGCGGCCGGCGCGATCCTCACGGCGGCCGTCCCGGCCGCCCGCCGGACCGTCGCCAAGTGGCTCGCGCTGCTGTTCTCGCTCGCGACGCTGGCCCTGGCCGTACTGGTCGCGGTCCGCTTCGAGCCCGGTGGCGACCGCTACCAGCTCACCGAATCGCACGCCTGGATCGCCGACTTCGGCGTCCGCTACGAACTGGGCGTCGACGGCATCGGCGTGGCGCTCATCGCCCTCACCGCGCTGCTGATCCCCTTCGTGATCGTGGCCGGCTGGCACGACGCCGACCCTCTGGAGACCTCCTCCTCCCGGTGGCGTCCGACCCAGGGCTTCTTCGCCCTGATCCTGCTGGTCGAGGCGATGGTGGTGATCTCCTTCGAGGCCACCGACGTCTTCCTCTTCTACATCTTCTTCGAAGCCATGCTCATCCCGATGTACTTCCTCATCGGCGGCTTCGGGGACCGGGCCCACGCAGGCACCGACGAGAACGCCGCCGCGCAGCGCTCGTACGCGGCGGTCAAGTTCCTCCTCTACAACCTGGCCGGCGGCCTGATCATGCTGGCCGCCGTCATCGGGCTGTACGTCGTCGCCGGGAACTTCTCCCTCCAGGAGATCGCCGAGGCCCGTGCCGCCGGCACCCTCGACATGGCGACCAACACCGAGCGGCTGCTCTTCCTCGGCTTCTTCTTCGCCTTCGCCGTGAAGGCCCCGCTGTGGCCGCTGCACACCTGGCTGCCCAACGCGATGGGCGAGTCCACCGCCCCGGTCGCCGTGCTCATCACCGCGATCGTCGACAAGGTCGGCACCTTCGCGATGCTCCGCTTCTGCCTCGGGCTCTTCCCAGAGGCCAGCAAGTGGGCCACCCCGGTGATCCTCGTACTGGCCCTGATCAGCATCGTCTACGGCGCACTGCTCGCGGTCGGCCAGCGCGACATCAAGAGGCTGATCGCCTACGCCTCGATCTCGCACTTCGGCTTCATCGTCCTGGGCATCTTCGCGATGACCTCCCAGGGCCAGTCCGGGGCCACCCTCTACATGGTCAACCACGGGATCTCCACGGCGGCACTGATGCTCGTCGCCGGCTTCCTGATCTCCCGGCGCGGCTCCCGGCTCATCGCCGACTACGGCGGCGTGCAGAAGGTGGCCCCGGTCCTCGCCGGCACCTTCCTGATCGGCGGCCTCGCCACCCTGTCCCTGCCCGGCCTCGCGCCCTTCGTCAGCGAGTTCCTCGTCCTCGTCGGCACCTTCGCCCGCTACCCGGTCGTCGGGATCATCGCCACCGTCGGGATCGTCCTCGCCGCGCTGTACACGCTGGTGCTCTACCAGCGCACCATGACCGGTCCCGTGAAGGAGGAGGTCCGCACCATGCCGGACCTGCGCGCGCGGGAACTGCTGGTGGTCGCCCCGCTGATCGCGCTGCTGATCGGACTGGGCGTCTACCCGAAGGTGCTGACGGACATCGTCAACCCGGCGGTGGAGCACACCATGTCGGACGTGAAGCAGACGGACCCGAAGCCCGAGGTCTCCGTCCAGAACGTGGAGGCGGCCAAGTGATCGCTGCCCAGAGCCTGCTGACCCTGGCGGCCGACGGACCGGCCGACCGGATCCCGGCCCCGCACATCGAGTACGCGCAGCTCGCGCCCACGCTGATCGTGGTGGGCGCGGCGATCCTCGGAGTCCTCGTCGAGGCCTTCGTACCGCGCAAGTCCCGCTACTACGTCCAGGTATTCCTGGCCGTCGCCGCGCTGGCAGCGGCCTTCGCGGCGGTCGTCGGCCTCGCCGCCGGCGGCTACGGCAGCACCAAGGCGCACGTCGCGGCCATGGGCGCCATCGCCGTCGACGGCCCGGCGCTCTTCCTCCAGGGCACCATCCTGCTGGCCTCCATCGTGGCGGTGTTCACCTTCGCCGAGCGCCGCCTCGACCCGAAGGCGCACGGCAAGCGGGTGGACTCCTTCGCCGCCCAGGCCGCGTCCGTACCGGGCAGCGACAGCGAGAAGGCCGCCGTCAAGGCCGGCTTCACCACCACCGAGGTGTTCCCGCTGGCCCTGTTCGCGGTCTCCGGCATGCTGATCTTCCCGGCCGCCGACGACCTGCTGACGCTGTTCATCGCGCTGGAGGTCTTCTCCCTCCCGCTGTACCTGCTCTGCGCCCTCGCCCGCCGCCAGCGGCTGATGTCGCAGGAGGCCGCGGTCAAGTACTTCCTGCTCGGCGCCTTCTCCTCGGCCTTCCTCCTCTTCGGCATCGCGCTGCTCTACGGCTACGCGGGCTCGGTGTCCTACGCGGTGATCGCCGACGTGGTCGACGGCACCGTCGCCCGGATCGACCCGGCCCTCGCCTCCACCATGGGCAATGACGCGCTGCTGCTCATCGGCGGCGCGCTGATCCTGATGGGGCTGCTGTTCAAGGTCGGCGCGGTCCCCTTCCACATGTGGACCCCGGACGTCTACCAGGGCGCCCCGACCCCCGTCACCGGCTTCATGGCGGCGGCGACCAAGGTGGCCGCGTTCGGCGCGCTGCTGCGGCTGCTGTACGTGGTCCTGCCCGGCCTCCGGTGGGACTGGCGGCCGGTGATGTGGGGCGTCGCGATCGTCACCATGCTCGCGGGCGCGGTGATCGCGGTGACCCAGACCGACGTGAAGCGGCTGCTGGCGTACTCCTCCATCGCCCACGCCGGGTTCATCCTGGCCGGTGTGATCGCCACGTCCGAGGAGGGCGTCAAGTCCGTCCTGTTCTACCTGGCCGCCTACTCCTTCGTGACGATCGGCGCCTTCGCGGTGGTCACGCTGGTGCGCGACGCGGGCGGCGAGGCGACGCACCTGTCGAAGTGGGCGGGCCTGGGGCGGCGTTCGCCGCTGACCGCGGCCGTCTTCGCGGTGTTCCTGCTGGCCTTCGCCGGCATCCCGCTGACCTCCGGCTTCGCGGGCAAGTTCGCGGTGTTCAAGGCGGCGGCGGAGGGCGGCGCCGGGGCGCTGGTCGTCGTCGGTGTGGTCTCGTCGGCGATCGCCGCGTTCTTCTACATCCGGGTCATCGTGCTGATGTTCTTCAGCGAGCCGAAGGCCGACGGTCCTACGGTGGCCGTGCCCTCGCCGCTGACGATGACCACCATCGCGGTGGGCGTCGCGGTCACCCTGGTCCTGGGCCTGGCCCCGCAGTACTTCCTGGACCTGGCCGGACAGGCGAGCACCTTCGTGCGCTGATCCGGTCCGTACGGACGGAAGGGCCCGGCCCCCTCGGGGGCCGGGCCCTTCGCCGTGCGGGCGGGGGCCGGCTAGTGGCCGTGCGCGTGCGCCGGGGTGGTGGTTCCCGTGGCCGGGGTCTTCTTCGGGGGGCAGGTCAGCGCGGGGTTCCAGTTGTGGAAGCGGCCGGCCGGGTTGTCCGCGTACGCCCACATGTGGAGGTCGTAGTGCTTGGGCATGCCCGCCCAGTGGCCGGGCATCGGGCCGTCGAACGGCAGCCCGAACATGGTGGGCCGGTCGTCGGTGGTCTTCAGGTCCTGGTCCCGGTCGGCGGACATCCACTCCACCGTCTGGAGCTTGCGCCGGCCCTTGCTGTCCTTGTGGGTGCTGTAGAGGAGCGCGGTCGGCCTGGCGGGGTCCTTCGAACCCCAGTTGGACTCCTTGACGTAGTGGTAGCCCATGGTGCCGACCCCGAACGGGTTGGTCATGCACTCCTGGCCGTGCGGGACGTACCCGTCCTTGAGGGCCTGGCGCTCGTCCACGTACTTGGCGGTCACCGCGATCGCCGTGGCCATGTCGCGCATGGCCTGCGCGTTGCGGGGGTCGGGCGCCGGGCCGTCGACCGCCTGCGCCGGGGGCAGGGCGGCCAGGAGCAGGGACGCGCCGGCGACGGCACAGGCGAGCAGGGCCTTCGGGCTGCGGTGCACGGACATGGGAGCTCCTGGTGGTTCGGGGCCTGTCCCGGAGGGGCTTTCGTTCGTCCACCTTCGCGGCGGGGCCGCGGCCGTGCACGCGGCGGGATGCCAAACGGGGGGTCAGGAAGGGGAGGCGGCCGGGGGAGCGGCGGGTACGGCGGGTACGGCGGGGCGCGGCCGGGTGGTGCCGGGGCGGCAGACGACCTTCGGGTTGAAGGGCTCGAACCGCCCGGAGGGGTTCCGCTTCCACAGCCACAGGTGCAGCGAGTAGTGCACCTTCTGGCCCGCGTACCGGGCGGGCAGCGGGCCGCGGAAGGGCTGCCCGAACAGGGAGGGGCGGTCGTCGTCGGTGTCCGTGCGGCCGTCGCGGTCCACGACCATCCATTCGAGGCCCGCCAGCCGCCAGTGTCCCGCGCCGTCGCCCTCGTAGAGCAGGGCCGTGGGCTTCTTGGGGTCGGTGGAGCCGTCGTAGGCGTGGTTGAAGTGCGGGTAGCCGAGGGCCCCGCCGCCTTCACCCGGATTGACCACGCAGTACTTGTCCGGGACGTAGCCGGCGGCGACGGCCAGCCGGTGCTCGCGGTACTTGGCGGTCGCCATGAAGGTCGCGGCCAGTTGGGCGGTGGGCGTGGCCGTCGGGGCGGCGGGGGCCGCGCCGAGCGTGAGGGAGGCGGTGGCCGCGAGGGCCAGGGGGGCGAGTCTTGCGGTACGAGGGGCCATGCGAGCAGGGTCACCTCGGCCCCGGACCCCCGCCACCCGGGCGGCGCGGGCGGAGTAGGGGCGGCGGGAGACCCGCCGCCCCTACCCCGTCCCGTCCTCAGGCCTGCGGGGCGGCGGTGATGCGGCCGGTGACCTCGCCGAGGCCGACGCGGGTGCCGTCGGCGCCGGGGGCCCACGCGGTGAGGGTGACGGTGTCGCCGTCCTCCAGGAAGGTGCGCTTGCCGTCGGCGAGCTCGACGGCGTCACGGCCGTTCCAGGTGAGCTCCAGCAGGGAACCGCGCTCGTCGACCTCCGGGCCGCTGACCGTGCCGGAGCCGTACACGTCGCCGGTGCGCAGCGAGGCGCCGTTGACGGTCATGTGGGCCAGCTGCTGGGCGGCGGTCCAGTACATCGAGGCGAACGGCGGCCGGGCCACCTCCTGCCCGTTGATGGAGACCGTGATGCGCAGGTCGAAGCCGCCGGGGCGGTCGACGTCGGAGTCGTCCAGGTAGGGCAGCAGCGGGAAGTCCCGGGCCGGCGGGGCGACGCGGGCCGCGTCCAGGGCCTCCAGGGGGGTCACCCAGGCGGAGACGGAGGTCGCGAACGACTTGCCGAGGAAGGGGCCGAGCGGCACGTACTCCCAGGCCTGGATGTCGCGCGCGGACCAGTCGTTGAGGAGGAACAGCCCGAAGACGTGGTCCTCGAAGTCGCCGAGCGCGACCGGACGGCCCATCTGCGAGGGGGTGCCGACGACGAAGCCGACCTCGGCCTCGATGTCGAGCTTCACGGACGGCCCGAAGACCGGCGCGGGGTCGGTGGGCGCCTTGCGCTGCCCCGAGGGCCGCACTACGTCCGTGCCCGAGACCACGATCGTCCCCGACCGGCCGTGGTAACCGATCGGCAGGTGCTTCCAGTTGGGGGTGAGCGCGTCCCCGTCCGGGCGGAAGATCCGTCCGACATTGGTGGCGTGGTGCTCGCTCGCGTAGAAGTCGACGTAGTCGGCGACCTGGTACGGCAGGTGCAGGATGACGTCGTCGAGCGGCAGGAGGTGCGGCTCGACCGTCCCGCGGTGACCGGGGTCGGTGACCCAGGCGGTCAGCGCGCGGCGCACGTCGCGCCAGGCGGTGCGGCCGGCTGCCAGCAGCGGGTTGAGCGAACCCTGGGCGAGCAGCCCGGCGTACGGGGACCCGAGCGCGACGGCCACGGCCCCCGCGTCGAGCACGTACCCGCCGATGCGCACGCCGACCCGGCGGCGCTCCGGCTCCGCCGGGGTGGAGAAGACGCCGTAGGGGAGGTTGTGCGGCCCGAACGGGTCGCCCTCGGGGACATCGAGGGGGCTCTGCTGGGGCATGGGGTGCTGCCTCGCTTTCGAGGGGGGCCGGGGGTGTCCCGGGGGCTGGCTGACACGTTACGTGGCCTGTGGGGTCTGTGGGAGGCCGGATTCGGGCGCTATTTGTAGGACTTGTCCAAAGGGGTCCGTATCCTTGGCGGGGTGACTTCCGCCCTCCCCTATGCCTTGATCGCCACCGACCTGGACGGGACTCTGCTGCGCGCCGGTGACACCGTTTCCGCCCGCTCGTGCGCGGCGCTCGCGACGGCGCGCGCGGCCGGCGCCCGGCACATCGTCGTCACCGGGCGCCCGGTCCCACAGATCCGGCACGTCCTGGACGACCTTGGTTACTCGGGGCTCGCGGTGTGCGGACAGGGCGCGCAGGTGTACGACGCGGCGCGCGGAATCCTGCTGCACTCCGTCGCGATGGACCGGGGTCTGGCCGAGGTGGCACTCGGGAAGATCGAGGCGGAGATCGGCGAGGTGTACGTGGCCGTCAACCAGGAGGGGCTGGACGCGGAGATGCTGGTGGGCCCTGGCTACCGGATGCCGCACCCGCACCTCCCGATGGTGCGGGTCCGCGGGCGCGGCGAGCTGTGGTCGTCGCCGATCAACAAGGTGCTGCTCCAGCATCCGCGGCTGGACGACGACGAACTGACGCGGGTGGCGCGGTCGGTGGTCGGCGACCTGGTGAACGTCACCATGGCGGGGGAGCACACGGTGGAACTCCAGCCGCCGGGCGTCGACAAGGCGACGGGGCTCGCACGGGCGGCGTCGGTGCTGGAGGTCGCGGCGGAGTCGACGATCGCCTTCGGCGACATGCCGAACGACGTCCCGATGTTCGAGTGGGCCGCGCACGGGGTGGCGATGGCCAACGCCCACCGGGAACTGATCGCCGTCGCGGACGAGGTCACCCTGTCGAACGAGGCGGACGGCATCGCGGTCGTCCTGGAGCGGCTGTACGCCCCTTGACGCGGCGCCGAGCCGTGCGAGCGGTGCGTCGAAAGGGCGCTCAGCCCGCCGCGCGGGGGAGGCGGCGCCGCCAGGTGCGGTGGAAGAGGACCTCGTCGCCCTCGCGGCACACGACCTCGTTCTCCGTCAGGAAGCCGCCCTCGTCGCACGAGATCTCCGACCGGGTCTCCACCCGCGCGTCCCAGCCCTCCTCCGGCCGGTGCAGCCGGATCCGCCACTCGGAGAGGGTGCGGGCGGAGAGGGGGTCCGCCTGCTGGATCTCGTAGACCTCCGCCGCGTCCTCCTCGTACTCCAGCCCGTCCGGGTAGACCCGGGTCCCCCCGTACCGGGGGTCCACCTCCAGCCGCCACACCCCGCGCGCGACGTCACGTACGACGACCCGCTCCGGGCGCGGCGCGTCCAGCGTCTCCGGGTGCGCCACCCCCAGCGGCTCCGCCTGCTCCGGCGGCTCGAAGGCGATCCCCGCGTCGAGGGGGGAGGCCGAGCCGCGGATCGGGAGTTCCAGGGTGCTGCCCGCGGGGTCCAGGGTCCAGCCGGCCTCCGAGCCGGCCCGCGGCCAGATCCACGGCCAGTACGCGGAGGAGAGCGCGAGCCGGATCCGGTGCCCCGGCGGGAAGGAGTGGCCGATGCCGTTCAGCTCGAAGGTGACGTCCTCGTACGAGCCCACCCGCCACGGCACCGCCCGCTCCCGCCCCTGCCGCGCCGACAGGTTCAGGGCGCCCCGCGTGACCAGCGTTGACGCCCCGTCGGGGGCGACGTCGCAGAGCCGGGCCACGACCTGCCCGTACGGGACGTCCATCCGCAGCCGCAGGGTGACCGAGGGCCGGCCCAGGATCTCCACGGGCTCGCCGTCGGCCACCGGGAACTCGAAGCAGGCCGACTTCGCGTCCTCCTCCCGCTGGTCCGGCGGCAGGTCGGCGGCGTTGCCGAAGGGGAAGAAGCGCCCGGCGTCCAGGCCGGTGTGCTGCGGCGAGGCCACGGCCACCGGCGCGCCCTGGAGCCCGTACGAGACGGGCACGACCGAGGGAGACGGCCACGCCTTCTCGCCGACCCAGCGGCCCGGCAGTTCCTCGTACACGGTGGCGGGCGGGTGCGACCCGCTGATCCACGCGCGCAGCAGGGGCTCGTCCATCACCCCGTTGTCGGCGCCCTTCAGCCAGTGGTCCCACCAGCGCAGGGTTTCCTGGAGGAAGCCGATCGCCGGCCCCGGTGGCAGCCCCCGGTCGGGGTACTGGTGCGACCAGGGCCCGATCAGGCCGCGCACGCGGGAGGCGGGCAGGCGGGAGACCAGCCGCAGCACCGTGTCCCGGTAGGGGTCGTGCCAGCCGCCCACCGCGAGCACCGCCGCGCCGATCGCCGCGTAGTCCTCGCAGACGCTGCCGTGGCGCCAGTAGGCGTCGCGGGTCTGGTGCGAGAGCCAGGTGTGGATCAGCGGTTCCACGCCCTCCAGCCGGTCCAGCCACTGCTCCCGCCAGCCCTCGCCGGCGTAGCGCGGGTCCGGCGGGCGGGAGGCGAAGGCCAGCATGGTGGCGGCCCAGGCGTGCATGTCCACGGCGAGCACCGACCCGCCCATGTAGTGGACGTCGTTGTCGTAGCGGTCGTCCGTCGAGCAGACGGTGACGACGGCCTTCAGCGCCTCGGGCGCGAGGGCGGCGATCTGGAGGCTGTTGAAGCCGCCCCAGGAGATGCCGAACATCCCCACCGCCCCCGTGCACCACGGCTGCGCCGCCAGCCACTCCACCACCGCGACCCCGTCGGCCAGTTCCCGCGCGTCGTACTCGTCGCCGGGCCGGCCCCCGCTGCACCCGTGTCCGCGGACGTCCACCCGTACGGAGGCGTAGCCGTGCCCGGCGTACCAGGGGTGGCGCTGGCGGTCGCGGGGCGCGGTCCAGTCGGTCAGCCGGTACGGGAGGTACTCCAGCAGGGCCGGCACGGGCTCGTCCGTCACCGGGCGCCAGACGCGGGCGTACAGCTCGACCCCGTCCGGCATCGGGATCCGGACATCCTCGTGGGCGGTGGCGTACGGGAAGTCGGTACGGATGATCATCGGGTTCCTTCACCGGCCCCTCAGTGGACGGGATGCATCGTGCGGCGCAGCCAGGGCGCCGCGGCGACCACGGTCAGGCCGGCGGCGACCGCGACGGCGCCGTTGACGCCGAAGTACACGGGGTTGGAGACCTGGCCGTACAGCTTGACCACCTGGGCCTGGATGCCGTTGGCGAGGGCCAGGGACAGGAACCACAGGGCCATCGTCTGGCTCGCGTACGCGCTGGGGGCGAGCTTCGTGGTGGCGGACATCCCGGAGGTCTCCAGGAGCACGTCTCCCAGGCCGAGCAGCAGGTAGGAGCCGACGATCCACCAGGCGGCCATCCGGTGGGAGTCCCCGTCGTGGCCGGAGGTCGGCCAGACCATCAGCAGGAAGGACAGCCCGCCCAGGACGACGCCGATGGCGATCTTGTTGGAGGCGTGCGGCTGGCGGCGGCCCATCCGCACCCACAGCGCCGCCACCACCGGGGCGAGCGCCACCTCGAAGGCGCCGAGCGCCGAGGCGTACCAGCCGGCGGGGAAGCGGAAGCCGAGGATCTCGGTCCGGGCGTTCGTCGAGGCCAGCAGCATCATCGTCGAGTAGGCCTGGAAGAGGATGAAGTTGAAGGCGACGGAGGCGAGGAAGAGCACCACGTACGGGCGAAGGCGTCCGCGCTCTTCGGGGGTCACCCGTGGGCTGCGGAACATGAGCGCGAAGTAGACGACCGGGGCGATCACCGAGACGAGGGTCAGCAGGTCGACGAAACGGCCCATCGTCAACCAGCCGATACCCGCCAGGAGGGTGGCGAGTGCGGCGAAGGCGACGCACCCTCCGGCGATCCGCCGGACGGCGGTGCGCATCGCGTCGGGGGCCAGGGCGTACTCGGCGGAGTGCTTGCGTCCGGCGAGGTGGCGGCGTCCGAGGACGTACTGGACCAGGCCCGCGGTCATGCCGACGGCGGCGGCGGAGAAGCCCCAGTGCCAGCCCTGGTGTTCGCCGAGCCAGCCGGTGACCAGCGGTCCGGCGAAGGCGCCGATGTTGATGCCCGTGTAGTAGAGGGCGAAGCCGGCGTCGCGCCGCTCGTCGTCCGTCCGGTACAGCTTGCCGACCATGCTGGCCACGTTGGGCTTGAGCAGGCCGGTGCCCGCGCTGATCAGGCCGAGGCCGGTCCAGGTCATGGCGGCGGTGGGCACGGCCATGGCGTAGTGGCCGCAGGCGATCAGGATGCCGCCGGCCAGGACGGCGCGGTAGGAGCCGAGGATCCGGTCGGCGAGCCAGCCTCCGGCCACGGAGACGAGGTAGACCATGGTCCCGTAGGCCGCCGAGACGGAGGCGGCGGTGGCCGGGTCCATCCCGAGGCCGCCGTGCGCCACCGTGTCCGCGAAGTAGAGGACGAGGATGGCCTGCATGCCCAGGAAGGAGAACCGCTCCCAGACCTCCAGCCCGGAGAGCGTGGCCAGGCCCCTGGGGTGCCCGAGGAAGGCGTGGCCGTCCGAGGGCGGCGGCTGGTCCGCCCCGGGGTCCGCGGGCTCGTCCGTATCGGCGGTAGTTCTGGACAAAACGTATTCTCCGGTTGTTTCGGCTTCCAACGAACATACCGGGGTGGATCGGACCGCGCGTGTGCGGCAACCGGACAGGCGCTCTCGGTGATCGAAAACAGACCGGATACGCTGGCTTGAGTGATGGCAGCGACACATCGACAATCCATGTGATCGTCAGCGTGATCGTCAGCAGACAGGAGTACCCCTCGTGACCGTCGTCGGGCCGTTCGGACTGAGCGTGCGGGACCAGGCTCTTGAGACCGATGTCCAGGCCGGACTGGCCGCCGTCGAGGCGGGTCTGCTGGAGGCCACCAAGAGCGAAGTCCCCTTCATCACCGAGGCCGCGCAGCATCTGGTGCGCGCCGGAGGCAAGCGGTTCAGGCCGCTGCTGGTGATGCTGGCCTCCCGCTTCGGCGACCCCTACGCGCCCGGCATCGTGCCGTCCGCGGTGGTCGTGGAGCTCACCCACCTGGCGACGCTCTACCACGACGACGTCATGGACGAGGCGGACGTACGCCGCGGGGTGGAGAGCGCCAACACCCGCTGGGGCAACTCCGTGGCGGTCCTGACGGGTGACTTCCTGTTCGCCCGTGCGTCGCACATCCTCGCGGACCTCGGGCCGGAGGCCGTGCGCATCCAGGCCGAGGCTTTCGAGCGGCTCGTGACGGGCCAGATCCTGGAGACGGCCGGTCCGCGCGACGGCCGCGACCCGGTCGCGCACTACCTGGACGTCATCGCCGGCAAGACCGGCTCGCTGATCGCCGTCTCCGGCCGCTTCGGCGCGCTGATGTCCGGCGCCGACGAGTCCGTCGTCGACATCCTGACCCAGTACGGCGAGCGCCTCGGCACCGCCTTCCAGCTCGCCGACGACGTCCTCGACATCGCCTCCGACTCGCACGAGTCCGGCAAGACCCCGGGCACCGACCTGCGCGAGGGCATCCCGACCCTGCCCGTGCTGCGGCTGCGCGAGATGGCCGAGCGGGACCGGCGCCCCGAGGACCTGGAGCTCGTCGCCCTGCTGGACGGCGACCTCACGGACGACGCCCGGCACGCCGAGGTGCTCGCCCGGCTGCGGGTGCACCCCGCGCTGGAGCAGGCCCGCCGCGACACCGTCCAGTACGCGGAGGACGCGCGCGCCACGCTCGCCCCGCTGCCGGAGTGCTTCGCGAAGTCGGCGCTGGAAGAGCTGTGCGACGCGGTGGTCCACCGCGCGGGCTGACCCCTGCGGTACTGCTTGTGGAACGGGCCCCTCCGCCTCCGCGACCCCTACGGGTCGGGGGCGAGGGGCCCTTCCCGTGTCATCCCACGGTCGTACGCGGAGTTGATTCCGGGGACTGACGCCCCCGCCTCCCCGATTTGGTCAGATGGAGTCATCGAACCCCACCGGATCGGGTGAGCGCGGCGCCACGGGGGCCCCGCCGCCGAAGACACAGAGGGCAGGGCATTCAGATGGCAGCGAACACGAAGACCACGCGCAAGGCCGCCCGGTACGCCGTACCGGTAGCCGTGGCGGGTGTCGCGGCGGCAACCGCCGCGATGGTCCCGGCCTTCGCCAACGCCGGAGGCCCGGACCTGCCCAAGGTGACGGCGCAGCAGCTGATCGAGAAGGTCGCGGCCTCCGACGCGCAGCAGCTCTCCGGCACCGCCAAGATCACCACCGACCTCGGCCTGCCGAAGATCGCCTCCGGGCTGCTGGGCGGCGGCGGGGTCGCGGGAGGCTCGGCCAACCCGGAGGACAAGATCGCGCAGCTGGCGAACGGGACGCACACCTTCCGCGTCGCGGCCGACGGCCCCGACCGCCAGAAGCTGACCTTCCTCGACGGCAAGGACGAGTACACCCTCGTCCACAACGGCCAGGACGTCTGGGGCTACGACTCCAAGTCCAACGAGGTCTTCCACGACAAGGACGCCCAGGGCGCCGGCCAGGACCACAAGAAGACCGCCGAGCGCCTCCCGGCCTCGCCGCAGGAGCTGGCGCAGGAGGTCCTCAAGGCCGCCGGCCCCACCACCGACATCAGCGTGGGCGACACCGCGCAGGTCGCCGGGCGCGACGCCTACCAGCTGGTCCTCAAGCCCAAGCAGAGCGGCTCCACCGTCGGCTCCGTGCAGATCGCGGTCGACGCCAAGAACGGCGTGCCGCTGCGCATCCAGCTGCTGTCCAGCCAGGGCGGCAAGCCGATCGTCGACGCGGGCTTCACCCAGGTGGACTTCGCCAAGCCGGCCGCCGACGCCTTCGCCTTCACCCCGCCGAAGGGCGCCAAGGTGACCGAGGGCACCGAGCACGGCAAGGGGCGGAAGGACGACAAGCCGCTCAAGGCGCTGGAGTCCTTCCCCGGCCTCGGTGACCTGGCCGGCGGGGCGGGCGGCAAGGGCGACGTGAAGGTCCTCGGCGAGGGCTGGTCCACGGTGGCGCGGATCGACAGCGGCGCCGGCCAGGCAGGCAAGTCCCTCAAGGACCTGGAGAACGACAAGAACGCGCCCAAGGAAGCCAAGCAGTTCCTGAACTCCCTCGGGGACAAGGTCACCGGGAAGTTCGGCGAGGGCCGGGTCTTCTCCACCCGGCTGGTCAACGCGCTGATCACGGACGACGGCAAGGTCTACGTCGGCGCGGTCACCAAGGACCAGCTGGTCAAGACGGCCGACTCCGCCAAGTAGCCGCCACGTAGCCGAAGCACCGCGAGGCGACGCGAGGGTGGCCCGGGACCTGTGTCCCGGGCCACCCTTGTGCCGTTCCCCTCCTGTGTACAGCGCAGCCGCTGTACCGTGATGGACATGTCGAGACACGTCACCATCCGCCTGGACGAAGAGTTCCATGAACGCCTCAAGGCGCGCGCGGCGGCGTTGGGGACGACGGTCACCGCGCTCATCACCGAGGTCACGGAACGCGAACTCGACGAGGACCGCAAGACGTTCCTCACCGGTATAGAGGAGTTCGCCGACCACTGGGGCTACTTCCAGGAGCGGTTCGGCAATTGAAGATCACCATGGAGTGGGCCTGGACCGCGCTGGCCCACCATCTGCCGTCGGATCCCGCCGTATGGGACCCCTCCGGGGTGGCCGCCGCCGTCGCCCGGCACCAGAACGACCTGGTCATGGTCCCCGAGCAGCCCGCCCCCGACACCGCCTGGCGTGCCGCGGCCTTCCTGCACACGCTCGCCGTCTGCCCCGCGCTGGAATCCCCGATGAACGAGTTCTACGCGGCCGCCGCGACCCGCTCGTACCTGCGGGTGGCCGGCGCGAAGCAGCTGCCCTCGCCCGAGGAGCTCGGCGACCTGGTGGAGGCCGCGAAGCTGGGCCGCGCGGACCTGGCCGCGGTCGCCCAGGAGCTGCGCGCCCGCATCCAGGAGCCCCTGTCCGCCTCGCTACGCCCCGGCGCGGAGGAGGCGTAGCACCATCGGGGCCTCGTCGGGGTGCAGCCGCAGCTCGGTGGCGCCGTCCTCGGAGCGGAAGGCGACGCTGAGCTCGTCGGCGGACACCGGCTCCAGGGGCGGGAACTCCGCCCGCCGGGCGTCCGGGGCGCCCTTCGCCCGCCATCGGACGGGCCCGGCCGCGCCGCCCGGCGGCAGCTCCAGCAGGCCCTCGCACCACCGGCCGGCGGTGAGCCCGCGGTCCCGCAGATCGCAGGGCACCCCTACGGCGACCCCCCGCGCGTGGTCCGCGAGCCGCCGGAGCCGCCGCCTTCTGCGCACCAGGAGTGCGGGGTTGAGGGCGGCGGCGGCCTGCGCGAGCAGGGTGAACAGGGCGGCGATCAGCTCCGGCATGATCCGATCAGATCACGCCGGAGCCCTAGAGGTCTAGACCAGTCTGCCGGTTCGCGGTCAGAAAGTGATCTTCCAGCTGTTGATGTAGCCCACGTCCTGCGCGGCCACGTCCTTGACCTGGAGCTTCCAGACGCCGTTGGCGACCTCGCTGGAGGCGTTCACCGTGTAGCTGGTGACCAGGTTGTCGGCGGAGTCCGAGCTGGAGTTCTTCAGCCGGTACGCCGTCCCGTCCGGGGCGATCAGGTCGATGACCAGGTCGCCGCGGTAGGTGTGGACGATGTTCACGTCGACCTTGGTGGTGGCCGGCGCGTTGCCCGTGACGCCCGAGACCGTGATCGGCGAGGTCACCGCGGCGGCGGGGGAGTCCGGGATGTTCACGTCCGTCGTGTTCTCGAAGGACGGGCCCGGCGGGACCGGGGTGGCCGCCCCGAGGTTCCAGATCGCGTAGGCGATGGCGTCGGCGTTGCGGTCCAGGGCGGTGTCGTTGATGTTCGCCGTGGTGTCGCAGGACGAGTGGTAGCAGCGGTCGAAGGCCTGGCCGGAGGTGCCGCCCCACTTCTGGGCCTGGGCGGCCGTCTTGGTGTAGTCGGCGCCGGAGAACAGGCCGCCGACCGGGATCCCGGCGTTCTTGAACGGCGCGTGGTCGGAGCGGCCGTCGCCCTCGGTCTCGATCTCGGTGGGGATGCCGAGGCCCGCGTAGTAGTTCTTGAAGGTCTGCTCGATCGTCGGGTCGTCGTCGTAGACGAAGTAGCCCGGGTTCGGCGAGCCGATCATGTCGAAGTTCAGGTAGCCGGAGATCTTCGCCTTCTCCGCCGCCGGCAGGCTGTTGACGTAGTACTTCGAGCCGACCAGGCCCAGCTCCTCCGCGCCCCACCAGCCGAAGCGCAGGTGCTTCGTCGGCTGGAGGTTCGCGCGGGACACCGCGAGCGCGGCCTCCAGGACGGCCGCCGAGCCGGAGCCGTTGTCGTTGATGCCGGGGCCCGAGGTCACCGAGTCCAGGTGGGAGCCGGACATCAGGACCGAGTTCGGGTCGCCGCCCGGCCAGTCGGCTATCAGGTTGTAGCCGGTCGCGCCGCTGGAGGTGAAGGTCTGCAGGCTGGTGGTGAAGCCCGCGGCGTCCAGCTTGGCCTTCACGTAGTCGATCGAGGCCTTGTAGCCGGCCCGGCCGTGGGCGCGGTTGCCGCCGTTGTTGGTGGCGATGGTCTGGAGCTGCGACAGGTGCGCCTTGACGTTGGCCAGCGGGATGTCGGGCGGAGTCGGCGCGGCGGTGACGGCCGTGGGCGCCGCGAGCGCGGCGGGAGAGGTGGCGGCCAGCAGCCCCGCGACCGCGATCGCGGACGCGGCGGCAAGGCGCCGGGAGACGGACAGGCTCATGTGGGGGCTCCGGGATTCCGTTGGGATGATCCGTTGGGGATGAGACGGAACGTGCGGGAATCGTGCAGGTGAGCGTTGGTGCGTCAGTGCGAGCCTGATGTTCAGCGAGAGTATGACTATCCGTCAAGACCACAATCCGGTCAGGGTAGTTCGGAAAACGGACGATCCCCGGTACGGATGTTCCGTACCGGGGATCGTGTGGTGTATCGGTATGCGGTTACGCCGGTTCGCGGCTCGGCGCCGGATCCGTACCCGGCGCGGCCGGAGCCCCTCCGGGGCCGGCCCCCGATGCGGACGCGGACACGGCCTCGGCCGCCGCCGTGGCGGACGCTTCGGCGAGCAGGGCCCGCGAACGCCGGGCCGTCCGCAGCGCGTCCCAGGTCAGCAGCACCAGCGCGGCCCAGACGAGTGAGAAGCCGGCCCATCGCTCCGGCGGCATCGCCTCGTGGAAGTAGACGACCCCGAGCGCGAACTGGAACACCGGCGCCAGGTACTGGAGCAGCCCCAGCGTGGACAGCGGCACCCGGATCGCGGCCGCCCCGAAGCAGACCAGCGGGATCGCGGTGACCAGCCCGGTCGCGGCCAGCAGCGCCGAGTGCCCGAGCCCTTCTGCGGCGAAGGTGGACCGCCCCTGGACCCCCAGCCACACCAGGTAGACCAGTGCGGGCAGGAACTGCAGGGCCGTCTCGGCGGCCAGCGACTCCAGCCCGCCCATGTCGAGCTTCTTCTTGATCAGCCCGTAGGCGGCGAAGGAGAAGGCCAGCGTGAGGGAGATCCACGGCAGCCGCCCGTAGCCGACGGACAGCACCAGCACGGCGGCGAAGCCGATCCCGACCGCCGCCCACTGGGCCCGGCGCAGCCGCTCGCCCAGCACCAGGACGCCGATGGCGATGGTGACCAGCGGGTTGATGAAGTAGCCGAGGCTGGCCTCGACGACCTGGCCGTTGTTGACCGCCCAGATGTAGAGGCCCCAGTTCACGCTGATCACGGCCGCCGCCAGGGCTGTCAGCCCGAGCTTGCGCGGCTGCCGGGCGATCTCGGCGATCCAGCCCCAGCGGCGCAGCGCGAGGAGCGCGATGCCGACCACGGCCAGCGACCAGACCATGCGGTGGGCGAGGATCTCGATCGCCCCGGAGGGCTTGAGCAGGGGCCAGAAGAGGGGGACGAGCCCCCACATCCCGTATGCGCCGAATCCGTAGAGCAAACCCGTGCGCTGCTCGTTCTCTGCCTTCACGGGCCCTCCAGTGCGACTTCCGGCCAATCTCACAACCTCACGACGGTATCGCCGTACGGCGCCGCTGTCATGCCCGTTCTGGGGAGATACTCATGACATCGTGGGGGCGGAAGTGCCCGGGCCGACGGCCGGATCAGGCCAGGGCGGTGGCGATGGCCTCGGCCACCGGCGTCGTCGGCCGCCCGATCAGGCGCGACAGGTCGCCGCTGGTCCCCGCCAGCCGGCCGCGCGAGATCGCCGCGTCCACGTCGACGAGGATCGCCGCGAAGGGCTCGGGCACCCCGGCGCCGGTCAGCACCGTCAGGTGCGCGTCGGCCGGGACGGCGGCGTACGAGACCTCGCGGCCGGACTGCCGCGCCACCTCGTCCGCGTACTCGGCCAGGCTCCAGGCGGTGTCCCCGGACAGCTCGTAGACCCGGCCCAGGTGGCCCTCGCCGGTCAGTACCGCCGCGGCGGCCGCCGCGTAGTCGGCCCGCGCCGCCGAGGCGATCCGGCCCTCGCCGGCGCTGCCGACGACCGCGCCGTGCTCCAGGACGGCGGGGAGCTGGGCGGTGTAGTTCTCGTGGTACCAGCCGTTGCGCAGGAAGGTGTGGGGGAGTCCGGAGTCGATGATCGCCTGCTCGGTGGCCTTGTGCTCGGCGGCCAGCTCGAAGTCCGCCTCGGGCCCGCCGAGGATGCCGGTGTAGGCCAGCTGGGCGACCCCGGCCGCCGCGGCGGCCCCGATCACGGCGGTGTGCTGCGGGATCCGCCGCCCGACCTCGCTGCCGGAGATCAGCAGGACCCGGTCGCCGGCCCGGAAGGCGCCGGCGAGGGCGGCCGGGTCGTCGTAGTCGGCGATCCGTACGTCGATGCCGCGCGCGGCCAGGCCGGCGGCCTTCTCGGCGCTGCGTACGACCACGGCCAGCTCGGTGGCCGGGACCCGGTGCAGCAGCTCCTCGACGACGAGGCGGCCGAGGGATCCGGTGGCTCCGGTGACGACGATGCTCATGATGCGCTCCTGGTGCGTGGGTTTTCGGGGTCCTTCGTGGTGATGACACCAGCGTATGGAGAGCGCTAACTATTCGTAAGTACCCACTTCAAAGTAAGGTACTGGTATGGACGTAAGTGTGAAGCCCGTGAGCGTGAAAGCCCCGATGTGCCCGTCGCGCGGGATCCTGGAGCACGTCACCAGCCGCTGGGGCGTACTGGTCCTCGCCGCCCTGGTGGAGCGCTCGTACCGGTTCAGCGAGCTGCGCCGGGAGGTGGGCGGGGTCAGCGAGAAGATGCTCGCCCAGACCCTCCAGACGCTGGAGCGCGACGGCTTCGTACTGCGCCACGCGCACCCGGTGATCCCGCCGCACGTGGACTACTCCCTGACGGAGCTGGGCCGGGAGGCCGCCGAGCAGGTGTGGGCCCTGGCCCGCTGGACGGAACGCCGCACCGGCGAGGTGCAGCGGGCCCGGGCGGCGTACGACGAAGCCCGGACCCCGTAGCGGGGTCCGGGCTCGCGTTCGCGGGCCGGGCGCGTCAGCCGATCACGGTCCAGGTGTCGGAGCCGGCCAGCAGGGTCGCCAGGTCGCCCTTGCCGCGCTGGTCGACGGCCGCGTCGAGCTGGTCGGCCATGAGGGTGTCGTAGACGGGCCGCTGGACGCTCCGGAAGACGCCGATGGGTGTCTGGTGGAGGGTGTCGGG
>NZ_JBVJWV010000013.1:0-60838 GCF_055602105.1 Streptomyces sp. NPDC037421
CCACCCCCTTTTTCCCCCCCCACCTCCCACACCCCTGGCGACGCGGAAACCCCAGCCCCGCCGGCGTTTGAGGCGCGGGCGCGGTAGCGCCGTGTCTGTAGCCGCGCCCGGCGATGGAGGGCGAGAACGGTTGAAGGGCGGGGAGGGGAACCTGCCCCGCGCAGCGGCACAGCACCCGCGGGCGACCCACCGCCCCGGCCAAGGGCACCGGCCCCGCACCGCGCGAGCGGCGCGACAAGAAAGGGCGGCGGCGCGACAAGAAAGGGCGCGGCGCGTCAAGAAGGCGTGGGCGCGTTCTCCGGGTGGTGGCAGGCCGCCTGGTGGCCCGGCTTGATGGTGAGCAGCGGCGGTTCCTGCTTCGCGCAGAGTTCCGTCGCCTTCCAGCACCGCGTGTGGAAGCGGCAGCCGGCCGGCGGGGAGATCGGCGAGGGGACGTCGCCCTTGAGCAGGATGCGGCCGCTCTTCACCCCGCGCCGCCTCGGGTCCGGGACGGGGACGGCGGACAGCAGGGCGTTCGTGTACGGGTGCATCGGGGACTCGTACAGCGACTTGCGGTCCGCCAGCTCCACGATCTTGCCGAGGTACATCACCGCGATGCGGTCCGAGACGTGCCGGATGACCGACAGGTCGTGCGCGATGATCACGTACGTCAGGCCGAGCTCCTGCTGGAGGTCGTCCAGGAGGTTCACCACCTGCGCCTGGATCGACACGTCCAGCGCCGACACCGGCTCGTCCGCGACGACCAGCTTCGGCTTCAGCGCCAGGGCGCGCGCGATGCCGATGCGCTGGCGCTGGCCGCCGGAGAACTCGTGCGGGTAGCGGTTGTAGTGCTCCGGGTTCAGGCCGACGAGCGAGAGGAGGCGCTGGACCTCCTTCTTGACGCCGCCCTCGGGCGTGACGCCCTGGAGCTTGAAGGGGGCCGAGACGATGGCGCCGACCGTGTGCCGCGGGTTCAGCGAGCCGTACGGGTCCTGGAAGATCATCTGCACGTCGCGGCGCAGCGGGCGCATGCCGGCCACGCCGAGGTGGGTGATGTCCTTGCCCTCGAACTCGATGCGCCCGCTGGTCGGCTCCAGCAGCCGCGTGATGAGGCGGCCCATCGTCGACTTGCCGCAGCCGGACTCGCCGACGACGCCGAGGGTCTCACCCCGCCGCACGTCGAAGTCGATCCCGTCGACCGCCTTGACGGCGGCGGTCTGGCGGCTCAGCAGCCCCTTGCTGATGGGGAAGTGCTTGACCAGGCCGGTGACCTTCAGCAGCGGTTCCGCCTCGGCGACGGCCGTCGCCGAGTCCTGGGCGGCGGTGTCCTTCTTCATGTCCGTCACAGCTTCGGCGCAATCTCTTCGGTCCAGATCCGGGTCCGCTCCTCCTGCGACATGTGGCAGGCGGACCAGTGCCGGCTGTCGTCCTGGGTCAGCTCGGGCCGCTGGGTGCGGGTGATGCCCCCCTTGGGCACGTCGGCGTAGGGGCACCGGGGGTTGAACGCGCAGCCGCTCGGGATGTTGATGAGGCTGGGCGGCGAGCCCTTGACCGGGATCAGCCGCTCGGTCTGGTCGCGGTCGATGCGCGGCATGGAGCCGAGCAGTCCCCAGGTGTAGGGGTGGCGGGGCTCGTAGAAGACCTTCTCGGCGGTGCCGCGCTCGACGCACCGGCCGCCGTACATCACGAGGATCTCGTCGGCCATCTCGGCGACCACGCCGAGGTCGTGCGTGATCATGATGACCGCGGAGCCGAACTCCTTCTGCAGGTCGCGGATCAGGTCGAGGATCTGCGCCTGGACGGTGACGTCCAGGGCGGTGGTCGGCTCGTCCGCGATGAGCAGTTCGGGGTTGTTGACCAGCGCCATCGCGATCATCGCGCGCTGGCGCATGCCGCCGGAGAACTCGTGCGGGTACGCGTCCACGCGCCGGTGGGGCTCCGGGATGCCGACGCGGTCGAGCATCTCGACGGCGCGGGCGCGGGCCTTCTTCTTGTCGACGTCGTGGTGGGTCCGGTACGCCTCGACGATCTGCTTGCCGACCGAGTAGTACGGGTGCATCGCGGACAGCGGGTCCTGGAAGACCATCGCCATCTTGCGGCCGCGCAGCCGGCGTACGTGGTCGGCGTCGGCGCTGACGAGGTCCTCGCCGTCGAGCACCACCTGGCCCGAGATGTCCGGGCGGCTGCGCGCGTTGCCGGTGCGGTGCAGGCCCATGATGGCCAGCGAGGTCACCGACTTCCCGGAGCCGGACTCGCCCACGATGCCGAGGGTCTTGCCGCGCTCCAGGTCGAAGGTGAGGCCGTCCACGGACTTGACCAGGCCGTCGTCGGTCGGGAAGTGGACCTTGAGGTCGCGCACGGAGAGGAAGGGGGCCGCGTCGGGCGCGCCGCCCTGCTCGGGCACGAAGGCCGGCTGGTCGGAATGGTTCTTGGTCACGTCAGCCTCACGCGCGGGTCGATGACGGCGTACAGCAGGTCCACGATCAGGTTCGCCAGCACCACGAAGAGCGCGGCGAGCAGGGTGACCCCCATGATCACGGGGAGGTCGCCGGCGCTGATGGCGGCCACGGCGGCCGTGCCCAGGCCCTGGAAGTTGAAGGTGGTCTCGGTGAGCACCGCGCCGCCGAGGAGGCCGCCGAGGTCCAGGCCGAACATGGTGACGACCGGGGTGAGCGTGGAGCGCAGGGCGTGCTTGCGGATGACCACGCTCTCCTTGAGGCCCTTGGCGCGGGCGGTGCGGATGTAGTCCTCGCCGAGGACCTCGAGCATGGTCGCCCGGGTGATGCGGGCGTAGGTCGCGGCGAAGAGGAAGGCCAGGGTGACCCAGGGCAGGATCATGCTGTTGAGCCAGGCCAGCGGATCCTCGGTCAGGGGCTGGTAGTTGGAGACGTCCAGCCAGCCGAGGCTGTACACGAAGAGCGCGGGAGCCACCATGCCGGTGAAGAAGATCGGCAGGGAGACGCCGGCGAGCGCGCCGACCATGACGGTGCGGTCGATGGCGGTGCGGCGTTTGAGTGCGGAGATCACGCCCGTGGCCACACCGGCGATCACCCAGATCACGGCCGCCCCGAGGGCGAGCGAGAGGGTGACCGGGATCCGGTCCATCATGGTCTCCCAGACGGGCGCCTCGGTCTTGAAGGAGTAGCCGAAGCAGGGGGCCGCACAGTGGGTGATCTCGGTGCCGCCGTCGTAGTCACGGCCGGCGAAAATGCCCTTGACGAAGAGCAGGTACTGCTCGGAGATGGGCTTGTCGAAGCCCATCTTCACGCGGATGCCCGCCAGGGCGGTCTCGTTGGTCTCCCGGCCTGCGTACATGAGCGCGGGATCGCTGCCGGTCAGCTTCGGGACCGCGAAGAAGATGCCGAAGGTGACCACGGAGACCACCAGCAGCGTGGCGGCGACGTTGAACAGCCGCCGTATGAGGTAGACGAGCACTGCAGTCGGCCGCCCGGGGCTGGTGGCCGCCGCCCCTCGTGGGGGCGGCGGCCAGCGCCTGCGGCCTTCACCTGCCCTTCGGACTAGCGCATGTGCGGTGAAGGCACTTACTTACGTGCTGAGTTGCGGTTGCGTGCCCGGCGCTCGGCCGGGCTGCCCGGCTGCCCGGCTCATCGCCGGGCAGCCTGCTGGTCCTGCTGGTTCTGGCGACTACTGCTTGATGCCCACGGTGGCGAGGTCGATCTTGCCGAAGGACTCGTTGAAGAAGACGTTCGTCAGGCGCGGGTTGTGGTAGACGAGCGCCTTGTCGAAGTTGATCGGCAGGTAGAGCGCCTTGTCCATGACCTTCTTGTTGATCTCCGTGTAGAACGGAGCAGCGGCCTCCGGGGTGGCGGCGGCAGCGGCCTTGTCGAACAGGCCGTTGATCTCGCTGTCGTTGACCTCGGTGTAGTTGTTGTTGCCGTTCGGCAGGATGAACGATCCGTCGACCAGCGGCTGCAGGAAGCCCGCGCCGGAGTTGTAGTCGGCGCCCCAGCCCATGACGATGATGCCGTAGCCCTTCTTCTTCACGTTCTCGGGCGAACCGATCGTGGAGGAGGAGAGCTTGCCGTCGAACTGGTCGATCGTGGCCTTGATGCCGACCTTGGCGAGCGAGGCCTGGAGGGACTCGGCCGTCTTCACCTCGGGGGCGCGGTTGTTGCGCACGGCGATGACGGTCTCGAAGCCGTCGGGCTTGCCACAGGCCTTGAGGGCCTCCTTGGCCTTGGCCTCCTGCGGCTTGCCCTTCGTCAGGCCGAAGGGGTCGAAGCCCTTGTCCGAGCCGGGGACGCCGGCCGGCAGCATGTTCGCGCCGAGGTCACCGCTGGTCGGGCCGCCGCGGGCGGTCTGGAGGGACTTCGGGTCGGCCGCGTAGATGACGGCCTTGCGGCACTCGATGTTGTCGAACGGCGCGACCGTCTGCGGGAAGGCGAAGTAGCGGATGTAGCCCGTGAACGGGTTGTCCGCGTTCTTCTTGAGGTTCTCGTCCTTGAGGATCTTGTTCTTCGCGGCCTGCTGGACACCGGTGCCGTCGACGGCCATGTCGATGTCGCCCGAGAGCAGGCGCTGGTCCATGTCGTCCGGGTTGGTGGTGACCGTGAAGGAGACCTTGTCCGGCAGACCCTTGCGGATCGGGTCCGTCTTCGGGTCCCAGTTCTCGTTGCGGACGAAGGTCGCGCCCTTGCCGGCGGTGAAGCTCTCGACCTTGTAGGGGCCCGTGGAGATCGGCTTGTTGGTGTAGGTGGCGCCCGTGTCCTTGCCCGCCGGGACCGGCGAGGAGGACGGCATGGCCAGCAGGTAGCTGAAGTCCGAGTTCGCGCTCGCCAGGTTGAAGACGATCGTCTTGTCGTCCGGCGTCTCGACGGTCTTCAGACCCATCTTGTTCGGGTCGGTGTCCTTGTACGGGCCGGGGTACTTCTGGCCCTGGTCCAGGAGGTCGATCAGGTAGGTCGGGCCGCCGGACAGCACGTCCTGCGCGAAGACGCGCTCGACGCCGTACTTGATGTCCTTCGAGGTGATCGGCGTACCGTCCTCGAACTTCACCCCGTCCTTGAGCTTCAGGGTGTAGGTCTTGCCGTCGTTGCTGATGACCGGCAGGGCCTCGGCGAGGTCGGGGACGACCTTGGTGCCGTCCTTGCCCGGCTTGGCGTCGTAGGCCAGCAGGCTGCGGACGTAGAGCCGCTGCATGTTCCAGACGAAGCCGTAGTAGGCGCGCGCCGGGTCGAGGTAGTCGACGTCCTGCGGGGACCAGAGCTTGAGCTCGCCGCCCTTGGCGTCCGAGGGGTTGATCACGGCGGTGGCGGCACCGCTGTAGCCCTTGCCGCTGTCGCCGTCGGCCTTGTCGTCCTTCTTGTTCTCGGTGCCACCGCACGCGGCGGTCATCGAGAGCGCGGCGATCACGGCGGTGATCGCGAGAGCCTGCTTTCTGCGGATCACGGTTGTCCAACCTCCATAGGTGGTGAATCGAAGAAGCGGTTCAGCTGCCCTTGGGGTCGAGTGCATCACGCAGCCCGTCCCCGAAGAGGTTGAACGCCAGGACGGTGATGAAGATCGTCATACCGGGAACCACCATGTACATGGGGTCGTCCTGGTAGATGGGGACGGCGTCGGAGAGCATCTTTCCCCAGGAAGCGGTGGGCGGCTTGACGCCGGCGCCCAGGAAGCTGAGGGCCGCTTCGGTCAGGATGTTGGTCGGGATGATCAGCGTGGCGTAGACGAGGATCGGCGCGACCAGGTTCGGCAGCAGCTCCTTGAGGAGGATGTAGCCGCGGCCGGCTCCGAGGCTGCGCGCGGCCTCGACGTACTCGCGCTCCCGCAGGGAGATCGTCTGGCCCCGGACGATGCGGCCGATGTACGGCCAGCCGAAGAAGCCGATGACGAGGATGAGCACGCCCATCCGGACGCCGGAACCCTCGAACCCCCACACGGAGTTGGGGACCACGGAGACCAGGGCGATGGTGAACAGCAGCTGGGGGAAGGCCAGCAGCAGGTCCATCAGGCGACTGATGATCCCGTCCACCCAGCCGCCGAGGAAGCCGGCGAGGGCGCCCAGGAGGCTGCCGAGGACGACCGAGACGAAGGCCGCCAGGAAGGCGACGACCAGCGAGATGCGGGCGCCGTAGACGATCCGGCTGAACACGTCGCGTCCGTTGGTCGGTTCGACGCCCAGCAGGAAGTCGGAGCTGATGCCGCCGAAGGAGCCGAGCGGCGTGCCCAGGTCCGGATCGATCATGTCCTCGTGGAACTCGTTGGGGTCGTGGCCCAGCAGGTTCACGATCAGCGGCGCGAAGACCGCCACCAGGATCAGGAGGATCACGATCACGCCGCCGGTCAGCGCGACCTTGTCGCGCTTGAGCCGCATCCAGGCGATGCGGCCGGGCGAGCGGCCTTCGATGGCCTTGGCAGGGACGTCGGCTACGGACACGGGTGCGGGTGATTCCGCGTCCGTGTCGTGCAGTGGTGCCGTCATCGTGGTGGGGACCCCTCTCGGCCGACGGGTGGGTCGGCCCATGCCCGCCGCTGTGGCGGCGTTGGTGCGGAGTGGCGTTCCAGTGCTCGGGGCACGTGAACGCGTACGAGGTGCGAGGTGCTGGCAGTGCTGGCAATGCGGCCGTGCTGTGGGTGGAGCAGGGTGCGGTGCGTGCGGTGCGGTGCAGCTGAAGTGCGGGAAGTGCGGAAGTGCCGCGTCGGGACGAGCGGCGAAGTCCACGTGCCGAACCGCGTCCTGGAGGACTGACCGGCTCTTGGGTGGGGAGTCTTCATCGGGCGCTCGACCAGCCGCCAGACCCGCAGATGAATGGATGCGCAACCGTGATCTGAGGCCGGGGTTCCCGTTATCCGGACTCCGCTCACGGCTCAGCGGAGCAAGACCGTCCGTTCGGTACGCAAACGGACATCACGGCCAACTCCGTGGAGGAGTGCGCCAATTGGACGCCCACCTGCGGCTATATCCGGACAAGGCGAAGGCCGCCGGGAACCGTGGTTCCCGGCGGCCTGGTGTCCGTCGGACGGGGCTGTCTCAGGGTGCGGGCGCACCCCGGAAATCCCTGTAGGAAGCTCGGGAAAGCGTCCCCGGAACCTCTGGAGGGGGTCAGTAGGCGGCGGCCTGCCCCTCGCGGTCGTAGAAGGGCCGGGTCTGCGCGCGCAGCCACATCGCCACCGGATCGTGCTCGTCCGCGAGCGCGACCGTGCACACCGGAACCCCCTCGGGCACGGCGCCGACCGACTGGCGCATCATCTCCCGTACGGATTCCAGCGCGGGCGCCGAGGCGTCGTACAGGTCGAGCCCCACCGCGAGGTACGCCGACCCGAGCGAGGGCTGCACCCAGGCGCGGCGCAGCGACCGCACGGCCGGCGTGCGGTGGGCGTGCTGGGTCAGCAGCCCGTAGAACTGCGGGAGCTCCAGGGCCGGCTCGGACAGCCGCAGCGGCCCCGCCGGCATCCGGTCCAGGCCGGTGGCGACCCGGCGCAGGTCGGCCCAGGGGATGCCGAGGCCGCCGCCCTGGGCGTGCGGGTTGACCCAGAGCCCCCAGCGGTCGGGGTAGAGGGCGCGGGCGATGTCCCGGCCCGTGACCACCTCGTAGCCGCGGTTCCAGCCGCTCGCGGCCAGCTCCTGCGGGGAGGTCACGCAGGGGGCGTAGCCCAGCCCCTCGACCTCCATGCCGCCGTACTGGGCGTCCGGTGAGCCCGGCTGCCCCTGCCACAGGAGCATCCACAGCCGGCCCTCGGCGAGGGCGTGCAGGAATGACTCATAGCTCTCATAGCGCCCGGGAGTCACCTGGCGCAGCATGTGCTCGACCTGCCCGGCCGCGGCCGTGCCTGACGCACTCACCCGGTACCCCTCTTCGTCTTCGTCCGCCCGTCGTCCACACGTCCCGACCAGCTTAAGCGGCGCTACGGGAGGTAGAAGGGGCGTACGCGCTCACGAATCCACTCCGTGACCGGGTCCTCGGCGGCGTCCAGCAGGATCAACTGCACCGGCCAGGGCGCCGGTACGCGGGCCAGGGCGCGGCCGAGCGCCTCCAGCGGGGCGTTCCGGGACTCGGGATCCCATCCCGTCAGGCGGACACCGATGTAGAGCTGGGGGTCGCCGCCCTCGACGCTGGCGAGGCAGCGGTGCGCGGCCGCGACCGCTGCGGTGGCCCGGAACTCCTCGGCGGCGGCGGCGAGGAAGTCGACCGGGTCGTCCTGCCAGTCGGGCTCGAAGAGCCGGACGCGGCCGCCGGTGGCCGGGCCGTCGAGTTCGGTGCGGCCGGTGCGGCACAGCTCCGCGACGGCGGCCGGGGGCAGCGGGACCCCGACGGCGCCCTCGGGGTTCAGGGCGATGCCGAGCTGCGGGGGCAGGCCGCGGGCGAACTCGACGGCGGGGGCGACCGCGCAGGCCATGGCGGGGCCGGCGGCGAAGCGGAACTGGGCCTCCGAGCTGTAGACGGGGACGTACGCCGCGCCGTCGATCAGCATCGTGGGGAGGTCGAGGGAGGCGCTGTCGGGCCCGCCGCCCTGGGGGAGCGGCACCCAGACCTGGCTGCGGCCGAGCGCCTCCATGATCCGCGGGCCGGCGTCCGCCCGGCCGAGCGCCGCCCCGAGCACCTGCTCCAACTCGTTCGCCGGCCAGCCGTTGCCTTGCGCCTGCATCTGCCCGTGCCTCCGTGTGGTTCCGCCCTGTGTGACCCCGAGGCTATCGGGGCCGGGGCACGCCGGGAGCGCCGGTCCGGCCACTGCCGGGTTGCCGCTGCGCGGGGCGGGGAGGGGACCGCTCCGCGCGGCGGCGGCCGTCAGCCCCCGAAGGCGATCCGGGTCAGCGCGGCGGCGGAGGGGCGGTCCAGGAGGGTGACCGAGGCGCACCCGCGCGGGGGCCGGCCGGCTTCCGCTCCGCGCAGGAGGCGGGACACCGCCCCCCGGTGGCGGGCGAAGGCGTACGCCGAGACCCGCCGGCCCCGGACCGCCTGCCCGGACAGGGCCTCCTCGGGGCTGGTGTCCAGCAGCAGCAGGTGCAGCGCCCGCCCCCGCCGCCGGGCGACGGCGGCCAGCAGGCCCCGCACCCACGGCTGGGTGCCGCAGTCGTGGACCACCACAGAGGCGCCGGAGCGCAGCTCGCGCCACAGCGCCCCGTAGTGCGCGGCGCGGACCAGCGGCCGGTACACCGCGTACGGCAGGCCGGACGGCATCCGGCGCTCCCAGCGCTCGCGGGTGTCCTGCGAGTCGATGCCGACGTCGGCGGCCCGCTTGATGAGGGTGCTCTTGCCGCCGCCGGGCAGCCCGGACACCACCACGATGTCCCCGGCGGCATAGCTCAGCCGGTGCGGCCGCGCGGACTGTCCGCGCAGGTCACGGACCGGGCCGCCGCCCGCCGCGGGCCGGGCGGCGCCCCGTTGCGCCGCGACCGCCCCGACGGCGCCTGTAGTCGTAGCCACTCCGAGTCTCCGCACAGTGATCGTCTCCCCCGAATCGGGCCGCGAGGGCCCCATGCCCACTGAATGTAAAGAGACGGTAATCCGACGGCCCCGGTTGCGGTCGGGCGTTCCACAGCGCGGACGGCCGGCCCCGTCCCGGACCGCACGTTCTTCCGGGCCCCACTGCCCTCTCCCGCCCGTCCCGTGCAATGATGTGCGCCATCTGGACACCAAACTGCATACCGGCCGCTTGAATCCGCGCGGGAGAGTCCCGGCAGGCCGCGAGGCCGTGCCCGGGCGCCGAAGGAGCAAGTACCTCCCTTGAATCTCTCAGGCCCCGTACCGCGTGGATGAGGCAGATCTGAAAAGCGAGCCCCGCCGCGTCCGTCCCCGGACGGCCCGGCGCGTGCTCCACCCAAGGTGCAAGTCGGCGTTCCCCCTCCGGGAACTCTCGGCGAACCTCTCAGGTTCCGATGACAGATGGGGAGGAACCTCCTCGTCATGTCATGCCCTGGGACCCGGGAGCCACACCCATGAGCACTGCCCCCCGTCTGACCGCGCTCGACGCGCTGCACCGCTCGCTCGGTGCGACCATGACCGACTTCGCGGGCTGGGACATGCCGCTGCGCTACGCCAGTGAGCGCGACGAGCACAACGCCGTGCGCACCAACGCCGGCCTGTTCGACCTGTCCCACATGGGCGAGATCACCCTGACCGGCCCGGAGGCCGTGAAGGCGCTGGACTACGCGCTCGTCGGGAACATCTCCACCGTCGGCGTCGGCCGCGCCCGCTACACGCACATCTGCCGCGAGGACGGCGGGATCCTCGACGACCTGATCGTCTACCGCCTCGGCGAGACCGAGTACATGGTCGTCGCCAACGCCTCCAACGCCCAGGTCGTGCTGGACGCGCTCACCGAGCGCGCCGCCGGCTTCGACACCGAGGTCCGCGACGACCGTGACGCGTACGCGCTGATCGCCGTCCAGGGCCCGGAGTCCCCCGGCATCCTGAAGTCGCTCACGGACGCCGACCTGGACGGCCTGAAGTACTACGCGGGCCTGCCGGGCACCGTCGCGGGCGTGCCCGCGCTGATCGCCCGTACCGGCTACACGGGCGAGGACGGCTTCGAGCTGTTCGTCTCCCCCGAGCACGCCGTGGAGCTGTGGCAGGCGCTGACCGAGGCCGGCAAGGACGCCGGTCTGGTGCCGGCCGGCCTGTCCTGCCGCGACACGCTGCGCCTGGAGGCGGGCATGCCGCTGTACGGGCACGAGCTGACCACCGCGCTCACCCCCTTCGACGCCGGGCTGGGCCGGGTCGTGAAGTTCGAGAAGGAGGGCGACTTCGTCGGCCGCGCCGCCCTGGAGGCAGCCGCCGAGGTCGCCGCCACCAAGCCGCCGCGCAAGCTGGTCGGCCTGGTCGCCGAGGGCCGCCGCGTCCCGCGCGCCGGCTTCCCGGTGGTCGCGGGCGGCGAGGTCATCGGCGAGGTGACCTCCGGCGCCCCGTCCCCGACGCTGGGCAAGCCGATCGCGATGGCGTACGTCGACGCGGCGCACGCCGCGCCCGGCACCTCCGGCGTCGGCGTCGACATTCGCGGTACGCATGAGCCGTACGAGGTCGTGGCCCTGCCCTTCTACAAGCGGCAGAAGTAACCCTCGTACCGGGCTCCACCGTCTCAGCACGCAAGACCACAGTTCGTATCCACCTCCCCGCATCCAGGAGAATCAGGTCATGAGCAACCCCCAGCAGCTGCGTTACACCAAGGAGCACGAGTGGCTGTCGGCCGTCGAGGACGGCGTCGCGACGGTCGGCATCACGGAGTTCGCGGCCAACGCGCTCGGTGACGTCGTCTACGCCCAGCTCCCCGCGGTCGGCGACACCGTCACCGAGGGCGAGACCTGTGGCGAGCTGGAGTCGACCAAGTCGGTCAGCGACCTGTACTCCCCCGTCTCCGGCGAGATCACCGAGTTCAACCAGGACGTCGTGGACGACCCCTCGCTGGTGAACTCCGCCCCGTTCGAGGGTGGCTGGCTGTTCAAGGTGCGCCTGTCGGAGGAGCCGAAGGACGCGCTCTCCGCCGACGAGTACGCCGCGCTCACCCACTCCGACAACTGACACCCCAGGGGCCCCTGAATGTCCGTTCTGAACACCCCCCTCCACGAGCTCGACCCTGACGTCGCCGCCGCCGTCGACGCCGAGCTCGCGCGCCAGCAGTCGACCCTGGAAATGATCGCGTCGGAGAACTTCGCTCCGGTCGCCGTCATGGAGGCCCAGGGCTCGGTCCTGACCAACAAGTACGCCGAGGGCTACCCGGGCCGCCGCTACTACGGCGGCTGCGAGCACGTCGACGTGGTCGAGCAGATCGCCATCGACCGCATCAAGGCGCTGTTCGGCGCCGAGGCCGCGAACGTCCAGCCGCACTCGGGTGCGCAGGCCAACGCCGCCGCGATGTTCGCGCTGCTGAAGCCGGGCGACACGATCATGGGCCTGAACCTGGCCCACGGCGGTCACCTGACCCACGGCATGAAGATCAACTTCTCCGGCAAGCTCTACAACGTGGTCCCGTACCACGTCGACGAGACCGGCGAGGTCGACATGGCCGAGGTCGAGCGCCTCGCCAAGGAGTCCAAGCCGCAGCTGATCGTCGCCGGCTGGTCCGCCTACCCGCGCCAGCTGGACTTCGCCGCGTTCCGCCGGATCGCGGACGAGGTCGGCGCGTACCTGATGGTCGACATGGCGCACTTCGCCGGCCTGGTCGCCGCGGGTCTGCACCCGAACCCGGTGCCGCACGCCCACGTCGTCACCACCACCACGCACAAGACCCTCGGCGGTCCGCGCGGCGGTGTCATCCTGTCGACGCAGGAGCTGGCCAAGAAGATCAACTCCGCGGTCTTCCCCGGTCAGCAGGGCGGTCCGCTGGAGCACGTGATCGCCGCCAAGGCGGTCTCCTTCCTGGTCGCGGCCTCGCCCGAGTTCAAGGAGCGCCAGGAGCGCACCCTGGAGGGCGCGAAGATCCTCGCCGCCCGTCTGGTCCAGGACGACGTCAAGGCCGTGGGCGTGGACGTCCTCACCGGCGGCACCGACGTGCACCTGGTCCTGGTCGACCTGCGCAACTCCGAGCTGGACGGCCAGCAGGCCGAGGACCGCCTCCACGAGGTCGGCATCACGGTCAACCGCAACGCCATCCCGAACGACCCGCGGCCCCCGATGGTCACCTCGGGTCTGCGGATCGGTACGCCGGCCCTCGCGACCCGCGGCTTCGACGCCGAGGCCTTCACCGAGGTCGCCGAGATCATCGCGCAGGCGCTGAAGCCGAGCTACGACGCCGCCGACCTCAAGGCGCGCGTCTCGGCCCTGGCCGCGAAGTTCCCGCTGTACCCGTCGCTCTAGGCACGGCTCTGGGGGCCCGGCCTTGTTCTCCACAAGGCCGGGCCCTTTTCATGACCGGAGCCCGGACGCCCGCCCCGGACGCCCGCCCCGGGCGCCGGACCGGTCCCGCACCCGGGCGGCCCGGCCACGCAGGGCGACTCCCCCGTCACGCCCTCCGGCCGTCCCGGCACCGGAACGCGATCCGGCTCACGCCCTGCGGCCCCGTCCGGGAGGCGAACCGTTCATCTCCACGCGTTACGCTCGTCTGCCGGACAAAATCCGCAGATCCCCCGTCTCGATCACCACACCCCTGCCCCCTCCCCACCCCACGAGCAGACAAGGGAGTCCGCCAGTGGCCATCTCCGTCTTCGACCTCTTCTCCATCGGCATCGGCCCGTCCTCCTCCCACACGGTCGGCCCCATGCGCGCGGCGCGCATGTTCGTGACGCGGCTGAAGAAGGACGGCGTCCTCGCCCAGACCGCCTCCGTGCGGGCGGAGCTCTTCGGCTCCCTCGGCGCGACCGGCCACGGGCACGGCACGCCCAAGGCGGTCCTGCTCGGCCTGGAAGGCCACTCCCCCCGCACCGTGGACGTCGAGACCGCCGACGACGAGGTGGAGCGCATCCGCAAGAGCGGCAAGCTGCGTCTGCTGGGCACGGAAATAGGCGGTGCCCACGAGATCGACTTCGACGAGCCCAGCCAGCTGATCCTGCACCGCCGCCGCTCGCTGCCCTACCACGCGAACGGCATGACGCTCTTCGCGTACGACGCCTCCGGCGCCCCGCTGCTGGAGAAGACCTACTACTCGGTGGGCGGCGGCTTCGTCGTGGACGAGGACGCGGTCGGCGAGGACCGGATCAAGCTCGACGACACCGTGCTGAAGTACCCCTTCCGCTCGGGTGACGAGATGCTGCGCCTGGCCAACGAGACCGGCCTGTCGATCTCCTCCCTGATGCTGGAGAACGAGAAGGCCTGGCGCACCGAGGAGGAGATCCGCGAGGGCCTCCTGGAGATCTGGCGCGTCATGCAGTCCTGCGTCTCGCGCGGCATGTCCCGCGAGGGCATCCTCCCGGGCGGCCTGCGCGTCAAGCGCCGCGCCGCGTCCACGGCGCGCCAGCTGCGCACCGAGGGCGACCCGATGATGCACCGCAGCGAGTGGACGACGATCTACGCGATGGCCGTCAACGAGGAGAACGCGGCGGGCGGGCGCGTGGTGACCGCCCCCACGAACGGCGCGGCGGGCGTCCTTCCGGCGGTCCTGCACTACTACGTGAACTTCGTGCCCGGCGCGGACGAGGAAGGCGTGGTCCGCTTCCTGCTGGCCGCGGGCGCGATCGGCATGCTCTTCAAGGAGAACGCCTCGATCTCCGGCGCCGAGGTCGGCTGCCAGGGCGAGGTGGGCTCCGCCTGCTCGATGGCCGCGGGCGCCCTCGCCGAGGTGCTGGGCGGCACCCCCGAGCAGGTGGAGAACGCCGCCGAGATCGGCATGGAGCACAACCTCGGCCTGACCTGCGACCCTGTCGGCGGCCTCGTCCAGATCCCCTGCATCGAGCGCAACGGCATGGCCGCCGTCAAGGCCGTCACCGCCGCGAAGATGGCGATGCGCGGGGACGGCAGCCACAAGGTCTCCCTCGACAAGGTCATCAAGACCATGAAGGAGACCGGCGCCGACATGAAGATCAAGTACAAGGAGACGGCGCGCGGCGGCCTCGCGGTCAACGTCATCGAGTGCTGATCCGCGAAATCAGGAAATGACCTCCGATTCGGGGTTTGGACCGAGTTGATCACGCTTGCGAGGGAAGTGGCCGGTCCGGGCTGGTTTCTCGATGATCACGTGCGCCAGTCTGGTCACGCGACGTCGCGTCACCCCCGGGCGGTAGGCCAACCGCCCTACCCCCTTGCTGTTTTGCGTACTGGAGGCTTCACCATGGCAGGCATCCGCAGCATCCGCGTGATGGCGGCGCTCGCATCGCTCCCCCTCGCCGCCGCGCTCTTCACCGGCACGGCCCAGGCGGACAACGGGGCCGGCGCCGCCGGCACCGCCTCGAACGCCTCCCTCGCCGGGATCCTCGGCAGCGGAGTGGGCGGCAGCAACCTCGGCAACTCCTCCACCGCGCAGCAGGTCGCGTCGGGCTTCGGGGCGTCGAACCAGAACAACGGCGCCCAGGCCAACGGCTCCGGCTTCACCGCGGTCGGCCAGTCCAACAACCACGACTCGCTGATCTACAACCCGCTGCCGTAGCGGCCGGCCGCGCGGCCCCGCCGCAGCGTGCCACCGGGCCCGCCCTCCCCCCGGAGGGCGGGCCCTTCGCGTACCCGTGGCCGAAAAGAGGCCCTGCGGCCCGGCGGCTCGGGACCTTCGGCCCCGGAGCGCGCCCCCGGGCCGGGGATAGCGTGCCGGGAGGGGTGCGGGAAGACCCCGCGCGCGACGAGAGGCAGCCGCCGATGGCCACCACCACCGAACAGAGACTCCTGCCGCTGCGGCTGGAAGCCGCCCCCCTGTCCGTCCCCCTGACCGGCCGGTTCGTCTACCGCACGGACCGCCCGTACGAGGTGGCCGTCGACTTCCGGGGCGCCGGGACGCACCTCGCCCGCTGGGTGTTCTCGCGGGATCTGCTGCTCGACGGGCAGAACAGCGCCACCGGCGAGGGTGACATACAGGTGTGGCCCCGCTGGAGCGGCTCGGAGCCGCGCGTCCTGCTCGGCTTCAGCAACGGCGGGCAGGGCTGCGTGTTCTCCGCCCGCGCCAAGGACGTGCGCGAGCTGTGCCGCCGGATGACGGAGCTGGTGCCGCGCGGGCAGGAGCGGCGCCACTACGACCTGGACGCGCAGCTGAGCGCGCTGCTGGCGCACTGAGGCGGCGCGCGTGGAACCGCGCGCGCCGCGGCGGTGTCCTATGAGATGACAGGCAGTCCCCGTCTCACGGAACCGGGGAGACATCATGCGTCACCCGCACCGCCGCCGGATCGTGGCCCTCGCCACGGGTGCCCTGCTCACCGCCGGGCTCGCGCTCTCCGCGTCGCCGGCTTCCGCCGCCACCACGACCACCCGCACCCAGACGCCGCTCGTCGTCAATGCCCGCTGGGGCGGGCACTGCACGTACGACCGGCTCGTGATCGACCTCCAGGGCTACGTGCCCCCGGTCACCGTCACCCCCGTGTCCGAGCTCGTCTACGACGGGTCGGGCCAGCCCGTGCCGCTGGCCGGGAAGTACTTCCTGGAGATCCGCCTGCACCCCGCGGCCGGGCACGACGACGCGGGGCAGAACGTCTACCAGGGGCCCAGGCTCCAGAAGATCTACCTCAGCAAGCTCAAGGGCATGGCCATGACCGGCGACTACGAGGGGTACGTGACCTTCGGCGCCGCTTTCGACACCCCGCCGTCCTACAGCACCTCCGTCCTGCACTCGCCCGAGCGGTTCGTGCTGGACATCGCGCACCCGAACACCTGCTGACCGGAAGGACGCCGGCCGGCGCGGAGCGGGCACACCCCCGTGGCGGGGTGGCCGTCCGCTCCGGGCCGACGGACGTCAGCCCACCGGGGGCCGGCGGTCCGACCGCAGCCGCTCGGCCCCGGCCGAGCCGGGATCCTGGAGCGTTTCGTCGGCGCCGATGACTTCCGGCACCGCGACCAGGAGTTCGTGGAGGAAGTCGTGGAAGCCCTCCGGCGTCGGCGCCGTGTGGTTCAGCGGGTAGACCCCGAACTGCAGGTAGTGCAGGGTCTTGCGGGTCATCTGGGCCGGCGAGCAGACCGAGACCAGGGTGCCGAAGCCCCCGTCCCTGAAGTACGAGGCGGCGACGAAGCACTCGTCCGCCGAGCCGTAGACTCCGGCGTCGCCCTTGTACCGCTCGTTGAGATCATCGCCGTGGACGGCCGAGGGCGGTACCCCGAGCGTCTCCAGGAAGTCCCCGCCGGCCCGGCTGAGGCTCTTCCCGTCCTCCACCCCGAGGTGGCGGTGGCGACTGCCCGGCACGTAGATCTCCACCGGGCGGCCGGCCCTCCGGTACCCCTGGAAGAGCTCGTGCCCGCGCCGCAGCCGGGCCTCGAACTCCTCGCCGGGGGTGGCACCGCCGGCCAGCGGGTGCTGAGCCGCCACCTCGATCAGCACACCGGGCAGGTGGCTCCTTTCCCGCATGAAGGCCCGGGCCACGCCATACCGGTCGCGCCACCGCTCCATCGCGGCGGAGGAGGCCGCCGTGTCGCGCAAGTCCATCGCAGATCGCCTCACGAAATCCTCTTCACTTCGCCGCGCTCCCCGACGATGGCCCAGGTCCGGTCGAAGTGCTTCCAGCAGGCGTCGATCAGACCGAACTCCCGAGTCCCGCGGAGTTCCAGGGACGGGGTCTCCGGCGCCCTCGCCGGCGGCAGGGTCAGCGTGATCCATCCCCAGGTCCGGTCGCACAGAATCATCGTGGACCGCAAGTGCGTGGTGAAGAACCCGATCTCGACCGATCCGGCGCTCGTGCTCCGTTCCCGGGCCTCACGGACGACCGCCCTCAGACGCGCCTCCACCTCGCGCACCTCGGCCGCGATCGGCGAGCGCTGGTCCCACAACGACTCGGACTCGTCGACGTCGGAGAGGAACTGCCCGTCGGGCGTCGGCACCAGGACCCGGATGCGGGCCCCGGCCGAGACCGCCTTCGTCAGGTAGGGCGTCTGGATCTCGATCAGCCGCTTTCCGCTGGTGGACATGATCCCGATCGACGAGGCCTTCCCCAGGTTGTCGCTCAGGGCGTTCCCGGCCTGCCCGTCCACGCTGATCCGGGCCACGCCGATCTGCGTTCCCGGGGCCACCAGGTTCTGCCACTCGGCGGAGAAGGTGTGCGCGGTCGAATTGCCCTTGACCCAGCCCGGCTGGGGGTTGTGCCGCACCGCCAGCCGCAGTGACCTGGTGACGTCATTGCGCAGGTCGGCCGTGGTGCGCCAGGACCTCCACAGCCGCTCGCCGCGCACCTTCTCGCGGAAGACGGCGAGCCGCTGCGCGTCTTCCGGCGCCGGCTCCCAGCTGTCCGTGTGCAGCTCGGCGGGATCGGCGTGGACGAACACCAGGATGGGCTTGCCCAGCGAGCGGGCGTAGTCGTACTCCCGTTCCGTGAAGCCGACGGTGCCCCCGTTGACGTCCCCGTACCGCGCTCCGAGGATGAGGACGAGGTAGTCGCAGTCGTTGATCACCCGCTCGACGACCTCCCAGGCGCCCTCCGATCGTGCGTCGAAGAGCTCCATGCCGGAGGGTATGTAGCCCTCCTTCACGAGCTCGTCGATCACAGCCTCGCGGTGCTGTTTGAGATCGAGGCTGGTCGAGCTCACGAACACCTGGTAGCGGCGCTCGTCCGGGGCGTCACCCACCGGCGGGACCGCATCCGGCCGCGCCGTAGCGTCCGCGCGGGGGCCGGGCTTGTCCGGGCCGTAGTAGTAGTTGTTCGTCACCGAGCTGCGCGGGCCTATGGCGTTGCCGGCGACATCGGCGCCGGCACCGACGCCGCCCCGCACCTCCACGTGCTCGGCCGGCTCCTCGGGTTCGGGCTGTTCCTGCCTCTCACGCCGCCGGAAGCGCGCCGGCATCAGCCGATCACCTCGCCACCCTCGCCCAGCGCGTTTCCGGCGACGTCGCCCCCGGCGGCCACCGCGCCCTCGCCTGTGGCGGACACGGCCCGCCCCGGACCGGACACGCCGTGCGGGGCCCGGGCCGCACCCGTGACCCTGCTGTCGGCGCCGATCGCGTTGCCGGTCACGCTCCCCCCGGCGGCGATCGCACCGCGTCCGCCGGCCCGGACGGTGCCGGGGCCCTCCTGCCCGGTCCGGCGCAGCGCGTACACCGAGGCGATGAGTCCGCCGAGTCCTACGACCGCCCCGACGACGGCGCTCGCACGCTCGGCCGCAGCAGCGTCCCCGAGCGCCGCCCATAGGGTCAACGCGACCGCAACACCAGAACAGAGCAAGGCAGTTGACCAAAACAAAGCCCGCATGCGCGATGTCCCCCATCACTGCGACAACCGGTAGAACGGTAGTACCCGGGCTCCGCTCGCACCACGCTTCGACGCTTCAGCCCGCGTCCGGCTCCGCCGCCCTCCCGGTGGTCAGCGGTGTTCGGGGTTGGGGAAGTCGAAACGGCAGCCGGCGTCCCACAGGGAGCGCTGGTTGCCGTGGGCCGGCATGCCGCCGGCGCGCTTGAGGAGCGCCGCCAGGTGCATCAGGTTCCACGACATGAACGTGGTGTTCCGGTTGGTGAAGTCGTTCTCGGGGCCGCCTGAGCCCGGGTCCAGGTAGGAGGGGCCGGGGCCGGCCTCGCCGATCCAGCCCGCGTCGGCCTGGGGCGGGACGGCGTAGCCGAGGTGCTGGAGGCTGTAGAGGATGTTCATGGCGCAGTGCTTGACGCCGTCCTCGTTCCCCGTGATCAGCGCCCCGCCGACGCGCCCGTAGTACGCGTACTGGCCCTGCTCGTTCAGCAGCGACGAGCAGGCGTAGAGCCGCTCGACGACCTGCTTCATGACGGAGCTGTTGTCCCCGAGCCAGATCGGGCCGCACAGCACCAGGATGTCGGCGTCCATGATCTGGCTGTAGAGGACCGGCCACTGGTCGCTCTCCCAGCCGTGGTCGGTCATGTCCGGCCAGACGCCGGTGGCGATGTCGTGGTCGACGGCGCGGATCAGCGAGGTCCGGGCGCCGGCCGATTCCATGACGGCCCGGCTCCGCGCGATCAGGCCCTCGGTGTTGCTGGTCTCGGGAGAGCGCTTGAGGGTGCAGTTGACGTAGACGGCGGAGAGGTCCGAGTAGTCGAAGGGGTCGGCAGCCACGCCCCCACCCTCCCCGCGGGCCGAGGGGGCCGCCAGCGGGCCGCGTCCGTCCGGGCCGCGGCGGCGCCTGCGGCCCCCGGAGCCGCTAGGCCCTGGCCGGGCGATCTTCGCGGGCCCGCGACGTCCGGCACGGCACCTCGCCGCGTTGTCGGAGCGCGCGAGTACGGCCGAGTACGAGCTGCGCTCCTCCGCCTTGCGATGCACCGCACCAGACCCCGCGGCCTGATCCACGAAGATCGCCCGGACAGGACCTAGAGGGTCTCGATCATGGCGTCCGCGCTGGCGGCGTTCAGCGCGAGCCGTACGTCGGCCAGGGTGACGAGGCGGATCAGGGCGCGGACGTCGTCGCCGTGCGGGTGGGAGGCGAGCGGGTCGTAGAAGAAGACCAGCATGTCGATCTCGCCCTGGGTGACGAGCGCGCCGATCTGCTGGTCGCCGCCGAGCGGGCCGCTGCGCAGCGGGGTGACGTCCAGCCCGATCATGCGGTTGATCAGCGTGCCGGTGGTTCCGGTGCCGTAGAGGCGGTACGGCTTGAGGTCGGCGGCCCGGCGCTCGGCCCAGGCGAGCAGGTCCGCCTTGCGGGCGTCGTGGGCGACCAGGGCGATGCCGCGGGTGCGGTCGGGGCGCTGGCCGGTGCCGGTCAGCCAGGCCGGGTCGGCGAGCGGGAAAAGGTACACGGCGGCGGCGTGCAGTTCCTCGCGGCTGACGGAGCCGTCCCCGTCCGCGTCGATCCGATCGAAGGCGAGGGCGTCCGTGCCCGAGGACAGGCCCGTCGCGCCGAAGAGGCGCTCGTACTCGGCGCGGTCGATGCGGCCGTCGCCGTCCCGGTCGAGGGCGTCGGCGAGGGCGTCGAGGGCGCGCAGGGTGGAGGCGCGGAAGGTGCGGTCGCCGTCGAAGGCGTCACGGGCGGCGGCCGCGACGAACTCCTGCTCGCTGACGCGGCCGCCGCGGTCGGTGTCGGCGGCGGTCTGGAGCTGGGTCCAGAGTTCGTTGTAGGCGTCGAAGAGCGCGGTACGGCGGCGGGTGTCGCCGGGTTCGGTGAGCTGTTCGCCGAGCCGGCCGGCGTAGGCGATGAGGTCTTCGCGGCCGATCTGGCCGTCTCCGTCGAGATCGTAGGCGCGGAACAGCGCGGCGATGCGGGGCAGCCAGTCTTCGGCGGTCACGGCCATGCGGAACTCCCTTTTCGGGCGGGGCGGTTGATGCAGATGGTAGCCGTGTGAACACTTTGAGTGACACTCGAGCGGAATCCGGACACCCGAACGGCCGGATCGGTCCGGGTTGTTAGCGGCCCGTCAGGGCGCATAGGGTCATCTGGCCTTGGTGTTCGGGAAACCGGTGGGAAACCGGTGCGGCCCTCGCCACTGTGATCGGGAAGTCCGGCTCCACTCCCCCGCGGGAAGCCACTGGGCCCGCGCGGGAGACCGCATGGGCCCGGGAAGGCGGAGCCAGGGCATCAGTACCCGTGAGCCAGGAGACCGGCCGGGGCGCGTCGTCCATCCACGAGGTGCTGGAGAGGTCTCCCAACCCATGCATATAGCCGAGGGGTTCCTGCCCCCTTTGCACGCGGTCGCCTGGGGCGCCGCGTCCGCCCCCTTCGTCGTCCACGGGGTCCGCGCGCTGACCCGCGAGGTGAAGTCGAACCCGGAGAGCACGCTGCTGCTCGGGGCGTCCGGAGCGTTCACGTTCGTCCTGTCCGCCCTGAAGATCCCTTCCGTGACGGGCAGTTGTTCGCACCCGACGGGGACGGGGCTCGGGGCCATCCTCTTCCGGCCGCCGATCATGGCGGTGCTCGGCACGATCACCCTCCTCTTCCAGGCGCTGCTGCTGGCCCACGGCGGGCTCACCACGCTGGGCGCCAACGTCTTCTCGATGGCCATCGCCGGCCCCTGGGCCGGCTACGGGGTCTACCGGCTGCTGCGGAAGTCCGGCCTGCCGCTGATGGCGACCGTCTTCTTCGGCGCCTTCTTCGCCGACCTGGTCACCTACTGCGTGACCTCCGTCCAGCTGGCGCTGGCCTTCCCCGACCCGGCGAGCGGTTTCCTCGGCTCCCTGGAGAAGTTCGCGGGCATCTTCGCCCTCACCCAGATCCCGCTCGCGATCAGCGAGGGCCTGCTGACGGTGCTCGTGATGCGGCTGCTGATGCAGTCCAGCAAGTCGGACCTGGTCCGGCTCGGGGTCGCGAAGCTGACCGGCGGCAAGCAGGCGAAGCAGGAGGCTGCGCTCTGATGACCAGGAACGCGAAGATCAACACCCTGCTGCTGCTCCTGGTGGCGGCGCTGGCCGTGATCCCGCTCGCGCTGGGGCTCGGCGACGGCAAGGAGGAGCCGTTCGCCGGCGCCGACGCGCAGGCCGAGGCCGCCATCACCGAGCTGAAGCCGGACTACGAGCCCTGGTTCTCCCCGCTGTACGAGCCCCCGTCCGGCGAGGTCGAGTCCGCGCTGTTCGCCCTCCAGGCGGCGCTCGGGGCGGGGGTGCTCGCCTACTACTTCGGCGTCCGCAAGGGCCGCCGCCAGGGCGCGGCACAGGCCCTCGCGCGGGCCGGGGCCGGGGCCGGGGCCGAGCGGACCCGCCCGACCCCGGAGTCGTAGGCGGTGCTGCCGATCGACGTGGCGGCCCACTCCAGCCGCTGGCGGGGCCGCCACCCGCTGGAGAAGGCCCTGCTGGGACTCGGGCTCACCGTCACCGCGGTGTGCCTGCCGCCCTGGCCCGGCGGGCCGCTGGTGGCCGCCGCGACCTTGGCCGTGCTGCTCGGGCCGGCCGGGGTGGCCCCGCGGCAGCTGTGGCGGGCCTTCCGGATCCCGCTGGGCTTCTGCGTGACCGGGGCGCTGCCGCTGCTGGTGTCGGTGGGCGGCCCTGACGGGTTCCTCGCCCTGGCCCCGGACGGGCCCCGGCAGGCGGCGGAGCTGCTGCTGCGCACCTCGGCGGCCTCGCTCGGGGTGCTGCTGTTCGCCTTCACGACCCCGGTCTCCGACGTGCTGCCCCGGCTGGTGCGGGCCGGGGTGCCGGCGCCCGTGGTGGACGTGGCGCTGGTGATGTACCGGATCGGATTCCTGCTGCTGGACTCGATGGCGCAGGTCCGGCGCGCCCAGGCGGCCCGGCTGGGGCAGACGAGCCGGGCGGCGGTGTGGCGTTCGCTGGCCGGGCTCGCGGCCACCTCGTTCGTCCGGGCCTTCGACCGCGCGGCCCGGCTCCAGGAGGGGCTGGCGGGGCGCGGTTACGACGGCGCGCTGCGGGTGCTCGTGCCCGACGCGGCGCTGTCCCGGCGGTTCCTGACGTGGTCCGCCGCCCTGCTGGCCGCCCTGGTCGTGGGGACCCTCGTACTGAAGGAGCTGTGTCTGTGACCCCGTTGGTGGAGCTGGTCGGCGCGGGGTACGCGTACGAGGACGGCCCGGCCGTGCTGTCCGGGGTGGACTTCGGCATCGCCGAGGGCCGCGCGCTGGTGCTGCTGGGCCGCAACGGCAGCGGCAAGACCACGCTGATGCGGCTGCTGAGCGGCGGGCTGCGGCCCGGCTCGGGGGCGCTGCGGCTCGGCGGCGCGGAGGTGGCGTACGACCGCAAGGGCCTGGTCCGGCTGCGTACCTCGGTGCAGCTGGTGGTGCAGGACCCCGACGACCAGCTCTTCGCCGCCTCCGTGGAGCAGGACGTGTCCTTCGGCCCGATGAACCTGGGGCTGCCGGCGGCGGAGGTCCGCGAGCGGGTGGACGCCGCGCTGGCCGCCCTGGACATCACGGCGCTGCGGGACCGCCCGACGCACCTGCTGTCGTACGGGCAGCGCAAGCGCGCGGCGATCGCGGGCGCGGTGGCGATGGCCCCGCGGGTGCTGATCCTGGACGAGCCCACGGCCGGGCTGGACCCGGACGGGCAGGAACGCCTCCTGGACGTCCTCGCGGGCCTGCGCGCGGCCGGCACCACGGTGGTCATGGCCACCCACGACGTGGACCTCGCGGTGCGCTGGGCCGACGACGCGGCCGTGCTGACCCCGTCGGGGATCCGTACGGGACCGGCCGGGGAACTGCTCCGCGACCCGGAGCTGCTCGCGTCGGCGGGGCTGCGGTCGGCGTGGGCACCGGTGGTCGGCGCGTTCCTGCGGGCCCGGGGGGTGCTGGCGGACGGGGCGCCGGGGCCGCGGACCCCGGAGGAGCTCGCGGCGCTGGGCTGAGGACGGGGCGGACCGCCGGTACCGGGGGCGACCTACGATGGCGGCATGTCGCTGCCGCACGCCATCCTCACCGCCCTGCTGGAGAAGCCCTCGTCGGGGCTGGAGCTGACCCGGCGGTTCGACAAGTCGATCGGCTACTTCTGGTCCTCGACGCACCAGCAGATCTACCGGGAGCTGGGGCGGCTGGAGGAGGCGGGGCTGATCCGGGCGCTGCCCAGCGAGGTGCCCGTGCGCGGGCAGAAGAAGGAGTACGAGGTGCTGCCCGACGGCCGCGTGGAGCTGGCGCGGTGGGTGGACGAGAGCCAGGACCCGAAGCCGGTGCGGGACGCGCTGCTGCTGCGGATCCGCGCGGCGGCGGTGGTCGGCCCGCAGCGGCTGGGGCCGGAGCTGAGGCGCCATCTGGAGCTGCACCGGGCGCAGTTGGCCACGTACGAGGCCATCGAGGCGAAGGACTTCCCGGCGGGGCGGGACGCGGCCGCGGACCGGCTGCGCCGGCTCGTGCTGCACGGCGGCATCGCCCTGGAGGGCTTCTGGCTGAGCTGGCTGGAGGAGGCCCTGTCCGAGGTGGAGGCCCTGTCGTCCGGGGCGGACGGCCCGGCGCGGGCCGGGGCGCCGGAGGGCGGGGCCTGACGCGCCCCCGCCCCGGCGGGCGGGGCGGAGGCGGACGCGCCGCGCTTACTTGTTCAGGGAGGCCCAGAACTCGTCGAAGCTCATCAGCTTGTCGCCGTCGCTGTCCTTGGCGGCGATCACGGAGTCCGCGACCGCAGCGGTGACGTAGTGGTCACCCATCGCCTTCATGGCCGCGCTGTACTCGTCGGCCGTGACGAAGCCGTCACCGTTCACGTCGAACTTGTCGAACGTCGCCCGTGCGCTCTCGATGTCAGCCACTGGGTCCACCCCTTCTCGGTGCTTGTTGACCGGCTCAGGGTAGCGGCCCCGGGCCCGCCAGGCTCCCGCGGGTCCCGTTCGGGCGGCAGAAAGATATTCAATTACCCGTACGCAAGCTGCGGGAACAGCTCGCCGGATAGGCGGAAGCAAGAATTCCAGCCAACAAGTCCGTCTACCACTTGTCACGCTCCGGGATCACGGCATAACGTACCGGCATTGCCGCCACACCAGGAGCGCCGGGCTCCCAGGGACATGCGGCAACAAGGGCGATCACAGGTGACGATCACAGCTGACGCATCATTCGAAGTTCTGCCCTTCACCCGTACCTGCCGCCATATCCGGGAAGACGGCGACCATGTGCTCATAGGCGTGAGCCCCGGAAACAGCTACTTCAGCGCCGAGCGCGTGACCAGCCTCGCCCGATGGGCCGTGAGCCGGTTCGCGCAGGTCGACTTCGTCTACGCGGACCTCCACGTGGACCGGATGTTCGCCGCCTTCGGCTACACCCCGGAGCACGCGGGCCGACGCGCCTTGAAGGAGATCAAGGCGGTTCGCAGGAGGATCATCAAAGGCGTCGAGGATTCGGGCCCCCAGCACGCCGAGATCCGAGTGAGAGCGCTTTCCGAGTTCCAGGCCAACCCGGTCCACCAACTACTGCACCGGCGCGTACTGCATTTCCTGGAGACCGATGACGCATTCCGCAAGGGCTGCGAGGAAATGGCTCTGCGTTTCGTCGGGTCGAAGTTGCCCGAGGGTGAATCAATGGCGGATTCCCAGTTGCGGGTGTGTTTCGACTACCTGGCGGCCGGGCTGCCCTTCTTCATCGAAACTCCCAGCATTCTCGACGTGCCGTCCTCCGTGGCGGCCTACCACGTCAGGACGCCGATGACCGACGTCCTCTTCGCCCGTGGCGGGGGCCTGCGCGCGACCCGCGACCAGGCGTACGCCGTCGTGCGCCCCGGGGCCGGCGCCGCGGACGGCACCACCACCGCAGCGGTCTCCGCCGAAGGGAGCGCCGATGAGCGTCGAGCAGCTTGAGGGCGGCGGCGCCCCGGAGCAGCCGCTCCTCGACTTCCCGCTCTCGCGGCGCGGTGACGTCCTGCCGCAGGAGTGCTCCTGGCTGCGCGAGAAGGCGCCCGTCGCCCCGGCCTCGGCGCCGGCCCGGGCCCACGCCGAGATCGCGCTGGAGGTGCTGGTCGAGCGGCTGCCGGGGCTGCGCCTCGCGGTGCCGGCGGAGAACCCGGTGTGGCGTACGGGCTTCGTCAAGCGGCTGCCCGAGCGGCTGCCGGTCGCCTGGTAGCGGCCTCAAGGACACGGTGTCCCGGGTGCTGTGCGAGCTCCCGGGGCACCGTCGCGTTCCCTACCGGAAGATGCCGGTGTGGCCGAGGGAGTAGCGGCCGGGCTGCGGGTACACGGCGAGGCCGTGGGGGCCGCCGCCGACCGGGATGCGGGCCAGCTGCTTGCCGGTGACGGTGTCGATCGCGTAGACCTCGGAGTTGTAGCGGCCGGAGAGCCACAGCACCTGCCCGTCGGCCGAGACCCCGCCCATGTCGGGGCTGCCGCCGTCGGGCAGCTGCCACTTCTTGGTGAGGCGGTTCTCCTTGAAGTCGAAGACCGAGATGCTGCCCTCGCCCCGGTTGGACACGTACATCTCCCTGGAGTCGCGGCTGACGTACAGGCCGTGGCAGCCCTTGCCGGTGGGCAGCAGCTTGGGGACGTCGAACTTGTCCCCGCTGAGCACCCACATGCCGTGCGCCATCATGTCCGCGACGTAGAAGGTCTTCCCGTCCGGGGAGATCTTCACGTCCTGCGGCATGGCGCCCTCGAAGGGCAGCTTCTGCTGGCCGATCACCTCCATCTTCTCGGTGTCGACCTTGAGCAGTTCGCCGGAGAACTCGCAGCTGACGATGAAGTAGCGGCCGTCCGCCGAGAAGTCGGCGTGGTTGACGCCGAAGCAGGTGACGGGGACGGTCTTCACCCGGTCCATGGTGTGCGGATCGCGGAAGACCAGCTCGCGGTCCATGGAGGCCATCACGACGGCGTACTTGCCGTTGGGCGTGAAGTACAGGTTGTACGGGTCGTGCACCTCGACGGGCTTGCCGGCCTCGCCGGTGGCCGGGTTGATCGGGGTGAGCGTGTGGCCGCGGTTGTTGTTGACCCAGAGGGTCTTCATGTCCCAGGAGGGCACCACGTGCTGCGGCTGGACGCCGACCGGGATGGTGTCGATGACCTTGTACGTGGCCGGGTCGATGACGGACACCGTATTGGAGTTGGTGTTCGGGACGTAGACCCGGGACGGGAAGTCCTTGACCACCGGGGACAGCTTGTTCGGCCGGTCGGCGGCGTACACGTCGTGGGGATCGAGCAGCGGGGGCATCCCGGCCAGTCCCGGCGGCACGGCCGGGACGGCCTTGACGGGCTTGGCGGGCCCCTTGGAGCCGAGCGCCTCGGCAGGGGCCTTGTCTGCCGATCCGCAGCCGGCCAGGGCGGCGAGGACCAGACCGGCCAGCAGCACGGTGGCCTTCCGGGGAAGGCGGGTGGTCTTCATGAGGTCAGCAGCTCCGTGGTGGTCACCGCGCGCAGTTCGCGGCGCGCGAGTTCTTCGAGGAGGGGCGGCATCGCGTCGGCCGTGTCCGCGTAGCCGAAGTGCAGGCTCACCACCGATCCGGGCCGGATCGTCCCGGTGACGTTGCGGATGACGGCCGCCGCGCCGGGCGAGGTGAAGTCGAGGGAGTCCACGTCGTACGAGAGGACGTGCGGGTAGCCCGCCCGCTGGGCGAGGGCCCGGACGAGGGGGGTGGCGTACTGGGTCTGCGAGGGGCGGAACCAGGTGCCGATGGAGCCGGTGAGCCGCTTGAGGCGCTGGGCGCAGCCGGTGATCTCGGCGTAGGCCCCGGCCTCGGACATGCCGTTGATGGCGAGGTGGCGCTGGGTGTGGTTGCCCAGTTCGTGGCCGCCGTCCAGGACCCTCCGGGCCATGTCGGGATGCTCGTCGAGCCAGCTGCCGATGGCCAGTACGGTGACCCGCGCGCCGGCCTTCTCCGCCGCGGCGAGTACGGCGCGGGCGATGGCGGGGTCCCCGTTGCCGTGGAAGGTGAGCGCGACCCGGGGCCGGTCGCGGGGGCCGTGCGCGATCTCCACGGGCTGCCCGGGGAAGCGGCGGGGGGCCGCAGCCGCGGGCACCGGGCCGGCCGGGCGGGCGGGCTTGGCGGGAGCGGCCCGGACGGGTCCCGGCGCTGCCGGGCCGCCGCCCGTGCCGCACGCCGCGGTGAGGGCGCCGGCAGCGGCCGCCGCCGTGGCGCGCAGGGCCGTACGGCGGTCTGGATAACAGAGCACCCGCCCATTTAAGAGCCGGATGACCCTCAAGGTAATGATTGACCCAATTTGGGACTTTCGTCGGGCGGGCATTCAAGGCCGGCCGTCCGCTATGTGATCAACGATTTACACAGAGCGGTCGATACTTATTCGTTGATTACGAGGTGAGTGGCCCATCTCACCTAGGATTTAGGTGGAAACTCTTGGGATATGCACACTTATGTCCGAGTCGGGACTTTTGGCGTTCGAGCCCTCGTCTGCCATAGTCGGAACCACGACTTCCCTTTGACCCGAGCGAAGTCCCCCGCCGAGGATCACACACCCCACCGATCCTCGGCGCACCCATGAAACCCCCGCAGCGCCGCACCTCGGCGACAGGGGGTTTCTGGCGTTCCGGGGCCGCTCAGCGGTCGGCGACCCGCATCTCGAACCAGGTGATCTTGCCCCGCGGCAGCAGGTCGGCACCCCAGCGGTCGGAGAGCTTGTCGACGAGGAACAGCCCCCGGCCCGTGGTGTCCAGCTCGTGGACCGGCATCAGGCAGGGCAGTCCGCGCGAGGGGTCGCGCACCTCCACCCGGATCCAGCCGCGCCGGCGCAGCATCCGTAAGCCGAAGGAGCGGGCCCCGGTGTGGCGCACGGCGTTGCCGACGAGCTCCGAGACCAGCAGGACGGCGTGTTCGGAGATCTGCGGCGACAGCCCCCAGAAGCGGATGACCACGCTCTGGGTGAGCCGCCGGGCCGTGCTCGCGGACTCCGGCATGGACGGCAGCGTCACCTCCGCCTCGGCCGGGTTGCCGTACAACTCCAACGCCCTGAGGCCCTGTTCGTCCTCGACCGCCGCCGTGAGCCGTACGGCCGAAGCGCTGCTGCGCTGCCGCGGCTGTTCCACACCCTCCAGGCCCGCCATGCACCCATCATGGACGGCCCGCGCGCCCGTCCGGGCCGTTCCGCAGGAATACACCCCCCGGAACCAGGGGTTCCGAGGGGATGCTCCGGCATATGCGAAAGGCAACCGAGGGCTGCATGAACCACCCTGACCTGGGGTGACGTTCCGCTGCGCGGCGATCACCGTCAGTGGATCACCAGGTCCCCTTAAGGCTGCCTTAAGGCCTGGCTAATCCACCCGCAGGGGTTTCATGCGGCCGCGCTCATGCGTCCCTCGAGGCCCCGCTCATACGGCTGCGTCGTACGGCTGCGCCCATACGGCTGTGCTCATACGGCTGCGCTCATACGGCTGTGCTCATACGAACTTGGCCTTGCCCGGGCCCTCTTCGACGAAGCTGCGCATCCCGCGCTCGCGGTCCTCGGTGGCGAACAGGCCCGCGAACCAGTTGCGTTCGATGGTCAGGCCGGTGTCGATGTCCGCCTCCAGACCGGCGTCCACGCACTCCTTCGCGGCGCGCAGGGCGATCGCCGGGCCCTGGGCGAGCTTGGCGGCCCAGGCGTGCGCCTGCTCGTACACCTCGGCGGCGGGCACGACCCGGTCCACCAGGCCGAGGGCGAGGGCCTCTTCGGCCTTGACCATGCGGCCGGTGAAGATCAGGTCCTTGGCCTTGGACGGGCCGACCAGCCGGGAGAGCCGCTGGGTGCCGCCCGCGCCCGGGATCAGGCCGAGCAGGATCTCGGGCTGGCCGAGCTTCGCGTTGTCGGCGGCGATCCGGTAGTCGGCGCACAGGGCGAGCTCGCAGCCGCCGCCGAGGGCGTAGCCGGTGATGGCGGCGACGACGGGCTTGGGGATGCGGGCCACGGCCGTGAAGGCGTCCTGGAGCGCACGGGACCGGGCGACCATGGCCGCGTGGTCCATGTTCTGCATCTCCTTGATGTCCGCGCCGGCCGCGAACACCTTCTCCCCGCCGTAGAGGACGACCGTGCGCACGTCGGCGCGGTCGGTGGCCTCCACGGCGAGCTCGCGCAGCCGGTCCTGGGTGGCGATGTCCAGGGCGTTCATGGGCGGGCGGTCCAGCAGGATGGTGCCGACGCCTTCGGAGACTTCGAGAGAGATGGTCATACGGGGAAGGTTAGCCGCGGTTAACGCGGAGTGGCCCGGTGCTGTGGGTCACAGCACCGGGCCACCGGGTCACGTACGCGGATCGGTTACTTGATCCACTCCGCCCAGTCCATGTTCCAGCCGTTGAGGCCGTTGTCCGGGGCGATCTGCTTGTCCTTGGAGTTCTTCACGATGACCACGTCGCCGATCAGCGACTCGTTGTAGAACCACGCCGCGGGGGTGTTGGGGTCACCGGCGCCGCGCTCGTCCTCCAGGCCGACGCAGCCGTGGCTGACGTTCTCCGAGCCGAACGTGCTGGAGGAGGCCCAGTAGTTGCCGTGGACGAAGGTGCCGGAGGTCGACAGCCGCATCGCGTGCGGGACGTCCGAGATGTCGTACTCGCCGCCGAAGCCGACGGTGGCGCCGTTCATCCGGGTCACCTTGTACTTCTCGCTGATGACCATCTGACCGTTGTAGGTGGTCGTCGCCGGGGCGCCCGCGGTGATCGGGATGGTCTTGAGCACCTGGCCGTCGCGGACGACCTCCATCTTCTTGGAGGTGGCGTCGACGGTGGTGACCTGGGAGCGGCCGACGGTGAAGGTGACCGTGCGGGTCTGCTTGCCGTAGACGCCGGGACGGCCCTCGACGCCGTCGAGCGCGAGCTTCACGGTGACCTTGGTGCCCGCGGCCCAGTACTTCTCGGGGCGGAAGTCGAGGCGGTCGTTGCCGAACCAGTGGCCCTCGATCGGTACGGACGGCTCGGCCGTGACCGTGATGGCCTTCTCGACGGCCTCGGTGTTGGTGATGCCGCGGGTGAAGTTGACGGACACGGGCATGCCCACGCCGACGGTCGAGCCGTCCTCGGGCGTGTAGTGGCCCACGAAGGTGTTCTGCGGGGTCAGGGTGGTGAAGGTGGTGTCCTTGGCGGACTCGCGGCCGGCCTCGTCCTTGGCCACCGCGTGCACCTTGTACTCGGTGGCGGCGGCCAGGTTACGGGCGGGCTCCCAGGTCGCGCCGTCGGCGGCCAGCTTGCCCTCCACCGCGTTGCCCTTGGTGTCGGCCACCGTCACGGCGGTCAGCTTGCCCCCGCTGCTGGTGATCTTCAGGACGCCGCTGGTGGCGACTTCCTTCGACCCGTCGTCCGGCTTGACGTTGACCACGGCCTTGGACGCCTCGGTGCCGGTCTTCGCCGTGCCACCACCGGCCTTGCCGTTGTCCCCGCCGCTGCCCCCGCTGTTGCCGCCACCGCTGCACGCGCTGGTCAGCAGCAGGGCCGCCCCCAGCAGAACGGCCGGCAGGCCGGTGCGAACGCGGCCGCGTATCGGCTGCAGGTTCACTCGTGTTCTCCCCATGTCCCCCGCGCACGGACAGTCGCGCGCTTGTCGACAGGAAATCACATGGGGAGATTACGAATAGGCACAGTCGTGTCACCGTTCCGTCCCAAGTGCCGGGGCGGACGGGCTGTCAGGCCTTGCGGTCACCGCCCAGGGGCCACTCACCGGGGTTCCAGCCGGGGCCCTCGGGACGCCCGTGGTCGGGACCGTCGTGGCCGGGGCCCTCGTGGTCGGGACGGCCGTGGTCGGGCTTGCCGTGGTCGGGCCTGCCGTGGTCCGGCTCGTCCTTGCAGTGGCAGGTCTGGCCGTCTTGCGCGCGCTTGTTGAGGAGGGTGACGGCGATCCGGTGGCCCGGGGTGCGTCCGTCCAGGGTCAGCGGGCCCGTCACCGGGTCGCGCGGCAGCACGTAGCCGTCGGGGACGTCCACCTCGACCACGTAGTACGCGCCGTCCGGGAGTCCGTCGAAGGCGCAGACGCCGTCTCGGCCGGTGGTGCACTCGTCCCCGACCCGCTCGTCGGCGTCGTTGCCGCTCCGCTGGAGGCCCACGGCCCTGCCGGTCTCCCGCCACAGTTCGAACTCCGCGCCGCGCAGCGGCCGCTTCGTCTTGGCGTCCTTCTTCAGCACCTTGACGGTGCCGGCCGGGTCCTCCTCCGCCTTCCTGTTCGGGACGGTGACGACGACGTACTCCTCGGTCTCACCGCGCTCCAGCTCGAAGGCGGTGACCGGGTCGCGGGGACGCTCGTAGCCCGCCGGGAGGCCCACCTCCCGCCAGTAGTAGCGCTCGCCGACCGGCAGCTCGACCGTGCAGGTGCCCCGCGCGTCGGTCACGCAGGCGCCGTCCCCGAGCGGGGTGTCGGGGTTCTCGCGGGTCTGGAGGCCGGCGGTGCCGTTGCTCTCGCGCCACAGCTCGAAGCGGGCGCCGGGCAGCGGTTCGCCGGTGTCCTTGTCGACCTTCCGCAGCACGACCCGGGCGCTGCCGTCCGGCGGCTCGGGGGTCCTGCGGTTCACGGCCGTCCACCGCACCCCCCGCGAGGCGTTCTCGGCCGTCAGGACCAGCGTGTGGACTGGGTTCGCGGGGAGGTCGTAGCCGGTGGGCGGGGTGGTCTCGCGCCAGTAGTAGGTGCCGAGCTCCTCCTCGCGCGCGCAGAGGCCGTCCGTGCCGGTGGTGCAGTCGGTGACCTTGGTGTCGAGCTCGCCCGTGCCCTCGTACTGGAGGCCGTCCCGGCCGTTGGTCTCCTTCCACAGCTCGAACTTCGCCCCGGAGAGGGCCCGGCCGTTCTCGTCGTGCTTGACGACGGACACCGAACCCCTCGTCGGCGGGACGGGTGCGCAGTCGGGCAGGTCGCCGTCGAAGGGGTACGCGTGGAACTCCGCGCCCAGGCCCGTGGTCTCCGTCGGGCTGGTGTGGGTGACGCTGCCGGCGGTGAAGAAGCGGCCGTTCATGCCGATCACCGAGACGTTGGCGACCGATGCCTGCGGCCCGATCAGGACGCTGCCGCCGAGCTGCGCCGAGCCCGCGATGGTGGCCGCGTCGGCGTTGGGGAAGTTCCACAGCAGCCGCTCGCGCAGCCCGGCGGGGAGCAGGGTGTTGTTGACGCGCAGCGCGGGGTTCTCCCCCGTGACGTTGACCAGGACCGTGGCGTTCTCCGGGATGCCGGTGAAACGCAGCGTCTGCTGCCCTTCACCGGAATGGGCGGAGAGGTCGAAGTCCACGTTGAATACCTGGAGCGGCGAGCGGCCGTCGCCGGTGAAGACGGTCTCCTGGGCGCTCCACACCGCCCGGCCGGTCGGCGTGCGGGGGACGCCCCCGGGCAGGGCGTAGCAGGTGCTGGCGGCGGTGAGGGCGCCGCGCAGGCGGGTGTAGGGGTCGGCGGCGTTCGGGTCGGGGTCGAGGGTGCCGGTCACGTTGCCGGTGAGGCCGCCCGCGTAGTGGACGCGGCCGCCGTCGGCGAGGAGGGTCTGGCGCGGGGCGACGGTGATGTCGCCGCCGGTGACCAGGAAGTCCGAGCCGGCCGGCGGGGGGACGCGGGAGCCGACTCCGGCGATGCCCACGTTGTAGACCAGGCCGCCGGCGGACTTGTTCATGTCGAAGTCGCCGAGGACGACGACCTTGCCCTCCGCCTCGGCGGCGCCCCGGCGCACCAGCATGTCCCCGCCGACGAAGACGTTGATGTTCCGGTCCCGGCCCGCGAAGCCGTGGTTGCCGGGCTCCGGGTAGGGGTTCGGGCAGCCCTCGCCGGGAGCGGTACCCCCGGGGATGCAGGGCCCGAGGCCGCCGGGCAGCGGGGCCCTCAGGGTGCCCGCCGTCGCCGGCGGTTCGCTGCCGGGGCCCGCCGCGAGGGCCGTGGGGGCCCCGGCGGCGAGTACTACCCCCACGGCCAGCCCGAGGGTCCATTTCCTTGCTGACATGACGCTCCGTCCGCTGTCTCGGCCACCCGCCCGCGCCGATGGCCCTGACAGGCTGCGGGCGGGCTTCGGCGCGGCGGACGGAAGACACTCGGCGCGTACGGCATTCCGGTCCGACAATCACTCGATTGCACCGCTCCCCCGGGGTGCGGGGAGGTCCGGAATGTGTCAGCCGGGATGCCGGGGGCGGTCAGCCGATCGCGGAGCCCGCCACCCAGTCGGCCCAGGACATGTTCCAGCCGCCCAGTCCGTTGTTGGGGGCGACGGTCTTGTCCTGCGAGTTCACGACCTCCACCACGTCGCCGACCAGCGTCCGGTCGAAGAACCAGCCCGCCGGGGTGTCAGAGCCGCCGCCCTTGTCGTCGCGCAGGCCCACGCAGCCGTGGCTGGTGTTGGTGGAGCCGAAGGTGTCGGGGCTGGCCCAGTAGTTGCCGTGCAGGAAGGTGCCGGAGGCGGTGAGCCGCATGGCGTGCGGGACGTCCGGGATGTCGTACTCGCCCTTGCCGTCCTCGCTGGTGAAGCCGACGGTGGCGCCGTTCATCCGGGTGACGTCGAACAGCTCCATCACCACCATCTTGCCGTTGTAGGTGGTGTTCTTGGGTGCCCCGGCGCTGATGGGGATGGTGGACAGCAGCTGCCCGTCCCGGCGGACCTCCATGGTGTGCGCCTCCGCGTCGACGGTGGAGACCTGGGAGCGGCCGACGGTGAAGCGGATGGTCTTGTCCTGGATGCCGTACGAGCCGGGCGCGCCCTCGATGTCGCGCAGCTTCATCTTCACGGTGACCTCGGTGCCGGCCTTCCAGTAGGTCTTGGGCCGGAAGTCGAGGCGCTCGGAGCCGAACCAGTGGCCGACGACCTCCACGGCCGGGTCGGAGGTGACGGTGATGGCCCGCTCCACGTCGGCGCGCTGCTTGATCGGCCGGTTGAAGTTGAAGGAGACGATCATGCCGGTGCCCACGGTGGAGCGGTTCTCGGGCTTGAAGTAGCCGATGAACCGCTCCTCGGGTACGTAGGTGGTGAAGGTGGTGTGCCGGGCCTGGCGGCGGTTGTGCCCGTCGAGGGCGACCGCGTCGACGGTGTACTTGGCGGCGAGCGCCAGCCGTCCGGCGTCGGGGTCGGGGCTCCAGCTGAGGCCGTCGGCGGCGATCTCGCCGGGGACCTCCTCCTCCTGGGCGTCCTCGACCTTGGTGACCCTGACCCGTTCGAGACGGCCCTCGGGGACGTTCACCCGCAGCGGGCCCTCGGCCGGTACGCCCTTGGCGTTGTCGTCGGGGGTGATCCGGATGGCCTCGTCCGGGGAGCGGGGTTTGCCCGGCAGTGAGATCTCGACGGGGGATCCGCCGTCCTCGGTGCAGCCGGTCAGCCCGCCCAGCAGGCCCGCCCACGCCGCCACGGCGGCCAAGCCCGCCCCTGCCCGCCTCGTCAGAAGAGTCACGTTCCGTCCAACGACCGGGGCCCTCCGGGGGAAACGTGAGGGCCGGGCACGTTCCGGGCAGAACAGTCCGGGCAGAACAGTGGGAAGGACCAGACGGGGCGGGCCCTGGCCGGGACGCCGGGGCCGCACTCCCCCCGCCGGTACCCAGGAGCCGTGGAGGCGGGCAGTGTCGAGCGCAGCCGAGCAAGAGGCGGTGGATGCCGCCGGCAGTGATGCCGGCAGGGCCGTCGAGGGGATGGACGCCGTACGGGAGCGCGTCCAGGCGAAGGTGTTACGGGCGGCCGCGCACCCGCCGCCACCGGTGTGGCCGGGCTCCTCGCACCCGCTGGGGGCCCGCTACCACGCGGGGCCGGCCGGGGTGGAGGGCACCAACTTCGCGCTCTGGGCGCAGGGCGCGGAGGCGGTGGAGCTGTGCCTGTTCGACGCGCTCGGGGCGGAGACCCGCTGCACCCTGAGCGAGCTGACGCACGAGATCTGGCACGGCTTCGTGCCGGGCGTGCGGCCCGGGCAGCGGTACGGCTTCCGGGTGCACGGGCGCTGGGACCCCTGGACGGGCGCCCGGTACAACCCGGCGAAGCTGCTGCTGGACCCGTACGCGCGGGCGGTCGACGGCGATTTCTCGCTGCCGCCCGAGGTGTACGGGCACGTCCGGGACTGGCCGCAGCAGTACATCGCGGACACGGTGCGCGACGACCGGGACTCGGCCCCGTACGTCCCGAAGGGGGTGGTCGTCCACGATGACGACGACTGGTCGGACGACGTCCGGCCGAAGACCCCCTGGGCCGATACGGTGATCTACGAGCTGCACGTGCGCGGGTTCACGATGCGCCATCCGGGTGTTCCCGAGGAGCTGCGCGGCACGTACGCGGGGCTGGCCCATCCGGCGTCCGTGGAGCACCTGAAGGCGCTGGGCGTGACGGCGGTGGAGCTGCTGCCGGTGCACCAGTTCGCGCACGAGGACCACCTGCTGCGGCGGGGCCTGCGCAACTACTGGGGGTACAACTCGGTGGGGTACTTCGCCCCGCACGCCGGGTACAGCGCCAGCGGGACGGCCGGGCAGCAGGTGGGCGAGTTCAAGCGGATGGTGAAGGCCCTGCACGCGGCGGGGATCGAGGTCATCCTCGACGTGGTCTACAACCACACGGCGGAGGCCGGGGAGCTGGGGCCGACCCTCTCGCTGCGCGGGATCGACAACCGGGGCTACTACCGGCTCCAGTCCGACCAGCGCCGCTACGCCGACTACACGGGCTGCGGGAACACCCTGCACGCCGGGCGCCCGCACGTGCTGCGGCTGATCACGGACTCGCTGCGGTACTGGGTGACCGAGATGGGGGTGGACGGCTTCCGCTTCGACCTGGCGGCGGCGCTCGCCCGCTCGATGCACGACGTGGACATGCTGTCGCCGTTCCTCGCGGTGATCGCCCAGGACCCGGTGCTGCGGCGGGTCAAGCTGATCGCGGAGCCGTGGGACGTGGGCTCGGGCGGCTACCAGGTGGGGGCCTTCCCGCCGCTGTGGACGGAGTGGAACGACCGGTACCGGGACGCCGTGCGGGATTTCTGGCGGGGTGCGCTGCCCGACGTACGGGACCTGGGGTACCGGCTGTCGGGATCGAGCGACCTGTACGCGTGGGGCGGGCGGCGGCCGTACGCCTCGGTGAACTTCGTGACCGCGCACGACGGTTTCACCCTGCGCGACCTGGTGTCGTACGAGCGCAAGCACAACGAGGCCAACGGAGAGGCCAACCGGGACGGCACCAACGACAACCGGTCCTGGAACTGCGGGGCCGAGGGCGAGAGCGGGGACCCGCGGATCGGGGCGCTGCGGCAGCGGCAGCTGCGCAACCTGATGACGACGCTGCTGCTGTCGACGGGGGTCCCGATGCTGGTGGCGGGCGACGAGTTCGGGCGCACGCAGGGCGGCAACAACAACGCGTACTGCCAGGACAACGAGACGGGGTGGGTGGACTGGTCGCTGCTGTCCGACCCGCGGTGGAGCGGCCTGTTCGCGCTGACCCGGCGGCTGATCTCGCTGCGCCAGGCCCATCCGGTGCTGCGCCGGCGGGCGTTCTTCTCGGGGCGGGCGCAGGGTGCGGACGGGCTGCGGGACCTGGCCTGGTTCACCCCGGCGGGCACGGAGATGACGGAGCGGGACTGGTACGCCCCGGCCGCCGCGGTGGGCCTGTACCTGTCCGGGCGGGACATCCCGGGCCGGGACGAGCGGGGCCGGCAGGTGACGGACGACAGCTTCCTCGCGCTGCTGCACGCCGGGGACCGGCCGGTGGAGTGGGTGCTGCCGGGCGCGCCGTGGGCGGATGCGTACGAGCTGGTGCTGGACACCGCGCGGGAGTCTCAGGAGGCTCCGCCGGGGACGCGGCACCGGGGCGGGGAGCCGCTGACGGTCCCGGCCCGGTCGGTGCTGCTGCTGCGGGTGGTGGGCTGAGGCGGCGCCGGTGAGCTGACCGATCCGGAGCGGAACCTTTCACTCCCCCTGCGATGATGTGCCCTTCCTGTGAACACACGAACACATGACCACATGGACAGGGGCAGGCATGGGGAGAGTCGGGACCGCGCTCCGGGAACTGCGGGGGGCGCAGAAGTCGGCCAAGGGGGTGTCGCTCTACTCCCGCTTCGTCAACCGGCCCGCCGGCCGTTACCTGGCCGCCGGTTCGTACGCGCTGGGCCTGACGCCCAACCAGGTCACGCTGGTCAGCGCCGCGTTCAGCTTCGCCGCCGTCGCCGCGGTCGCGCTGGCCGGGCCCTCGTGGGGGCTGGGCGCCGCCGTCTGGGCGGCGCTCGCGGTCGGCTTCGCCTTCGACTCGGCGGACGGCCAGCTGGCCCGGCTCCGCGGCGGCGGGAGCGCGGCGGGCGAGTGGCTCGACCACGTGGTGGACGCGGCCAAGCTGACCGCACTGCACGCCTGCGTGCTCATCGCCTTCTACCGCTTCCCCGAGGAGTACGGAACCGGGTCGGAAGTGTGGCTGCTGGTGCCGCTGGGCTTCCAGTTCGCCTCCGTCGTCACCTTCTTCGGCGGGCTGCTGACCGAGAAGCTCAAGCCGAAGGCCGCCCCGGGCAGCCCGGCCGCCGCGCCGTCGACCCTGCGTGCGGTGGCGCTGCTCCCCGTGGACTACGGGGTGTTCTGCCTGGTGTTCCTGCTGCTGGGCGGCGGGACTCTGTTCCGCTGGGCGTACGCGGGCCTGGGCGTGGTCGCCGCCCTGTTCCTGCTGGCGTTCCTGACGAAGTGGTTCCGCGAGCTCAGCGCCGTTCGGCGGTGAGCTGCTCCGGCAGCGGCGGGTGCACCGGCTGGGCGAGGGCGTCCAGCGCCCGGCGCAGCTGGGTGCTGGAGGTGTGCACGGTGTAGGGGAAGTAGACGACGTCGACCCCGTGGGCGGCGAAGTCCCGTTCCAGCTTGGCCCCCTTGGGGGTGCCGCGCCAGTCGTCGCCCTTGAAGATGACGTCGAAGCGGACCTGCTTCCAGGTCTCCACCTTGTCCGGGACCGTCTCCACGAAGGCGGCGTCGACGTACTTGACGCTGCGGACGATCTCCAGGCGCTCGACGAGCGGGATCATCGGGCGCTGTCCCTTGGCCAGTTCGGCCATCTCGTCCGAGACCACGCCGGCCACCAGGTAGTCGCACCGGCTCCGGGCGTGCCGGAGGATGTTGAGGTGTCCTATGTGGAACAGGTCGTAGGCACCGGGCGCGTAGCCCACCCGGTACGGCCTGCGCGCGGGCGGCACAGGGTCGGTCATGTCGCGCTCCGTCATCGGTTACCCCCCAGCGGCCGCACCCCCCGGTGCGGCGGATCAGCCGACAATAGCGTGCGCGTTCCACGCTCCGCCGGGTGAACGAATAGGGTGACGTGCGCATCATCCAGGGGAGAAGGGGACGTTCAGTGTCCACATCCGGTCACCGGCGACTGCTGCTGGTTTCCACCAACTACGCCCCGGAGCACGCGGGCATCGGCCCGTACGCCACCCAGATCGCGGAGCACTGGGCGAGTACCGGCCACGACGCGCACGTTCTGGCGGGCATGCCGCACTACCCGGCCTGGTCGGTCGAGCCGGAGTACAAGGGGGCGCTGCGACGCACCGAGAAGCGCGCGGGGGTGACCGTGCACCGGCGCGCGCACACGGTGCCGCCCCGTCAGACCGCCGTCAGGCGGGCCCTGTTCGAAGGATCGATTCTGCTGCACGGCGCCGTGGCCCCGCCCCGGATGCCGAAGCCCGACCTCGTCATGGCGCAGATGCCGAGCCTCGCCGGCGGGGTGACGGCCGCACGGCTCGCGGCCCGCTGGAAGGTGCCGTTCGTACCCGTCGTCCAGGACCTGATGGGCGCCGCGGCCGCGCAGAGCGGCATCAGCGGCGGGGACAAGGCCGCCGCGATCGCCGGGCGCGCGGAGGCGTACGCCCTCAAGCGGGCCACCCTGGTCGGCGTCATCCACGAGACGTTCGTGGACCGGGTCGTGGCGATGGGCGTGGACCCGGAGAAGATCCGCCTCGTCCCCAACTGGTCGCACGTGGCCAAGCCCACCAAGCCGCGCGGGGAGACCCGCCACCACCTGGGGTGGGCGCCCGGCCAGACCGTCGTCCTGCACTCGGGGAACATGGGACTCAAGCAGGGCCTCGAAGTCCTCGTCGGCGCAGCCCGGCTGGACCCGGACGTCCGCTTCGTCCTCATGGGCGACGGCAGCCAGCGCGCGGCCCTCGCGAGCCTCGCCGCCGACGTGCCGAACCTGGACATCATCCCGCCTGCCGCCGACGGCGGGTTCCCGGACGTCCTCGCCGCGGCGGACGTCCTCGCGGTCACACAGCACGCCGCCGTGCTGGACATGAGCGTGCCGTCCAAGCTCACCTCCTACTTCCAGGCCGGACGGCCCGTCGTCGCCTCCGTCGCGGCGCAGGGCGGGACCGCGCAGGAGGTACGGCGTTCGGGCGCCGGGGTGCTGGTACCGCCGGAGGACCCCGAGGCGCTGCTGAAGGCCGTCCGGTCCCTGGCCGAGGACCCCGAAGGCGCGGACGCGCTCGGTGCGGCCGGGCCCGTCCACGTGGCGGCCCACCTGAGCCGCGAAGCGGGCCTGGCCCGCATCGACGCACTGATCGACGAAGCACTCGGGGGTCCCCGGTCGTGACCGAGACGAACCGCCCGGCGACGGCCCCCGCCGAGGACGAACCCGACCTCCTCCGGGACCAGTTCAAGCAGCTCCTGCGCTACCGCCGGCTCCTCGGCGCCGGCGTGGCCGTCGGCCTGCTGGGCGGCGTCTACCTCGGCGTCTCCACGGCGGACACCTACGTGTCCGTCGCGGACGTGGTGCTGCGCGCGCCCACCGACGACCCGTTCAACCCGAGCCTGGCCCCCGACAAGGCCATCAACATCGGCTCGGAGCGGCAGGTCGCGCTCTCCAGCTCCACGGCCCAACAGGCCGCGAAGACGCTCGGCGTGGCCGACAAGGACTTCCCGGCCCTCCGCGGCGGCCTCCAGGTGACCAACCCGCCGCAGACGATGGTGCTGCGCTTCACCTACACCGCCGCCTCCCCCGAGGAGGCCGCCAAGCGCGCCAACGGCATGGCCGCCGCCTACCTGCTCAAGCGGCAGGAGACCCTCGACGTCACCCGCGACAAGATGGTCAAGGGGTACGAGGCCCAGCGCGACCCGGTCGCCAGGCAGCTCGACGAGGTGGCCCGGCAGATCAACAGCATGCCGGCGGGCACCGCCCGCGACGCCTCGCTCTCCTCGCGGACCGACCTCCAGAACAAGGTCAACACCCTCAACAGCAACATAGCCAAGCTCCAGGCCCTGGACATGTCCCCGGGCCGGGTCACCAGCGCCGCCGCCCCGCCCGCCGCTCCCGACGGGCCCGGTGTCCCCATGTCGCTCGCGCTCGGCGCGGCCGTCGGCCTGGCGCTCGGCCTGCTCGCCGCGTGGGTCCGGCTGGTCTTCGACCCGGCGCCGCGCTCCGAGGGCGACGTGGCCCGGTCCCTGCGCGCGCCCGTACTGGGCTGCCTGCCCCGGGACCGGACCGGCGGCGGCCCGCTCCTCGCGGCCGGGGAGGCCGATCCGCGGCTCGCCGAGGAGTACCGCTCGGTGGCCTTCCGCCTCGCCTACGACTCCCGGTTCGCCGACCGGCGCCGGCTGCTGGTGGTCGCCCCGCGCGGCAGCAGCGAGACGGCCGCCGCGGTGGCCGTGAACCTGGCCGCCTCCTTCGCCGAGACCGGCAAGGACGTCCTGCTCATCGAGGCCGACCTGCGCACCCCGGTACTGGCCAGCCAGCTGCCGACCGACACCGGCGACCGGCCGCGCTGGACCTCGGGGGCGGGCGGCGGCACGGCCGGCGACTCCGACTGGCCCGCCGGGCGCCGGCTCGTCGTGGACGCCGCCGAGTCCGGCGACTTCGACCTGATCCCCGGCGACCGGGTGCGCAACGTGCCCCGCGCACTGACCTCCCCGCGCACCAGCCGGCTGATCTCCGAGGCCGACTCCCCCAACTCCACCGTCGTGGTGCTCGCACCGCCGGTGCTCTCGTACGCCGACGCGCTCGCCCTGGTCGACCGCGTCGACGGCGTCCTCGTGGTCTGCGACCCGCGCGCCGTGCACCGCAGCGACCTGTCCCGGATCCGCGAGCTGATCAGCGGCGCCGGCGGGACCGTGCTGGGCGCGGTGCTGCACGCCCCGCTGCCCTCGGACAAGCGCGGTGGCAGGTCCAGGGGATGGACCGCGGCCGGCTCCGCCCCGGACGCACCGCGGCCGCCGGCCGGCGGGGGCGCCGGACCCGAGGAGCCCGCCCCGGGCGACGGGAGCGACACCGTGGCGCTGCGTACCGTCCGCACGGGCCAGAGGTGAGCCGGCGGGGGCTCGCCGCGGTCTCCTCGGTCCTGGACCAGGCCGCCTCCAGTGCCACGAACATCCTGGTGCTGGTGCTGGCCGCCCGGCTGTCGTCGGCGTCGGGGTTCGCCGCCTTCTCGATGGTGTACGTGGCCTTCAGCGTGCTGCTCGGGCTCAGCATGGCCTACGTCGGCCAGACCGTGGTGCTGGAGAAGGGCGAGGGGCTGGGGAGGGTGTGCCGCTCCTCCGTGCTGTTCACGGCCGCCGCGTCCGCCGCGGCCGGGCTCGTACTGGCCCTGGCGGGCCTCGCGGTGCCCGGGGACGCCGGGTGGGCGCTGCTCGCGCTGGGCCTCGTACTGCCGCCGGTCCTCGTGCAGGACGGGCTGCGCTACTGCTTCTCCGCCCTGCGGGTGCCCGAGCGGGCGCTGGCCGCGGACTCGCTGCGGCTGGTGTGCGTGGTCGCCGCGCTGGCCGTACAGCCGCAGGGGCTCTCCGCGGGCCGGCTGGTCCTGGTGTGGGGGCTGTCCGCGCTGCCCGCGCTGGGGCTGGGGCTGTGGCTGCTGCGGCCGTTCGTCCGCGGGGTGCGCGGTGACCTGCGGCCCTATCTGCGGCGCGGGCACCTGGGGCGGCGCTTCGTGGTCGAGTTCGCCGTGGGCAACGGCTCCAGCCAGCTGGCGGTGCTCGGGCTCGGTGCGTTCGCGACGCCGCTCGCCGTCGGCGCGCTGCGCGGCGCCAGCACCCTCTTCGGCCCGCTGAACGTGCTGTTCAACTCGGCGAACGCCTTCGGGCCGCCCGTGGTGGGCCGGGCCGGCGGCAAGCGGGGCGTGGTCCGGCTCACCCTGCTGATGGGGGCCGTCCTCGCGGTGCTGGGCGCGGGCTGGGCGGCGGTGCTGTACGCGCTGCCGGACCGGCTGGGCCGGCAGCTGCTCGGCGACACCTGGCCGGCGGCCGCCGCACTGCTGCCCGCCACGGGCGCGCAGTACGCGGTCATGGGCCTGGGCACCTGCGCCCTGCTCACGCTGCGCGTGCTCGAACCGAAGGCCACGCTCTCGCTCCAGGTGGTGTTCTCGCTGCTGTCGGTGGCCCTGCTGCTGGGCGGGTACGCCGGGTGGGGTGTCGCGGGCGCCGCCTGGGGCCTGGCCCTGGGCTCCGCCGCGAAGGCCGCCGCCGGGTGGCTGCGGGTGGCCCGGCTGAAGGTTCCGGCGGAGCTCGCGGCCGCCGCCTGAGGTGCACGGGAGCGGGCCCGGGACGGTGGTCGTCCCGGGCCCGCGGTGTGTCCGGATCAGGAGTACCGGATCAGTTGTAGGTGCCGGTGATGGAGACGCCGGTGCGGGTGCCGGGCACGCCCGTCAGGTCGACCGGGGCGGCCGGGCTCCAGGTGCCGTTGACGGTGCGGATCGTGTGCAGGACCCGCCCGTCGGTGGTCACGAAGGCCGCCTGGAGCTCGTTGTTCACCTGCGCCGCCGCCAGGTCCGTGACCGTCACGCCGGCCGGGACGACGGCGGACAGGTCGTTCAGGACCCACTGGCCGCTCGCGAAGCGGGCGCCGTGGTAGCGCTTCGCGCCGCCCTCCGTGGTCACCACCAGCTGGAGGTCACCGCCGGTGCCCGCCACGGCGACGTCGTCGACGCCGGAGACCCCGGTCTCGGCCGAGGCGTCGCCCCAGTTGCTCCACGTACCGTCGGCGTGCCGGACCGTGTGGAACAGGGAGCCGTTCGAGACCGCGACGACCTGCGTGTCGGTGCCCGTCTGGGACAGCGCCACCTTCGTCACCGGCGCACCGCCCGGGTTGCCGACCGCGCCGAACGGCGCCCACGTCCCGTTGGCACGGCGGACCGTGTGGTGGACCTTCCCGTCCGCCACCACCACGACCTGCACCTCGGAGCCCGAGGAAACCGCCGCCACCTGCGTGATGTTGGCGAGCGGACCGGCCTCGCCGTGGACGTCCCCGAAGTCCGACCAGGAGCGGTCGGCGAAGCGGATCGAGTGGTACAGCTTGCCCTCGTTGGTCACGGCGAGGACGTGCGTGTCGCCGTTGACGCCCGCCTCGGCGGTGGTCCGCACCCCGCCCGGGACCGCGCCGGTGACGCCCTGGACGTCGCCGAAGCCGGTCCAGGTCCGGTCGGCGTTGCGGACCGCGTGGTAGATCCCGCCGCCCGACTCGACCGCGACCTGCGCCCGCCACTGGCCCGTCGGGGCCGGCGGGTTCGTCGTGTCGGAGCAGTTGCGGCTGGTCAGCGTCGAACCCATCTGGAAGGGCTCGCCGTCGAAGACGGACTGCTTGACGGTGCCGTTGTACCTCTGCTCGTAGTGCAGGTGGGCGCCGGAGGAGTTGCCGGTGTTGCCCACTATGCCGATCTTCTGGCCGCGTACGACGCGGGCTCCCGCGCTGACGTCGTAGCCGTTGAGGTGGGCGTACAGGGACGTCGAGCCGTTGCCGTGGTCGATGACCACGTACTTGCCGTAACTGCGGTACGAGCCGTCGGGGTTGGTGAGGGTGGTGGCGGTGCTGACGACGCCGTCGGCGCTGGCGAGCACGGGCTGGTTGGCGGTGGTGCCGCCGTGCGTCCAGTCGATCGACTGCATCGACGGGCTGTGACCGCTGTACGTCTTGCCCAGCCAGGCCTGGTTGCAGCTGAAGGGCATCTGGTAGCCGGGCCCCGCGGCGTAGGACGGGGACGCGGCGAAGGCGACCAGGCCGGAGGCGGCGAGGGCGAGACCGGTGGCGGAGGTCAGCGCACGACGGGTGAAGGTGGTGGACATGGTGGCTCCTCGGATGTGTCGCGGGTGTCGTGGGTGTCGTGCGCTGGTCAGTTGAAGGTGGCGGTGATGGACACGCCGGTGTGGTCGCCGCCGACGCCCGTCAGGTCCATGGGGGCGGCGCCCGTCCAGGTCCCGTTGGTGTGGCGGAGGGTGTGCAGGACGCGGCCGTCGGTGGTGACGAAGGCGGCCTGGAGTTCGTTGTCGACGGCCGCGGCCGCGACGTCCATGACGGTCACGCCGGCCGGGACGACGGCGGACAGGTCGTTCAGGACCCACTGGCCGCTCGCGAAGCGGGCGCCGTGGTAGCGCTTCGCGCCGCCCTCCGTGGTCACCACCAGCTGGAGGTCACCCCCGGTGCCCGCCACGGCGACGTCGTCGACGCCGGAGACCCCGGTCTCGGCCGAGGCGTCGCCCCAGTTGCTCCACGTACCGTCGGCGTGCCGGACCGTGTGGAACAGGGAGCCGTTCGAGACCGCGACCACCTGCGTGTCGGTGCCCGTCTGGGACAGCGCCACCTTCGTCACCGGCGCACCGCCGGGGTTGCCGACCGCGCCGAACGGCGCCCACGTCCCGTTGGCACGGCGGACCGTGTGGTGGACCTTCCCGTCCGCCACCACCACGACCTGGAGCTCCGTGCCCGACGAGACCGCCGCCACCTGCGTCACGTTGGGCAGTGCGCCCGCGACCGCGTGGACGTCCCCGAAGGTTCCCCAGGTGCGGTCCGCGTTGCGGATGGTGTGGTGGAGCCTGCCCTCGTTGCTCACGGCCAGGACGTGCGTGTCGCCGTTGACGCCCGCCTCGGCGGTCGTGCGCACGCCGCCCGGGACGGCCGCCGCCTGACTGTCGACGTTGCCGAAGCGGGTCCAGGTGCCGTTGTCGAAGCGGGTGGCGTGGTAGATCCCGTTGCCGGATCCGATCAGCACCTGCGCCTTCCACGACTGCGCCGGGGCCGGCGGGGCCGGCGCGTCCGGGTAGGGGTCGGCGTGGTCGCTGCCGAGTCCGGCGAGGCGGCCGCAGGTCGGCCACGCGCCCGGGCCCTGTCCGGCGAGGACCTTCTCGCCTATCAGGATCTGCTGCTTCTTGGTCGCCTGGTGGGCGTAGGCCGCGTACGCCGTACCCCCGTAGGCCCGCCAGGTCGACGCCGAGAACTGCAGCCCGCCGTAGTAGCCGTTGCCGGTGTTGATGCTCCAGTTGCCGGAGCTCTCGCACTGGGCGACCTTGTCCCAGGTCGCCACGCTGGCGGCCGAGGCCGGGACCGCGCCCAGGGACAGGAGCACGGACGAGCCGACGGCCACGGTGGCGGTGAGCGACGCGAGCGTGGTCAGTCGACGGCGAGCAGACATGACAATCCCCCAGATTTCGGACGCATATGGGCCACGTGTGCGCAGTTGCGCGGACCCTTGATGACGTGGCGCTCCAGGTGTGCGCCCATCGGCGTCGGCCCGGTTCCCCCCGGCGCCCCACTGCTGCGCCGTTGAGAGGATCATGTCTTCCGGGCCCGGGTGTGTTCCAGGGGCTGCGGGTGGCACGGAGGTGCCTGGCGCCATGCGGCCAGGCCGGCCGGGGGTGGGCCGCGTCAGCGCAGCGTGGTGGCCTTGTCCTGGCGGTACGTGGCCACGAGCCCGAGGCACATCGCGGCGATCGCGACCCGGCCGGAGGCCTGGAGCAGGGGGCCGCGCAGCAGGATGAAGGAGTACCCGGCGACCAGCGGGACCACCACGGAGACCAGGCTGCCCGGCGCGGAGCGGCGCGTGGCCCGCTTCGCGTAGCGCCGGTCGACGCGCGCGGCGGCGTACCCGATGCCCAGCAGGCCGGCGCCCATGCCCAGCGGGCCGAAGTCCAGCCAGAGTTCGGCCCAGATCGGGGAGGAGAGGTTGGTGTTGACCGTGCCCATCCACTGGCCGACCATCACGCCCGTGTCGCGCGGCTTGCCCGGCCACACCGAGCGGGGCACCGCGAAGAAGACGGATCCGGCGAGCTGGCGCCCGTAGAAGTGGCCCGGGCCGGAGTCGGAGAAGGTGATGGTGTTGGCGAACATGCCGATCTGGTCGTAGTCCTTGAGTGCCATCGGCTCCAGGAACGAGGTCGTCTCGACGGGCTTGTAGTTCTTCTCGTCGTAGCGGAAGCGGTCCGCGAAGGGGAAGACGAGCAGGGCGACCACGACGGCCATCGACAGAGCCACCCGGTACATGGCGGCGCTCACCGGGAAGACGGTGAACAGCAGCGCGAACAGGACGGTCAGGAACCAGTAGCGGGGGTTCGAGACCGGGTTGTTGACGATCACGTTGAGCACCGTCAGCGCCGCCCAGGTGACGATGACCGACACCTTGCGGCGGGCGAACTTCGAGGTGATCAGCCACCGCGTGTACAGGAGCAGCGCGAGCAGCGCGGGCACGGTGCCGAAGCCGCGCAGCAGGGCCTGCCCGGCCTGGCCGTCGCCGTTGGAGACGCCCGCCTCCTGGATGCCGGCGATGATCTCCTGCCGGCTGGAGAAGAAGACGGCCGGGCCGCCGAGTTTGACGATGAAGGCCGCGCTGCCCAGGAAGGCGAGGGCGGTCAGCAGCTGGAGCCGCCGCCGGTGGGCCATGAGCGGCCGCGGTTCCTTCGGGGAGCCGCCCGCGCGGCCCGCGGGCCGGTGGCGGGCGAGCAGGACGCCGACGTCGAAGGCGGTGCAGCCGAGCAGGACCAGCCCGATGGCGAGGGTGAGGTCGGAGCGGGGTCCGACGACCGGGGTGGGGACCCGGCCGAGGACGGCCTGGGCGAGCGGGGCCACGCCCATGGCCATGTAGACGAAGAGCCAGAAGGAGCCCTGGAGCAGCTTGCGGCGGCTCGTCAGGACCATCGCGGAGAGGCGGGCGCCCGCGTACATGGTGAGCAGGAGCTGGAGCCAGAAGGCGGCGTCGCGCTGGCCGTCGCCGGACTGGACGGCGACGAGGAGGGGGAGGAAGACGGTGAAGCCGAGGGCGAGCGGCACGGACAGCGCCCGCGAGAGGAGGGTGCGCGGGGTGGTGACCTTCCCCCACTGGGACTCGTCCTCGGCGGGCGGCGGCCCCGGCTCCACGGCGGGCCTGCGTATGTCCGTGGCCACTGTTGCCCCCACCCCTGTGCGTGATCAGCGCGCAGTCTAGTCTGAGCGTCCGGCGCCCGGGGAGGCGCGCCCGGGGTGGACGACGAGGGGCTTCTGTTGCGCGATCTTCCTGCCTTCACGCTGGCCGGATACGACAAGGGGCGCGGGTTTCTGACGCAGGCTCTGTGGTTCGCCGTGATGAACACCCTCTTCATGTCGTGGCTTTGCCCGGCCCGGCTGCGCGTGGCGTTGCTGCGGGCCTTCGGGGCGAAGATCGGCGAGGGGGTGCTGATCCGGCACAAGGTGCGCGTGCTGTGGCCGTGGAAGCTGGAGGTCGGTGACCACACGTGGATCGGCGAGGGCGCCTGGCTGCTCAACCTGGAGCCGGTGGTGATCGGTTCGCACGTGTGCCTGTCGCAGGAGTCGATGCTGTGCACCGGCTCCCACGACCACCGGGCCGCCGACTTCCGCTACCGCAACGCCCCGATCACCGTCGAGGACGGCGCGTGGGTGGCCGTACGGGCGACCGTGCTGGCGGGCGTGACCGTGGGCCGCTGCGCGGTGGCGGGCGCCGGCTCGGTGGTGCACGAGGACCTCCCGGCCCTGACCCTGCAGACCCGGGACGGGCGGCGCCGCCCGGTGGAGGAGCCGAAGTGAAGGTCCTGCACGCCGTGACGCTGCACTCCCCCTCGCACGCCTTCGGCGGCCCGGTGCGGGTGGCCCTGAACCTGGCCAAGGGCCTGCGGGCGCGCGGACACGAGGCGCGGCTGCTCGCCCTGGGCGAGGGCTTCGACCCGTGGCCGGCCTCGGTGGAGGGCGTTCCGGCGAAGCTGTTCCCGGCCCGCCGCCTCCTCCCCCTCGGCTTCAGCGGGATGACCTCGCCGGCCCTGCTGGCCTCGGCGTCCCGCCTGGTGCGGGACGCGGACGTGGTCCACGTGCACCTGGCCCGGGACCTGGTCACCCTGCCCGTGGCCCTGGCGGCCCTCCGTGCCCGCAAGCCGCTGGTGCTCCAGACCCACGGCATGGTGGACCCGAGCGACAAGCTCCTCGCGAAGCTCCTGGACGCGGTGGCGGTACGCCGCCTGCTGCGCGGCGCGGACTCCGTGCTGTACCTGACCCCGCACGAGCGCACGGGCCTGGACGCGGTGGTCGGCGCCCCGCCGCTGCCCCGGACGGCCCGCCTGGTCAACGGCACCCCGGCCCAGGAGGAGCGCCCGCCGCTGACCGGCCCCCCGCGCGTCCTGTACTCGGCCCGGCTCCAGGCCCGCAAGCGCCCGGTGGACTTCGTGGACGCGGCCCCGGCGGTCCTGGCGGCCCACCCGGACGCGGAGTTCGTGGTGGCCGGCCCGGACGAGGGCGAGCTGGCGGCGGTCCGCGCCCGGATCACCGCCCTGGGCCTCACCGACCGCTTCACGGTCCCCGGCGCCCTGTCCACCCCGGAGGTCCTCACGGAGCTGCGCCGCACCCACGTCTACGTACTGCCCTCGGTGGACGAGCCGTTCCCCATGTCGGTCCTGGAGGCCCTCGCGGTGGGCGTCCCGTCGGTGGTCACCCACTCCAACGGCCTGGCCCGCGACATCGCCGCGGCGGGCGCGGGCCGCGCGGTGGACCCGGGCCCGGAGGGTGTGGCGCAGGCGGTCCTGGACCTCCTGGATCCCAGCGCGAACGCCAAGGCCTCCGGCGCCGCCCGAGAGCTGGCCGCCGCCTCCTTCTCCATGGACGCCGTCCTGGACACCCTGCTGGGCGTGTACGGGTCGGCCCTCGGCGGCTGAGGGGCTCAGATCCCGTCCCGGTGGTGTTCCTCCACCACCGGGAGGGCGGCCGTGCGGCGGCGCTTGAGGACGCTGGCGTAGACGCCGAGGCCGATGCCGCCCGCCACCATCATGATCAGGCCGACGAGGTCGAGGTCGACGCTCTCCAGCTCCCAGTCGCTCGCGAAGGTGAGGACGGCCCCCACCACGATCAGGGTGATGCAACCGCCTATGCCGCGCATGGGAATCGCCTCCGCTGTGTCGTGTGACCGCGCGGGTACCCGGGAGGCGGGAACGGAAACGCCGCGGGGGCTACGCCGGGAGCCAGGCGTAGCAGCCCGTCGAGGTGAACTGGTCGGCGCCCGCGGGGATCGCGGCCGTGATCCTGTCGCCCGGCTTGGGCGGGGCTTCCGGGCCCGAGGCGAGGACGGCGCCGTCCTTGGTCCTGGCCTCCCAGGTGCAGGTGGTGCTCTGGATGGCGGCCCGGTAGGTGCCGGGGGCCGGGGTGGGGCGGGGGCCGTCGGCGAAGCCCTTCTGGGCCGCGTCCAGGACCGGCTTCTGCTCCGGGCAGAGGAAGGTGATCGCGTCCTTCGCGCCGGTGACCTCGCCGGCGACGATGGACGCGGCCGCCGCGTCCTTGTCCCGCTTGGCGGTGCGCTCCACCCTCTGGCAGGTCTCCTGTCCGGTCTGGAGGACGGCAGCCGGGTCCGTCTTCTCGGGGACGCGCCCGCTCAGGTACTTCTTCTCGTTCTCCTTGAAGCTGCCCGTCTTCGGGGTGAGCCTCGCGTCCGGCAGGACCGGGCCCGTCGGCTTCGCGTCGGGCGAAGCCGCCGCGGTGGGCGCCGTCGTGGCGTCGGCCGGGTCGGGGGCCGAGGACGGGGCCGGCGGCTTCGGCGTGGCGGCGGCCCGGGCGGTGTCGGCCTTGCCGCCGTGCTGGGAACTGCAGCCGGTCAGCGTCAGGGCGGCCGCGAGCAGGACGGCGGCCGCCGCGGGGCGTCGGTACATCAGGTGGCTCCCGTACGTACTGGATGGGTAGGGGTACGGGGCCCGGCGCTTGGCGTGCCGGGCCCCGTACTCCGTCAGGCGGTTACTTCTGGCCGAAGGTGAGGACCAGCTGCGGAGAGGCGTCCGCGGCGGTCGACTCCGAGGACCAGATCCACAGCGGGTCGGTACCGGTGCCGGTCAGGCCGAGGCCGTAGCTGCTGCCCAGCACCGCGGAGACCGCGGCGGTGTCCAGTTCGACGTTCTGGACGGCCGAGCCGTCCGGCACGCCCGCGATGCTGCCGAGCGGGGTGGTGCCGAGGGCGGGCTTGGTGTTGAACGTCGTGCCGTCGCCGCTCCAGGTGCCCGTGACCGGGACCACGGAGACGGTGTCGGCGGTGCCGGCGCCGGCCTGCGTGGAGGTCTTGAACTGGAGGGAGGCGGCCTTCAGGACCTGCCCGGCCGGGGCGGCCGGGAGGGTGAAGCGCAGGTACGTCTCGTACGCCGAGGTGCCGCGGACCGCGAGCGAGGCCGAGGTGCCGTAGGCGGTGCCCGGGGCGCCCTGGTTGACGTAGGTGTCCTCGGACGGGGTGACCTTGGAGACCGTGTCGGCCGGGGCCTTGGCCAGGTCGAAGTGGGCCTTGACCTGGGCCTGGGTGAGCGCCGACGGGTAGACGGCGGTCTCGTCGATCTGGCCGGCGAAGAAGTTGCTCGTCGGGCGGTTCGGCCAGGCGCTGAGGTTGTCGCCGCCCACGTGCCAGTAGCCGGCGTACGGGGTGGAGTTCGTGGCGCTGTTGGTGCCCTTGTTCTGGCCGTCCACGTAGAGGGTCATGCCGCCGGGGCCCTGGGTGCCGACGACGTGGTGCCACTTGTTGTCGTTGTACGTCTCGAAGAGGCCGGTGGTGATGGTCCGGGCCGAGCCGTTGTGGACGCCGAAGGCGAGGCGGCCGGTGTTGGTCATGTACAGCTGCTTGTCGTACGAGCCGCTGCTGTTGACCGTGTTGTTGCCGAAGCCGATCAGCTTGCCGCCGCGCGTGGTGTTCGTCTTGAACCACGTCTCGATGGTGAAGGACGCGCCGACGCTCTGCCGGTGGTCGCTGTAGACCTGCTGGCTGGTGCCGTTGAAGCCCATGGCCGTGCTGGTGCCGCTGACGGCGCCGGGGCTCTGGCGCAGGGCCGGGGCGTTGACCTGGATGCCGCCGGTGTTGCCGCCGTTGGAGGAGTCCGCGACGTACGGGCTGACGGTGTCGTCGTAGCGCCAGTACAGGTTGGCGCCGTCGGCGCGGACCTTGTCCGGGTAGGCCTGCACGGAAGCCGGGACGGTCACGGAGGCGTTCGCCGACAGGGCGCTGGTGTTGCCGGCGCCGTCGGTGGCGGTCACCCGGTAGGTGTAGGACTGGCCGGCCTTGACGGTGGTGTCGTTCCAGGAGGCCTGCGGCCGCTCGAACTCCAGGGAGTCGGCGGTCACGGTGGCGATCGGGGTGGCCGAGCCGTTGCGGTAGATCCGGTACGTCAGCCGGCTGTCGTCCTGGTCGTAGCTGGTGCGCCAGCGGACCTGGGCCTCACCGGGCTTGACGCTGGCGGCGCTGGCGACGGGGGTGGTCGGCGCGCCGACGTCGCCGGTGTTGGCGAAGCGGGTCAGGCCCTGCTGGGGCTGGCCGTTGATGAGGGTGAACTCACCGCCCGCCCAGAGGTACTTGACGCCGTTCTTCTCCGCGACGGACATGACGCGCGGGCCGATGCCCTCGCCGATGCCGTCGTTGGCGGTGGGGTGCCAGCCGAGCTTGCGCGGGCCCCGCACGAAGCCGTCCACGGGCGCGGGGGCGGTGCCGGTGTGGTCGGTGGGCTGGGCGAGGAAGAAGTTCCGCTTGCCGTCGGGGAATTCCAGCTCGCTGGAGCAGTCGTGGGCGTGCGAGGAGCTGTAGAGGACCCCGTCGTACGGCAGCACGTACTGGGTCGCGCCGAGGCAGCGGTCGCGCCACTTCTCGCTGAAGTCGGGGTTCAGGCCGAGGCGGCCGTCGAAGACGCCGCCGCCGGATCCCTCGTTGGCGGTGTAGTAGCCCGTCGCGTCGGCCGAGATGTGCTTGACGACCGAGTTGGAGGGGATGTTGGAGTACGTCTTGACGACCGCGCCCGTGGCGGCGTTGACCACCGCCAGGGCGTGGGTGTTGGTGCCGTTGACGGAGAAGAAGTCGCCGCCGAGCAGGACGTTCTTGCCGTCGGCGCTGACCTTGACGGCCCGGCCGGGCTCGTCCGCGTTGGCGGTCCAGGGCTTGAGGGCACCGGAGGCGGCGTCGACCGCGGCGAACCGCTCGCGGGTCTGTCCCTCGACGGCGGCGAAGTCGCCGGCGACGTACAGGGTGTCGTCGGTGACGTCGAGCGCGCGCACGGTGGCGGGTACGCCCGGGTGGAAGGCGGCCTTGGGGGTGCAGGTCTCGATGTCGATCGCGGCGAGGCTGGAGACCGGGGTGCCGTTGACGGCGCCGAAGTAGCCGCCCGCGTACAGGGTCTTCTTGTCCTTGGAGACGGCCAGCGCCCGGACGGTCGCGCTGCCCTCACCGACGGTGAAGGCCAGTTTGCAGGAGGTGGGGTTGCCCGTCGCGGCGTCCAGCGCCACGAAGTTGACCGCTTCCTGCTCGGCGCCGCCGGCCGCGTCGGGCGGGCGGACCGCCGAGAAGGTGCCGCCGGCGAAGACGGTGCCGTTCGCCTGCTCCATGGCGAAGACGACGCCGTTCGGCTGCCAGGTGGGCAGCTCGTCGGCGGTGAACGCCACCGGTGGTGTGATGGCGGACGCCTCGGGCATCAGCACCAGGCCGAGGCCCGTTCCGGTGCCGGCCAGTGACAGTGCGAGGGCAGCAGTCAGCCCTCTGGATCTACGCATGAGCCCCCCAGGGCTGTTGCCCGGTTTGATGGCTGGAAATATCCGAACAGCCGTATGTACTGGCGCAGACTAGGGCTCATGCGAGGACCCGGTCACCTCACTTGACCCGTTGCATACCAACTTGGAATCAACGGAGTTCAGGCTGGAGGGCGCACTGTTGGCATACGGCGGGTACACACCCGGCCACACCCGCACGGAGCCCTGAGCTCGCGAGGATGACCGGGACACGGCAAATCGTAGGCGAAAGCCGGAGCCTCAGCGGTCGATCCGGACGGTGGCGCCCGCCAGTTGGTCCTCGACCTGACGGACATCGGCGTCCACCATGATCTGCGCCAGCTCGGGCACCAGGACCGTCGGCTTCCAGCCAAGGATCTCCCGCGCCTTGGAGGCGTCGCCGATGAGGGCGTCCACCTCACTGGGGCGCTCGTACTTGGGGTCGTAGCGGACGTGGTCGGCCCAGTCGAGGCCGGCGTGGGCGAAGGAGGACTGTACGAAGTCCCGTACCGTGGCGGCGACTCCGGTGGCGACCACGTAGTCCGTCGGCTCGTCCTGCTGGAGCATGCGCCACATCGCGTCGACGTACTCGGGGGCGTAGCCCCAGTCGCGGACGGCGTCGAGGTTGCCGAGGTAGAGGTGGTCCTGGAGGCCGGCCTTGATGCGGGCGACCGCGCGGGTGATCTTCCGGGTCACGAAGGTCTCGCCGCGGCGGGGGGACTCGTGGTTGAAGAGGATCCCGTTGACGGCGAACATGCCATAGGCCTCGCGGTAGTTGACCGTGGTCCAGTACGCGAAGACCTTGGCCCCGCCGTACGGGCTGCGCGGGTGGAAGGGGGTGTCCTCGTTCTGCGGGGGCGGGGTGGAGCCGTACATCTCGGAGGACGAGGCCTGGTAGATCCGGGTGTCGACCCCGCTGGCCCGGATGGCCTCCAGCAGCCGCAGCGCACCGAGTCCGGTCACGTCGCCCGTGTAGAGGGGGGCGTCGAAGGAGACGCGGACGTGGGACTGGGCGCCGAGGTTGTAGACCTCGTCGGGGCGTATGTCGCGCAGCAGGTTCACCAGGGCGACGCCGTCCGAGAGGTCGGCGTGGTGCAGGACGAAGGAACGATTCGCCGTCTGCGGGTCCTGGTAAATGTGGTCGATCCGCTCCGTGTTGAAGCTGGAGGAACGCCGCACGAGCCCGTGCACCGTGTAGCCCTTGGAGAGCAGGAGCTCTGCGAGGTACGAGCCGTCCTGTCCGGTGACGCCGGTGATCAGTGCGGTCTTGCCCATGTGGTGTCCCCCTGGGGTCCGTTGCTGTTCTGATGTGCTCCGGCCTCTGGCACGGCCGGTCTCTTGGTCTCTGCCTTCGGCCCGGTACGCAGGGCCCCCCGACGGCCCTGCGGCATTCCGGCAGGCGGCGGGCCAGGCCCGCCCGTCCCTGGTCCGGGACTGGATGCGTACCGTACACGCCCGCTCCGCACGCCCCGGCCCCGCCGGCGTCCGAGGTGCGGGGCCGGGAGGCGGAGCCCCCGGCAGCGGCCCGCACGTACAACCGGCCCTGGACGGCGGCCCGAGGCCCCGGGACGCGGCGTCCGGGCTCCCCCGAAACCCGCGGCCGGCGGACTGGCATCATCGGCGGTATGACAAGCACCCCGACCCTCCTGCCCCCGCACGCCCGCGTCTTCGTCGCCGGACACCGCGGCCTCGTGGGGTCCGCGGTCGCGCGCCGCCTCACCGCCGACGGCCACGAGGTGCTCACCCGCGGCCGCGCCGACCTCGACCTGCGCGACGCCGCCGCGACGGAGGCGTACCTGCGCGACGTGCGCCCGGACGCGGTCGTGCTGGCCGCCGCCAAGGTCGGCGGGATCATGGCCAACAGCACCTACCCGGTGCAGTTCCTGGAGGACAACCTCAAGATCCAGCTCAGCGTCATCGCCGGCGCGCACTCCGCCGGCGTGGGCCGCCTGCTGTTCCTCGGCTCCTCCTGCATCTACCCGAAGCTGGCCCCGCAGCCCATCAGCGAGGACGCCCTGCTGACGGGTCCGCTGGAGCCCACCAACGAGGCCTACGCCCTCGCGAAGATCGCCGGCATCGTGCAGGTCCAGTCGTACCGCAAGCAGTACGGGGCCTCGTACGTCTCGGCCATGCCCACGAACCTCTACGGCCCGGGCGACAACTTCGACCTCCAGTCCTCGCACGTGCTGCCGGCGCTGATCCGCCGCTTCCACGAGGCGGCGGCGGAGGGCCGCGACGAGGTCGCCCTGTGGGGCAGCGGCACCCCGCGCCGGGAGTTCCTGCACGTGGACGACCTGGCGGCCGCCTGCGCGGTGCTGCTGGAGCACTACGACGGCGACGAACCCGTCAACATCGGCTGCGGCGAGGACCTCACCATCAAGGAGCTGGCCGAGACGGTCGCCGAGGTCACCGGCTTCCGGGGCCGGCTGGCCTGGGACACGTCCAAGCCGGACGGGACCCCGCGCAAGCTGCTCGACGTCTCCCGTCTGACCTCGCTGGGCTGGAAGCCGGGCATCGCGCTGCGGGACGGAATCGACGCCACCTACCGCTGGTGGCTCGACCAGAGCTGACGTCACGCCGTGGCCCCTCAGTACGCTCCGCGGCCGTCGACCACGGCGCGGAGCGTACGGCCCATCACGTCGACATCGCTGGTGAAGGACCAGTTGTCCACGTACTGCAGATCAAGCTGAATCGTTTCGTCCCAGGACAGGTCCGACCGCCCGCTGATCTGCCACAGGCCGGTCATCCCGGGCCGTACGGTGAGCCTGCGCAGCTCGACCTCGTCGTACTCCGCCACCTCCTCGGGCAGCGGCGGACGCGGGCCGACCAGCGACATGCTGCCCGTCAGCACGTTGACCAGCTGCGGCAGTTCGTCCAGCGAGGTGCGGCGCAGCATCCGGCCCACCCGGGTCACCCGGGGGTCGCGGCGCATCTTGAACATCAGCCCGTCGTTCTCGTTGGCCCCCGCCAGCCCGGCCTTGAGGCGGTCGGCGTCCGTCACCATCGTGCGGAACTTCCACATGACGAAGGGGACCCCGTCGCGCCCGACGCGCCGCTGGCTGTAGAAGGCCGGCCCCTTCGAGCCGAGGCGGATGGCCAGGACGAGCACGAGGAACAGCGGCGACAGCAGCAGCAGCCCGAGGGCGGCCCCGGCCCGGTCGAGCACCGCCTTGAGCAGGGGCTGCACCCCGCGCCGCACGGGCGGTGCGACGCGCAGTACGGCGAGTCCGCCCGCCGAGAGGGTCTCCAGCCGCTTGACGGAAACCTCCACCAGTCCGGGGAAGACGGCCAGTTCGAGGCCCTCGTCGTGCAGGGCCCACGCCACCCGGCGCAGCCGCTCCCCCGCGAACCGCGCCCCGGGGGCGACCAGCACCAGGTCGGCGTGGTGGCGGCGGACGGCGCGCAGCACGGCGGACGCGTCCCGGTTCGCCGCCTTCGGCATCGAGGCGTCCAGCCTGGCCGCGACCGGCATCCCCCCGGCGAGGGGGCCCCCGCCGACCGGGACGATGCCGACGACGACGTACGGGTGGTCGGTGCGCGCCGCGAGGTGTGCGATGACGTGCTCGGCGGCGGCGGGCTCGCCGACCACCAGCACCCGGCTGACGGCCTGCACTTCGCGACGGGCGGCGGACAGGTGGCGGTACGTCAGTTTGTGGCAGGCGACGGTGACGAGGAGCGCGGGCAGCAGCGCGCCGAGGGCCGCGAGGCGGGGCGTCTCCTCCGCCGACACCACACGGGCGACGGCCAGGACACCGATCAGAATCAGCCAGTCGTGCAGTACGGGGAGCACCCCGCGGGATTCTCCGAGCACGCGGGCGGCGTACCGCCGGCGCAGCGCCTGCACCCCGGTCCAGGCGAGGGCCGCGCCGAGTGCGCAGTGGAGGGGCCTGGCCTGCCCGGCGGCGTCGAAGACCAGGCCGACGGGGAGGGCGGCGCCGACGAGGTCGGCGGTCACGGCCACGGGCAGGTACCACCGCGCCTTGTCGCCGAGCCGCCGCACCGGGGCCGCTGCCGGCCCGTCGGGACCGGCCGCCTCGGAGGCCACTCTTTGCTCAGGAAAACGGACATGCCTCATGGGCCCCCCTGGCACGTGGTCTGTGTCGGTGCCACCTGTCCACTGCTTCCCCTGGCAGCGAACGCATGTCGCACCGGGAAACAGTACGACAAACACCCGTACGGTAAATGCCGTTCGGGTTAACGGGAGCCCTCGTTGCCCAAGCGTCAACGGCCGGTAGCAACCGTTCCACCCGCCGGAGGGCCCCCTCCCACACAAAGGTGAATGGTTCGGATACCGGATACGTCTCTTCGGACAACGGACTGTTTCCGGCCAACCTTTTGATGTGGCCCTGACATCGCAGCCAACAGCTGGCACTCTTCGATCCGTTCATCGCACCAGCCCTGATCTGCCCGGAGGCCCACCCAGCCATCCGGAACCCCCCTTGCAGAAGGAGTCTGCGTTGAGTCCCACCCCCCAGCGGCGCGCCACCGCGGCCGGCGCGCTCGTAGCCGCGGCAGCCCTGCTCGCCGTAGGCATACAGGCCGGTACCGCCACCGCCGACGCCACCGCGTCGCAGGCCCGCACGGCCGCCCAGCCCAACCCGGGCGCGGCCACCCTCGCACTCAGCGCTTCGGAGCGTGCGACGCTCCTTGCCGAGGCCAACTCGACCACCGCCCAGGCCGCGAAGGCGCTCGGCCTCGGCGGCGGCGAGAAGCTGATCGTCCGCGATGTGGTCAAGGACGCCGACGGCACCACGCACACCACCTACGAGCGGACCTACGACGGTCTGCCCGTGCTCGGCGGTGACCTCACCGTCCACGCCAAGGACGGCGTCACCAAGAGCGTGACCAAGGCGACCCAGCACGAGATCAAGGTCTCGGACACCAACGCCACGGTCACCCCGGCCGCCGCCGAGGGCCAGGCCGTTTCGGCCGCGAACGCCGAGGGCTCCAAGCAGACCAAGGCCGACAAGGGCGCCCGCAAGGTGATCTGGGCCGCGGAAGGCGTCCCGGTCCTCGCCTTCGAGACCGTCGTCGGCGGCCTCCAGGACGACGGCACCCCGAGCCAGCTGCACGTGATCACGAACGCCAAGACCGGCGCGAAGATCACCCAGTGGCAGGGCGTCCAGACCGGCACCGGCAACACCCAGTACAGCGGCCAGGTCACCCTCGGCTCCTCGCAGTCGGGCAGCAACTGGACGCTGACCGACGCCGGCCGCGGCAACCACAAGACCTACAACCTGAACCGGGGCACCTCCGGCACCGGCACCCTGTTCTCCGGACCGGACGACATCTGGGGCAACGGCCTCGCGTCCAACACGGAGACCGCCGGCGCGGACGCCCACTACGGCGCCCAGGTCACGTGGGACTACTACAAGAACGTCCACGGCCGCAACGGCCTGCGCAACGACGGCGTGGCCCCGTACACCCGGGTCCACTACGGCAACGCGTACGTCAACGCCTTCTGGGACGACTCCTGCTTCTGCATGACCTACGGCGACGGCGAGGGCAACAACAAGCCGCTCACCTCGATCGACGTGGCCGCGCACGAGATGACCCACGGCCTCACCTCGGTCACCGGCAACATGACCTACAGCGGTGAGCCCGGCGGCCTGAACGAGGCCACCTCCGACATCATGGCGGCGGCGGTCGAGTTCTACGCCAACAACCCGCAGGACGTCGGCGACTACCTGGTCGGCGAGAAGATCGACATCCGCGGCAACGGCACCCCGCTGCGCTACATGGACAAGCCGAGCAAGGACGGCTCCTCCAAGGACGCCTGGTACTCCGGCCTCGGCGGGATCGACGTCCACTACTCCTCGGGCCCGGCCAACCACTGGTACTACCTGGCCTCCGAGGGCTCCGGCGCCAAGGTCATCAACGGCGTGAGCTACGACTCGCCGACCTCCGACGGCCTCCCGGTCACCCCGATCGGCCGTGACGCCGCCTCGAAGATCTGGTTCCGCGCGCTGACGGTGGGCTACTTCAAGTCCAACACCAACTACGCCGACGCCCGCGTCCAGACGCTGAAGGCCGCCGCCGACCTGTACGGCCAGGGCTCGGCCACGTACAACAACGTCGCCAACGCCTGGGCCGCCATCAACGTCGGCCCGCGCATCAACGACGGCGTGACGGTCACCCCGATCGCCAACCAGAACACCCAGATCAACACCGCGGTGAGCCTCCAGGTCCAGGCGACCAGCACCAACCCGGGCGCGCTGACCTACTCGGCGACCGGCCTGCCGGCCGGCCTGTCGATCAACTCCTCGACCGGTCTGATCTCCGGTACGGCGACCACCGCGGCCACGTCCAACGTGACCGTCACGGTGACCGACTCGGCCTCCAAGTCGGGCACGGCGTCCTTCACCTGGACCGTGGGCACCTCGCAGCCGAACGTGTTCGAGAACACGAACGACTACGCGATCGCCGACAACGCGACCGTCGAGTCCCCGATCACGGTGACCCGCACCGGCAACGCGCCGAGCACCCTCAAGGTGGACGTCAACATCGTCCACACCTACACCGGTGACCTGAAGGTCGACCTGGTCGCGCCCGACGGCAGCGTCTACAACCTGCACAACCGTTCCGGCGGCAGTGCGGACAACATCGTCAAGAGCTACACGGTGAACGCCTCCTCCGAGGTCGCCCAGGGCGTCTGGAAGCTCCGGGTCAACGACAACGCGAGCCTGGACACCGGCAAGATCGACAGCTGGAAGCTCACCTTCTGACCCCCACCGGGGCAGGAAGCGAACCACGGCTGAACCGCTGAAACCACGGGGCCGCCCGGGAGGAGACCTCCCCGGGCGGCCCTGTCCCATTCCCGGGACGCTCCGTCAGCCGATGGAACGGAAGACGCTGTCCATGAAGGCGCCCGGGGTCATGTCGCGGCCCTGACCGGGGCGGACCATGCTGCGGTCCTCCTCGTCCCAGTCGTCACGGCCGTCGTGGTGCCCGCCGTGGTGACCGCTCGGCTTGAAGAACACCGACCGGACGTTCAGGTCGTGCGCCCGCTCGCCCGGCCGCAGCACCTCCTGGGCCTCGCCCGCGCAGCTGTCGCCCCGGAAGACCAGGGCGAGGGAGTCCGTCTCGTTCTCCACCCAGAAGGCCGGCCGGTTCCGCGAGGTGCCCGTCAGCCGGTAGCAGGTGTCGTTGTCGGCGGGCTCGATCGTCCTGCGGCGCACGTCGCCGTCGTCGTCGGTGAACCGGTAGTGCAGCTCGCCCAGGGTGTCGTTGTCGCGGTCGTGGCCGACGGCCAGCGAAGGGCCGGCAGCCGGGAGGACGAGCGCGAAGGAGGCGAGGAGCACGGCCGCGGCGGTGGAACGAAGACGCATGTGAGAGTCCGTTTCTCGGGGGTGCGTTGGGGACCGGGTCCGGTGGACGTCGCGGGCAGCCTAGGAGCGGACCGGCCACGGGCAGCACCGCCATGCACAGTGCGTTCGAAGGTTCACCCTCCCGGGGAGCCGCCCGGATCGTCCCGGGGGGGGGGGGGGGGGGGGGGGGGGGGGGGGGGGGGGGGGGGGGGGGGGTGGGGTTGGGGGGGGGGGGGGGGGGGAGGAGA
>NZ_JBVJWV010000013.1:60848-175362 GCF_055602105.1 Streptomyces sp. NPDC037421
CACCACCCCCCCCCCCCCCCCCCCCTCTCCCCCCCCCCCCCCCCCCCCCCCCCCCCCCCCCCCCCCCCCCCCCCCCCCCCCCCCCCCCCCCCCCCCCCGCGGCACCTCAGGCGGACGTCCGTCCGGTCGCGGGAGCGGCGGCCGGAGCACCCGCCGGCGCACCTCCCTGCGCCGGGACCGGGGCCGCGGCGGCCGGGCGGCGGACCAGCAGCCCCACCGTCAGCGCACCCGCCAGACCCATCGCCCCCGACACCAGGAAGGTGTCCCGCAGCCCGCTCGCGAAGGCCGCGTCGACCCACTCCCGCGCCCCCGGCGCCGCCAGCAGCCGCCCCGCCCCGCCGGAGGCCAGGGCGTCGGCGAGCTCCCGGGGCCGCCCGCCGAGCCCGTCCGCCAGCCCGGCGTGGAACACCGCGCCCAGCACCGCGATCCCCAGCGCGGTACCCAGCTGCCGCGCGGTGTTCAGCACACCGCCGGCCATGCCCGCCCGGGCCGGGGCCACCGCCCCCATCGCGGTGGCGGCCAGCGCCGGGGTCGCCATGCCCACGCCCACACCGCCGACCAGCAGCCCGGGCGCCAGCGCGGTCCAGCCGTCACCCGCGTCCAGCATCCAGGCCTGGAGCAGCGCCCCCGCCCCGATCAGCAGCAGCCCGCCGCCGATCGTCAGCCGGGGCGGGGCCCCGTGCAGCAGCCGCCCGGCCAGCGCCGCGACGACGAAGCCGGCGAGGCTCATCGGCAGCAGCACCAGGCCGCCGCCCACCGGGCTCATCCCCTCGGCCGACTGGAGCCAGAGGGAGACGTACATCAGGTACGAGAACGCCGCGCCGGACAGCAGCAGCCCGGCGGCCATCACCGCCACGAAGACCGGGCTGCGGAAGAGCGACAGGTCGAGCATCGGGCGGGAGCCGCGCAGTTCGACGAGGACGAAGGCGGCGAAGGCGGCCACCGCGAGGCCGAGCAGGCCGAGGGTGGCGGGCGAGGTCCAGCCGTTCTCGCCGACCCGGATCAGGGCGTACGTCAGGGCCCCGGCCCCGACGGTGAAGGTGGCCATGCCGGGCAGGTCGAGGCCCCGCGCGCGCGGGTCGCGGGACTCGGCCACCGCCTTCAGGGTCACCCAGACGGCCAGCGCGCAGACGGGCAGGTTGATGAAGAAGATCCAGCGCCAGCCGAAGTGCTCGGTCAGGAGCCCGCCGATGATCGGCCCGGCTGCGGCGGCGGCGCCGTTGACCGCGCCCCACACGCCGAAGGCGACGCCCCGGTCGCGGCCCCGGTAGGCCGCGCCGAGCAGGGCCATGGTGGTGGCGAACATGGCCGCGCCCCCGATGCCCTGCACGGCGCGGAAGGCGATCAGCGCGGCCGGGCCGTCCGCGACCCCGCAGGCGAGGGAGGAGGCGGCGAAGAGGACCAGGCCGCCGAGGTAGACCCGGCGGCGGCCGATCCGGTCGGCGAGCGAGCCCGCGCCGAGCAGCAGGGCGGCCAGGGCGAGGGCGTAGACGTCCATCACCCACTGGAGGCCGGCGAAACCGGTGCGCATGTCGGCGGCCATGTCCGGGAGGGCGACGGTCACGATCGTGACGTCGACCAGGAGCATGAACGCCCCGAGGCACACCGCCGTCAGCGGCAGCCATTTACGCATGGGGGTTCTCCTCGGATCGGGGGTGGGGCGGGGAACGCCCCCGCGTGACCCCACGGTCGCAGCGGGCCGGTCCGGAACCCCACCCGCCGACCGCCGTCTGCCGGATTTCAATCACCGGCGAAGCCCCCATGATGGAAACCATGAATGAAGAGGAGCTGGACGGTCTCGACCGTTCCCTGATCCAGGCCCTGGTGATCGACGGCCGGGCCGCCTTCAGCCGGATCGCCGAGGTGCTGGAGGTCTCCGACCAGACCGTCGTACGCCGCTACCGCCGGCTGCGGAGCGCCGGCCTGATCCGGGTCGTCGGGCTGCCGGTGGGCAGCCGCGTCGGGCTGTTCGAGTCCTGGCTGCGGGTGCAGTGCGCCCCCGACGCGGCGCTCCCGGTGGCCGAGGCCCTCGCCCGCCGCCCGGACATCGCCTGGGTGACCATGAACTCCGGCGGCACGGAGATCCACTGCATGACCCGGGCCCGTACCCGCCGGGACCGCGACGCCCTGCTGCTGGACAAGCTGCCGCGCACCCGCCGGGTGACCGGCATCAGCGCCCACACCATCCTGCGGAAGTTCTTCGGCGGGCCCGACGCGTGGGCGGGCGTCGACGAGCTGCGCCCCGACCAGATCGCGGCCCTGCAACGCCCTCCGGCCGGGCCGGGGCCGGAGCGGTACGTCCTCGACGCCGCGGAGTCGGCTCTGCTGGCGGTGCTGGGCCGCGACGGCCGTGCGGGGTACCCGGAGCTGGCGCGCGCCACCGGGCTGTCGGAGTCCACCGCCCGCCGCCGGCTGGAGCGGCTGCGGGATCTCGGCGCGGTCTTCTTCGACGTGGAGTTCGTGCCCGAGCTGTTCGGCTACGAGGCGGAGGCGACGCTGGTGCTGACCGTCCCGCCGGCCCGGCTGGCGGAGGTGGGCAACGCGCTGGCGGGTCACCGCGAGGTGCCCTTCGCGGCGGCGGTGACCGGGGCGGCCTCCCTGATGGCGGTGGTGGTGTGCCGGGACACCGACGCCCTCTACACGTATCTGACCGAGCGGATCGGCGCGGTGGACGGCGTGGGCCAGGTGGAGGTGATCCCGGCCCTGCGCAGCGTGAAGCGGGCGGGGATGCTGGTCGAGGGCGGGCGGCTGGTGGATCCGCCGCCCGCCCCCTGATCCCGCCCGGCGCGGCTCAGCGCAGCAGTACGCCGCCCGGCGCGTCGGTGTCCACCGGGGTCGCGACCAGGCCCAGTTCGGCCGGGGTCGCCAGCAGCGGGTGCGTCGGCAGGATCCGTACGGTGTAGCCGAAGGGCCCGGTCCGGTCGAGCGCGAGCGGGCCCTCGTAGACCCAGCGCCCCTCCAGGTCGGGTCCGGCGGCGGGCTTGAGCGGGAAGGCCCGCCCGTCCCGGATCACGTCCTGGGCGTCGACCCGCCCGGCGACGGCCTGCACCTCCACGTCCTCCGGCGCGAGCGCGTCCAGCGCGACCCGCACCCGCAGCGTGAGGGTGGCGCCCAGTTCGGCGGTGCCCCCCACGGGCGCGGCGGCGACGGCCTCCACGTGCTCGACGGCGACCCGCGGCCAGGAGGCCCGGATCCGGCCCTTCCACCAGGCCAGTTCCTGCGCGGCGTCGGGGGTCAGGGCCCGGTGGGAGAGCGCGGCGGGGGCGTAGAGGCGTTCCACGTACTCCCGTACCATCCGCCCCGCGAGCACCTTCGGGCCCAGGGACACCAGGGTGCGCCGGACCATCTCGATCCACCGAACGGGCAGCCCGGCCCGCCCGTCCCGGTCGTAGAAGCGGGGCGCGACCCGCTTCTCGATCAGCTCGTAGAGGGATCCGGCCTCCAGGTCGTCGCGGCGGTCCTCGTCCGTGCCGAGCCCGTCGGCCGTGGGGATGGCCCAGCCGAAGTCGGGCTCGAACCACTCGTCCCACCAGCCGTCCAGCACCGACAGGTTGAGGCAGCCGTTGAGCGCGGCCTTCATCCCGCTGGTGCCGCAGGCCTCCAGCGGGCGCAGCGGGTTGTTGAGCCAGACGTCGCAGCCCGGGTAGAGCTTCTGCGCCATGGCCATGCCGTAGTCGGGCAGGAAGACGATGCGGTGGCGCACGCGCGGGTCGTCGGAGAAACGGACCAGCTCCTGCACGAGCCGCTTGCCCCCGTCGTCGGCCGGATGCGCCTTGCCGGCGACGACGATCTGCACCGGGCGGTCCGGGTCCAGCAGCAGCCGGCGCAGCCGCTCGGGGTCGCGCAGCATCAGCGTGAGCCGCTTGTACGAGGGCACGCGCCGGGCGAAGCCGATGGTCAGCACGTCCGGGTCGAGGACGCCGTCCACCCAGCCCAGTTCGGCGTCGGCGGCACCGCGCTGCTTCCACGAGGCGCGCAGCCGGTCGCGCACCTCCTGGACCAGCTGCTCGCGCAGGGCCCGGCGTACGTCCCACACGTCCTGGTCGGCGATCTGCGCGACGGCGTCCCAGCGGGCGGAGGAGCCCACGGCGAGGGCGTCCTCGGTCCGTCCGGCCCCGATCTGGCGGGCGCCGAGCCGCATGACCTCGGGGGCGACCCAGGTCGGGGCGTGCACCCCGTTCGTCACGGAGGTGATGGGGACGTCGGCGGCGTCGAAGCCCGGCCAGAGCCCGGCGAACATGCCCCGGCTGACCGCCCCGTGAAGGGTGGAGACCCCGTTGGCGCGCTGGGCGAGGCGCAGGCCCATCACGGCCATGTTGAACACCCCGGGGTCGCCGCCCGGGTAGGGCTCGGCGCCCAGTTCCAGGATCCGCTCGACGGGTACGCCGGGCAGTTCGCCGCCGTCGCCGAAGTGCCGGGCGACCAGGGAGCGCTCGAAGCGGTCGATGCCGGCGGGCACGGGGGTGTGCGTGGTGAACACGGTGCCGGCGCGCACGGCTTCGACGGCCGCGTCGAAGCCGAGGCCCTGCTCGCCGTCGAGTTCCCTTATGCGTTCCAGTCCGAGGAAGCCGGCGTGTCCCTCGTTGGTGTGAAAGACCTCGGGGTCGGCGTGGCCGGTGATCCGGCAGTACGCCCGTACGGCGCGGACGCCGCCGATGCCGAGCAGCATCTCCTGGAGGAGGCGGTGGTCGCTGCCGCCGCCGTAGAGCCGGTCGGTCACCTCGCGGGCGCCGGCGTCGTTGTCCTCGACGTCGGAGTCGAGCAGGAGCAGCGGCACCCGCCCGACGCGGGCCTGCCAGATGTGCGCGTGCAACGACCGCCCGCCGGGCAGGGCGAGAGACACCCGGGCGGGGACGCCGTCCTCCTGCCGCAGCAGGGACAGGGGCAGCTCGTGGGGATCGAGCACCGGGTAGTGCTCCTGCTGCCAGCCGTCGCGGGAGAGCGACTGGCGGAAGTACCCGTGCCGGTAGAGCAGGCCGACGCCGATGACCGGGACGCCGAGGTCGCTGGCGGCCTTGAGGTGGTCCCCGGCGAGGATCCCGAGGCCGCCGGAGTACTGGGGCAGGGCGGCGGTGATGCCGAACTCGGGGGAGAAGTAGGCGATGGCGGCGGGGAACTCCGCGGCGTTCTCGCTGGTCTGGTACCACCTGCCGCCGTGGAGGTAGTCGTCGAGGTCGGCGGCGGCCACGGCGAGCCGCCGCAGGAACCGCCGGTCGGCGGCGAGTTCCTCCAGCCGGGAGGCGGGCACGGCGCCGAGCAGCCGGACGGGGTCGCCGCCGGCGGCCTGCCAGCCCTCGGGGTCGACGGATTGGAAGAGTTCGCGGGTTTCCGTATGCCACGACCAGCGCAGGTTGCGCGCGAGGTCGGCGAGCGGCATCAGGGGTTCGGGGAGGACGGGGCGCACGGTGAATCGACGGATAGCCTTCACACGTTCCACCTTCGCAGGGGATGACGGATCGGAGCGACCGCACCACGCTGTGCACCCGCGCGTCGCCCCCGGAAGGCTAGCGGCGGAACCCCTCCCCGGCCATCCCGCCTCCGCTGCGGGAGGGGGGCGGGCCGGGCTCGAAGAGCGGTGCCGCGCCGTGCACCCGGGGCCGGGGCGGGGGCGGCCGCACGCCCCCGGACCGGCTCGCCGGCCGCCGGCCCCGTCAGGGCCCGGGCTCGTCCGTGGCCAGCCGCGCGTGCAGGTGTTCGTCGTGCCGGCCGTCCTCGTGCAGCAGCGCCCCGCGCATGGTGCCCTCCAGGGGGAAGCCCGCCTTGAGCGCGACCGCGCAGGAGGCCGGGTTGGCCACCGAGTGGCAGATCCGCAGCCGGTGCAGCCCGGCCTCCTCGAACGCCCAGCGGGACACCGCGGTCACCGCCTGCGGCATCACCCCGCGGCCGCGCCCCCGGGGCAGCAGCCAGTAGAGGAACTCCGCGGCCCCGCCCCGCGGGTCGAAGTCCGCGAGGCCGACCAGCCCCACCGCCCGGTCCGCCTCGTCCGCGACCGCCCAGATCGCCGCCGCCTCCTCGGCCCACTGCCGGTTCCAGCGCGCGATCCGTGCCGCCGCCTCGTCCGGGGTCATCGGCCCGGGCCGGTTCCAGTGCCGGATGTCCGGATCCTCGTACGCGGCCGCGCGCACCGGGGCGTCGGCCTCGCGCCAGGGCCGCAGCAGCATCCCGCAGGGGAGGCCGAACACCGGCTGAGGGGTCCCGCCCCATGGGGCGGGAGGGGCTATGGGGGCTCGCGTGACGAGGGTGTTTTCGCTGTCCATCGGCCCATCCTCACCGACTTGACGGAGCCTCTGCGGATGCCGAGCCGTTCCTTGGTCGTCCGCGTCCACTACGTACGAGTAGTTAACCGACGGCGCGGATTGGGCGGGGTGAGAGTGGGAAGGGCTGTGCGGGTACACGCGGTACACGCACGGCGCACCCGCCCACAACCTTTCCCCGCCACCCGAGTGAACGCGGACAGGAGCGGCCATGCCCGCAGCCCAGCCGTCTTCCGAGCGGCTAGAAACAGAGCGAACAGAGCGTGCACTACCAGCCGTGACTCCGGCTGGCCCGTCACCGAGCCCTGCGAACTGCCCCCAGGTGATCCCATCATGATCGGTCGCATTCCCGTGCTGGACGTCCGCCCCGCCGTCGACTGCGGCGCCAGACCCGCCAAGGCGGTCGTGGACGAGGTCTTCGAGATCTCCGCCACCGTGTTCCGAGAGGGCCACGACGCCGTGGCCGCCCATGTCGTACTGCGCGACCCGAGCGGGCGGCTGCGCCCGCCGGTGCCGTTGCGGGAACTCGCCCCCGGCACCGACCGGTGGGGTGCCCGGGTCTCCGCCGAGGTCGAGGGGAGGTGGACCTACACCGTCGAGGCGTGGAGCGATCCGGTCGCCACCTGGCGGGCCCACGCCGCGATCAAGATCCCGGCCGGCCTCGACACCGGGCTGACCCTCCTCGAAGGCGCGGAGCTCTACGAGCGCGCCGCCGCCAAGATCCCCAAGCGGGACGGGCGCGAGGCCGTACTGGCCGCGGCCGACGCGATGCGCGACGAGGACCGGCCGGCCGCGCAGCGGTACGAGGCCGCGCTCGCGCCCGCGGTGGACGCGGCGCTCGCCCGGCGCCCGTACCGGGAGCTGGTCACGGCCGCCAAGCCGCTGCCGCTGATCGTCGAACGCAAGCGGGCCCTCTTCGGTTCCTGGTACGAGATGTTCCCCCGCTCGGAGGGAGCGGTGGTGGAGCCGGGCAAGGCCCCGGTGAGCGGCACCTTCCGCACCGCCGCCGAACGGCTGCCGGCCATCGCCGCCATGGGCTTCGACGTCGTGTACCTGCCGCCGGTCCACCCCATCGGGTCCACCTACCGCAAGGGACCCAACAACACTCTTTCGGCTGGTAGTTGGGACCCGGGTGTGCCCTGGGCCATCGGTTCCCCGGAGGGCGGCCACGACGCGGTCCACCCCGAGCTCGGCACCCTGGAGGACTTCGACGCCTTCGTGGCGCGCGCCCGCGACCTCCGGATGGAGATCGCCCTCGACTTCGCCCTCCAGTGCTCCCCCGACCACCCCTGGGTGGAGAAGCACCCGGAGTGGTTCCGCCACCGCGCCGACGGGACGATCGCGTACGCCGAGAACCCGCCGAAGAAGTACCAGGACATCTTCCCGGTCCACTTCGACGCGGACATGGCCGGCATCGTCGAGGAGACGGTCCGGATCCTGCGGCACTGGATGGACCACGGCGTCCGGATCTTCCGGGTCGACAACCCGCACACCAAGCCGGTCGTGTTCTGGCAGAAGGTGATCGCGGAGATCAACAAGTCCGACCCCGACGTGATCTTCCTGGCGGAAGCCTTCACCCGCCCCGCGATGATGCGCGCGCTCGCCTCCGTCGGTTTCCAGCAGTCGTACACCTACTTCACCTGGCGCAACACCAAGGCCGAGCTGACCGAGTACCTGACCGAGCTGTCCGGCGACCGTTCGGCGTCCGTGATGCGGCCGAACTTCTTCGTCAACACGCCCGACATCCTCCACGAGTACCTCCAGCGGGGCGGCCGGCCCGCCTTCGAGGTCCGGGCGGTCCTCGCCGCCACCCTCTCCCCCACCTGGGGCGTCTACGCGGGCTACGAGCTCTGCGAGAACACCCCGGTCCGGGAGGGCAGCGAGGAGTACCTGAACTCCGAGAAGTACGAGCTGCGCCCGCGCGACTGGGCCGCCGCCGACCGCGACGGCAGCTCGATCGCCCCGCTGATCACCTCCCTGAACCGGCTGCGCCGGCGCAATCCCGCCCTCCAGCAGCTGCGCGACATCCACTTCCATCCGACCGACAACGAACAGGTGATCGCCTATTCGAAGCACTCCGGCGGCAATTCCGTACTGGTGGTCGTCAACCTCGATCCGCACCACACCCAGGAGGCGACGGTCTCGTTGGACATGCCGGTACTCGGCCTCGACTGGCACGGGTCCCTCGCGGTGCGCGACGAGCTCACCGGCGAGACCTACCACTGGGGCAGGGCGAACTACGTGCGCCTGGAACCGGGCCGAACGCCCGCGCACGTCCTGGCCGCCCTGCGACCGTCCCCGCCCACCGGAGGGTCACCCACCACATGATGATCAACGATCCCGTCCACGACACCTTCGAGGACACCCCCGCCAAGGACCGCGACCCCGACTGGTTCAAGCGGGCGGTCTTCTACGAGGTCCTGGTCCGCTCCTTCCACGACAGCAACGGCGACGGCGTCGGTGACCTCAAGGGGCTCACCGCCAAACTGGACTACCTCCAGTGGCTCGGCGTCGACTGCCTGTGGCTGCCGCCGTTCTTCGCCTCGCCGCTGCGCGACGGCGGCTACGACGTCTCCGACTACACCTCCGTACTGCCCGAGTTCGGCGACCTCGCCGACTTCGTGGAGTTCGTGGACGCCGCGCACACCCGCGGCATGCGGGTGATCATCGACTTCGTCATGAACCACACCAGCGACCAGCACGAATGGTTCCAGCAGTCGCGCAAGGACCCCGACGGGCCGTACGGGGACTACTACATGTGGGCCGACAACGACAAGCAGTACCAGGACGCCCGCATCATCTTCATCGACACCGAGACCTCCAACTGGACGTACGACCCCGTCCGCAAGCAGTACTACTGGCACCGCTTCTTCTCGCACCAGCCGGACCTCAACTTCGAGAACCCGGCCGTGCAGGAGGAGATCATCTCGGCGCTGCGGTTCTGGCTCGACCTCGGCATCGACGGGTTCCGCCTCGACGCCGTGCCCTACCTCTACGCCGAGGAGGGCACCAACTGCGAGAACCTGCCCCGCACCCACGAGCTCCTCAAGCGGGTCCGCGCCGAGATCGACGCGCACTACCCGGACACCGTGCTGCTCGCCGAGGCCAACCAGTGGCCCGAGGACGTCGTCGACTACTTCGGCGACTTCGCCAAGGGCGGGGACGAATGCCACATGGCGTTCCACTTCCCCGTCATGCCGCGCATCTTCATGGCCGTGCGAAGAGAGTCACGCTACCCCGTCTCCGAAATCCTGGCCAAGACCCCGGCGATCCCGGACGGCTGCCAGTGGGGCATCTTCCTGCGCAACCACGACGAGCTCACCCTCGAAATGGTCACGGACGAAGAGCGCGACTACATGTACGCCGAGTACGCCAAGGACCCCCGGATGCGGGCCAACATCGGCATCCGGCGCCGGCTCGCCCCGCTCCTGGACAACGACCGCAACCAGATGGAGCTGTTCACCGCCCTGCTGCTGTCGCTGCCCGGCTCGCCGGTGCTCTACTACGGCGACGAGATCGGCATGGGCGACAACATCTGGCTCGGCGACCGCGACGGCGTGCGCACCCCCATGCAGTGGACCCCGGACCGCAACGCCGGTTTCTCCTCCTGCGATCCGGGCAGGCTGAACCTGCCGGTCATCATGGACCCGGTCCACGGGTACCAGGTCACCAATGTCGAGGCGGCCATGGCGTCGCCCTCCTCACTGCTGCACTGGACCCGCAGGCTGATCGAGATCCGCAAGGCCAACCCGGCCTTCGGCCTCGGCTCGTACACCGAACTGCCCTCGTCCAACCCGGCGGTGCTCGCGTTCCTGCGCGAGTTCGGGGACGACCTGGTGCTGTGCGTGCACAACTTCTCCCGCTTCGCGCAGCCCACCGAACTGGACCTGAGGTCGTTCAACGGGCGGGTCCCGGTGGAGCTCACGGGTGACGTGCGCTTCCCGCCGATCGGCGAGTGGCCGTACCTGCTGACCCTGGCGGGCCACGGCTTCTACTGGTTCCGGCTCCGCAGCGACCAGCGCGCCGACTGACGGACCCGCTACGGGGCGGGCACTCCTTTGGGTCAACGGCCCGCCCCTGTACGGATCATCCTGACCCGACACACGCACATACCGGAGAAGCAACTGCCGCGCATCCGGGACACTCTGCGCATTCTGTGACGGCCCGGGGAAAGGACGCGACGCCATGTCGGAGGCTGCATCCGCCCGGAGTCGGCTGACGCCCGCCCGGGCCGGCGGAACCGCCGGGACCGCCGGAGCACCAGGGTCCGCAGGGACCGCCGCGCTGGAACCGATGCTGAGGGACTGGCTGCCCGCACAGCGCTGGTTCGCCGGCAAGGGGCGCCGGATCGGCACGATCGAGGCCGTCTCGGCGGCCGAACTGCTGCCGCCGGGCTCCGCCCCCGGACTGCTGCACCTGCTGCTCGACGTGGACGGGGACTGCTACCAACTCCTGCTGGGCATCCGCCCGTCCCCGCTCCCGCCCGCCCTCGCGCCCGCCCTGATCGGGCACGCCGAGAGCGGCCCGTACGCCGGCCGGGCCGTGTACGAGGCGCTGGGCGACCCCCGGCTCGCCTCCCTGCTGCTGGAACGGCTGCGCTCCCCCGGGACACTGGGCCCGCTCCGCTTCGACCGGGACCCGGACACGCCGGTCCAGGCCGGGCTGCCGCCCCGGCCCTTGTCCGGGGAGCAGACCAACTCCTCCCTGATCTACGGGGATTCGTACATCCTCAAGGTGTTCCGCCGGGTCGGCCCCGGGGTCAACCCGGACCTGGAGCTGCCCAGGGCCCTGGCCGCCGCCGGCTGCGCCCGGGTGCCCGCACCGGTCGCCTGGTACGAGGCCGAGCTGGCCGGAGGAGAACCGTTGACCCTGGGCGTGCTCCAGCCCTACCTGCGCGGCTCCGACGACGGCTGGCAGCTGGCCCTGCGCAGACTCGGGGCCGGGGCCGACTTCACCGCCGAGGCGCACGCCCTGGGCCGGGCCACCGCCGAGGTGCACAGCACCCTCGCGACCGCGCTGCCCACCCTGGCCCTCGGCCCCGAACAGACCGCCCGGCTCGCCGCCGGGATGACCGCCCGGCTCGCCGCCACCTGCCGCGAGGTGCCCGCGCTGCGGCCGTACGAGGCCGGGCTGCGCGGCGCCTTCGACGCGCTGGCCGCCTCCCGGGGCGCCGGGGTCCCCGCCCAGCGCATCCACGGGGACCTGCACCTGGGCCAGACCCTGCGCACGGCCGACGGCAGCTGGGCCCTGATCGACTTCGAGGGGGAGCCGGCCCGGCCGCTCGCCGACCGCCGCCGCCCCGAACCGGCGGTCCGCGACATCGCCGGGATACTGCGCTCCTTCGACTACGCCGCCCGCTCGCACCGGCCCTTCGCCCCCGCCTGGGCCGACGCCTGCCGGACCGCGTTCTGCGAGGGCTACGCCCGCACCACCGGCCGCGACCCGCGCGAGGACCCGGTGCTGCTGCGCGCGTACGAGACCGACAAGGCGGTGTACGAGGCCCGGTACGAGTCCCGGCACCGCCCCGACTGGCTGCACGTCCCGATGGCGGCGATCCGCCGGCTGTCGGAACCCCAGCGGCCCGCACACCGCATGCCCCCGCCGACTCCCGGCACCACCCCCACCCCCCATCCGAAGCCCCCGAGGAGGCCGCTCGCGTGAGCGCCGCACGACAGCCGTCACCGACCGTCCGCGAGGAAGCCGTACCCGTACCCGAACCCGCGAAGCGGGCCCGCGCGCCTCGGGCCCGCCGCGCCGCCCCGCCCCACGGGGTCCGGCCGGCGCCCGCGCTGGACGCGGAGGAACGGGCCCGGCTGCTGGAGGGCCTCCACCACGACCCGCACTCGGTGCTGGGCGCCCGCACGCAGCGGGGCGGGGTGGCCTTCCGGGTGCTGCGCCCGTACGCGAAGGCCGTCACCATCGTGGCCAAGGGGCTGCGGGCCGAGCTCTTCGACGACGGGGACGGGCTGTTCTCCGGGCTGCTGCCGCTGACCGGGGTGCCGGACTACCGGCTGCTGGTGACGTACGAGAGCGACGAGGTCGAGGTCCACGACCCGTACCGGTTCCTGCCCGCCCTCGGGGAGCTGGACCTGCACCTGATCGGCGAGGGCCGGCACGAGGAGCTGTGGACGGCGCTGGGCGCCCGGCCGATGGAGCACCAGGGCGTGGCCGGCACCCGCTTCACGGTGTGGGCGCCGAACGCCCGGGGGGTGCGGGTCACCGGGGACTTCTCGTACTGGGACTCGGTGGCCTACCCGATGCGCTCGCTCGGCGCGAGCGGGGTGTGGGAGCTGTTCCTGCCCGGGGTCGGCGAGGGCACCCTGTACAAGTACGACATCACCCGCCCGGACGGCGGCCACACCCTGCGCGCCGACCCGATGGCGCAGTACGCGGAGGTCCCGCCGGCGAACGCCTCGGTGGTCACGGCCTCGCGGTTCGTGTGGCAGGACGCCGAGTGGATGGCCACGCGCGGCGCCCGCGCGGCGCACCAGGCTCCGCTGTCGGTGTACGAGCTGCACCTGGCGTCCTGGCGGCCGGGGCTCACGTACCGGCAGCTGGCCGACCAGCTGCCGGCGTACGTGAAGGAGCTCGGCTTCACCCACGTGGAGTTCATGCCGGTCGCCGAGCACCCCTTCGGGGGGTCCTGGGGCTACCAGGTCACCGGCTTCTACGCGCCGACCTCGCGGATGGGCACCCCGGACGACTTCCGGCTGCTGGTGGACTCGCTGCACCGGGCCGGGATCGGAGTGATCGTCGACTGGGTGCCCGCGCACTTCCCGCGTGACGACTGGGCCCTCGCCGAGTTCGACGGGCGTCCGCTGTACGAGCACCAGGACCCGCGCCGGGCCGCGCACCCGGACTGGGGGACGCTGGAGTTCGACTACGGGCGCAAGGAGGTCCGCAACTTCCTGGTGGCCAACGCCGTCTACTGGTGCCAGGAGTTCCACGTGGACGGGCTGCGCGTGGACGCGGTGGCCTCGATGCTGTACCTGGACTACTCGCGCGGCGAGGGCGAATGGTCGCCGAACGAGCACGGCGGCCGGGAGGACCTGGACGCGGTGGCGCTGCTCCAGGAGATGAACGCGGTGGTCTACCGGCGCTGCCCGGGGGTGGTGACCATCGCGGAGGAGTCCACGGCCTGGGACGGGGTCACGCGGCCGACGGACGCGGGCGGGCTGGGCTTCGGCCTGAAGTGGAACATGGGCTGGATGCACGACACGCTGCGGTACGTGTCCAAGGAGCCCGTGCACCGCAAGTACCACCACCACGACATGACCTTCGGGATGGTGTACGCCTTCAGCGAGAACTACGTGCTGCCGATCTCGCACGACGAGGTGGTGCACGGCAAGCGCTCGCTGGTGTCGAAGATGCCGGGCGACTGGTGGCAGCAGCGGGCCACGCACCGCGCGTACCTGGGCTTCATGTGGGCCCACCCGGGCAAGCAACTGCTGTTCATGGGACAGGAGTTCGCACAGGGCTCGGAGTGGTCGGAGACGTACGGGCCGGACTGGTGGCTGCTGGACTCCTCCTATCCGGCGGCCGGCGACCACCGGGGCGTGCGCGACCTCGTGCGCGACCTGAACCGCGCGTACACGGCGGCCCCCGCGCTGTGGGAGCGGGACACGGTGCCCGAGGGTTTCGCGTGGGTGGAGGCGGACGCCGCCGAGGACAACGTGTTCGCGTTCCTGCGGTACGCGCAGGACGGCTCGCAGCTGCTGTGCGTGTCGAACTTCTCCCCCGTGGTCCGGCACGGCTACCGGATCGGGGTGCCGGAGGAGGTGCCGCTGTGGCGGGAGGTCCTCAACACCGACCGGGAGGAGTACGGCGGGAGCGGCGTCCACCACGGCCGGCCGCTGCGCCCGGAGCCGGTACCGGCCCAGGGGCGTGCGGCGAGCCTGCGGATGACGCTCCCGCCGATGGCGACGGTCTGGCTCAGGCCGTGACCGGCGCCAGCGCCTCGTCGAGCTCCTGAAGCAGCCGGCGCTTGGGCCGGGCCCCGACGATCTGCCGGACGGGCTCGCCGTCGCGGAAGAGGAGCATGGTCGGCATGGACAGCACCCCGTAGCGCGTGACGGCTCCGGGGTTGCCGTCCGCGTCGATCTGGACGACCTTGAGGCGGTCCGCCCGCTCGGCGGCCACGGCGGAGAGCACCGGGGCGAGCTGACGGCAGGGGCCGCACCAGTCCGCGGTGAACTCCACCAGTACGGGCCGGCCCCGCTCGGCCAGCACCTGCGCCTCGAAGTCGGCGTCGGTCACTTCCGCCACACCCTTGGCGTGGATCATTTCCGTTCCCCTCTCGTCAGCCGGTCATCTCACAGCGCGGCACGGCCTCCCCGGCGGCCCGCTCGGCCGCCGCCAGCTGGCGCGCGACCTGGTCGCGGACGTCGGCCAGCTGGCCGATCAGCCCGTCCAGCTCGGCGAGCTTGCGGCGGTACACCGCGAGCGAGGCCGGGCAGGAGTCCCCGGCCGGGTGGCCGGCGCGCAGGCATTCGACGAACGGCCGGGTCTCCTCCAGTTCGAAGCCGAAGTCCTGGAGGGTCCGGATCTGGCGCAGCAGGCGCAGGTCGTCCTCGTCGTAGTCGCGGTAGCCGTTGCCGGTCCGCCGGGCCGCGAGCAGTCCGCGTGATTCGTAGTACCTGAGCGTCCGGGTACTGGTCCCGGCCCGCTTCGCCAGTTCGCCGATGCGCATGGACCGACCGTATTCCTTGACGCCGACGTCAAGGGAAGGCCGGGCGTTCACCTGGAAGGTCCGGGGGGGCGGGGGCCCTCGCCACCCCCGTATGCGAGGGCCCCCGCCATGGATCACGGACGGCGGGCTCGACCGGTTCACGAGCTGTGACCGGGATCACTCCCCGGGCTTCCCGGGTCACCTGAAATGGAGTGGCTTGATCCGTACGCTGACCCCACTGCCTTAAATGGATCTTCCCATGACCCGATTACCGGACAGTCGCCGGGAAAACCGCCCAAAGTCATGAACTGCATAGGACTTTCCTACGAGTTATGGGCTTGTTTGAATAGTCTGTAGTCGTCGCAGCTCGGCCACTTCTACCGTGTGCCCTGTGCACTCCAGCCCACCTTTCAATGCCCCCGCCGCGCGTCGCCTGCGCGCGGCCCTGGGCATGGCTCCCGGTCATGTCGCCTACGGCCTGCGGGCCCAGTACGGACTGCTCGTCGCACCAGAGACCGTGATGGCCTGGGAGCGGGGCGAGCAGTCGCCGACCTCCGCCGAGCTCACGGCCCTGGCCGGCGTGCTCTGGTGCTCCCCCGGGGAGCTGCTGGCCGAGCCCGTCACCCTGCGGGAGCACCGCATCGCCCGGGGCCTGGACCCCGAGGACCTGGCCCGCCGGATCGGGGTCGAGGCGAACGCGTACCGGAAGATGGAGGACACCGGGCGCTGGAAGGGCAACGAACGCCAGTCCGCCGCCCTCGCCTCGGTACTCGGCCTGACCCTGGCGCAGTTCGTGACGGCGACCGGCAAGCACGAGGAGCTCGCCGACCTGCTGCGCAGCGCGGCCACCACCCGCTGGCAGGCCTACGTGAAACCGCTGGGCAAGCTGCTGCCGGTGCCCAGGGCCCACCTGGAGCGGGTCCTGGAGCTCCTCTACAACGACTACCAGTCGCGGATGGTGGCCACCCTCGGCTGGGGCGGCGCCGAGGGCGCGGCCGGCACCGGCGACGCGGGGCGGGAGTTCCTCGCGGAGATCACGGACCGGTTCTGGGCCCTGACCGGCGGTGCCTGATCCGGCACGGCGCGCCGGGCGCGCGGCGGCCCCGGAGGCTTCCCGGGGGAGGCGCGCCGGGGCCGTTCGGCGGGGGATCCGGGACGCAGGTCCCGGCGGGAAGGACCGGTCCCCCGGTCAGAAGACCGACTCGGCCTCGTACATCCGGTGCTCGGGGACGGTCTTGAGCTCGGTGACGGCCTCGGCCAGCGGGGCCATCACGATGTCGGTGCCGCGCAGGGCGGTCATCTTGCCGAATTCCCCGCGGTGCACGGCTTCGACGGCGTGCCAGCCGAAGCGGGTCGCGAGGACCCGGTCGTAGGCGGTGGGCACGCCGCCGCGCTGGACGTGGCCGAGGATGACCGGGCGGGCCTCCTTGCCGAGGCGGTGCTCCAGCTCGATGGCCAGCCGGTTGCCGATGCCGGCGAAGCGCTCGTGGCCGTACTGGTCGATGGCGCCCTTCTCGTACGGCATGGAGCCGGCCGCCGGGTGCGCGCCCTCGGCGACGCAGACGACGGCGAACTTCTTCCCGCGGGCGAACCGTTCCTCCACCATCTTCACCAGGGCGTCCACCTCGAAGGGGCGCTCGGGCAGGCAGATGCCGTGGGCGCCTCCGGCCATGCCGGACTCCAGGGCGATCCAGCCCGCGTGACGGCCCATGACCTCGACGACCATCACGCGCTGGTGGGACTCGGCGGTGGTCTTGAGGCGGTCGATGGCCTCCGTGGCGACCGTGACGGCGGTGTCGAAGCCGAAGGTCCGGTCGGTGGAGGAGATGTCGTTGTCGATGGTCTTCGGTACGCCGACCACCGGCATCCCCGCGTCGGCCAGCATCCGGGCGGCCGTCAGGGTGCCCTCGCCGCCGATCGGGATCAGCGCGTCGATGCCGTAACGCAGCGCCAGCTCGTGGGCGTTCTCGGCGGCTTCGTGCAGCCGCGCGCGCTCCATGCGCGCCGAGCCGAGGATCGTGCCGCCGCGGGCCAGGATGCCGCTGACGGCATTGATGTCGAGGGGGCGGTAGTGGCCGTCGAGGAGGCCCTTGAATCCGTCCTCGAAGCCGATGACCTCGTCCCCGTGTCCGACCAGGGCACGGTGTACGACCGACCGGATGACAGCGTTCAGGCCCGGGCAGTCGCCGCCTGCGGTGAGAACTCCGATACGCATCGTGCTGTGTCTCCTGCCGTACATATGAAGGGCGTATTTGATGACGCCTGTCCGATTGTTCCATGTTCCGAGAGGGGTGCGCGCTCGGCACTGCTCCACCCACCAGGCCTTTCGGCCCTCCTGCCCGGACCTTTTCCCGGGGGCGCTCTAACCACTGACGGAGGTATTGTCAAGAGGTCGAGGCACACTGATCAGACATCCACTGCATGGGACGGAGAGCACGCGTGACGCGCAGCGTGTACGTGACCGGTATCGAGCGGGGAGACGGCCGGCAGGTCGTCGAACTGGGGATCATGGAGCTCCTGACCCGGCAGACGGGCCGGGTCGGCGTGTACCGCCCCCTGCTGCACGACGGGCCGGACCGGCTCTTCGACCTCCTGCGGGCCCGCTACCGGCTCGACCAGGACGCCGCGACGGCCTACGGCATGGAATATCACGAGGCCTCCGCCATCCTCGCCGAGAAGGGCACCGACGAGCTGGTCTCCCGGCTGGTCGACCGCTACCACCGGGTGGCCCGGGACTACGAGGTCATGCTGGTGCTCGGCACCGACTACGCCGACACCAACCTGCCCGACGAGCTCGCGCTGAACGCCCGCCTCGCCAACGAGCTGGGCGCGGTCGTCATCCCCGTCGTCGGCGGCACCAAGCAGCCCGCCGAGGCCGTGCGCGCCGAGGCCCAGAGCGCCCACCGGGCCTACGAGAGCCTGGGCTGCCACGTCGTGGCGATGGTCGTCAACCGGGTGGCCCCCGAGGACCGCGACGTCATAGCCGAGCGGCTCGCCGCCCGCCTCCCCGTGCCCTGCTACGTCCTGCCCGACGACAAGAACCTGTCCGCCCCGACCGTCGCCCAGATCACCCGGGCGCTCGGCGGCGAGGTGCTGCTCGGCGACGACGCCGGGCTCGCCCGCGACGCCGTGGACTTCGTCTTCGGCGGCGCGATGCTGCCCAACTTCCTGAACGCCCTGACCCCCGGCTGTCTGGTGGTCACCCCCGGGGACCGGGCCGACCTGGTGGTGGGCGCGCTCGCCGCGCACGCCTCGGGCACCCCGCCGATCGCGGGCGTGCTGCTGACCCTGAACGAGCGCCCGTCCCAGGACGTCCTGACGCTGGCCTCGAAGCTCGCCCCCGGCACCCCGGTGGTCTCCGTGGCCGGCAACAGCTTCCCGACCGCCGCCGAACTCTTCTCGCTTCAGAGCCGGTTGAACTCCGCGACCCCGCGCAAGCTGGAGACCGCGCTCGGCCTCTTCGAGCGGCACGTGGACACCGCCGAACTGCGCGGCCTGCTGTCGGTGGCCCGCTCCGAGCGCGTCACCCCGATGATGTTCGAGCACGAGCTGCTGGAGCGGGCCCGCTCCGAGCGGCGCCGCGTGGTGCTGCCCGAGGGCACCGAGGAGCGGGTGCTGCGCGCCGCGGACGTGGTGCTGCGCCGGGGGGTGTGCGACCTGACCCTGCTGGGCGAGGAGCAGGCGATCCTGAAGAAGGCCGGCGACCTGGGCGTCGACATCTCGGCCGCGCAGCTGATCGACCCGGCGGTCTCCCCCCTGCGGGAACGATTCGCCGAGTACTACGCCAAGGCCCGCGCGCACAAGGGCATGACCGTCGAGCTGGCCCACGACGTGGTCACCGACGTCAACTACTTCGGCACCCTGATGGTCCAGGAGGGCCTGGCCGACGGCATGGTCTCCGGCTCGGTGCACTCCACCGCCGCGACCATCCGCCCCGCCTTCGAGATCATCAAGACCAAGCCCGAGGCCTCGATCGTCTCCTCCGTCTTCTTCATGTGCCTGGCCGACCAGGTCCTCGTGTACGGCGACTGCGCCGTCAACCCGGACCCGGACGCCGCACAGCTCGCCGACATCGCCGTGCAGTCGGCGGCCACCGCCGCCGCCTTCGGTGTCGACCCGCGGATCGCGATGCTCTCGTACTCCACGGGCACCTCGGGCTCCGGCGCGGACGTGGAGAAGGTCCGCAAGGCCACCGAGACCGTCCGCGAGCAGCGCCCCGACCTGCTCATCGAGGGCCCGATCCAGTACGACGCCGCCGTGGAGCCCTCGGTCGCCGCGACCAAGCTGCCGGGCTCCGAGGTGGCCGGCCGGGCGAGCGTGCTGATCTTCCCGGACCTGAACACGGGCAACAACACGTACAAGGCGGTGCAGCGTTCGGCCGGCGCCGTGGCGGTCGGCCCGGTGCTCCAGGGCCTGCGCAAGCCGGTGAACGACCTCTCGCGCGGCGCGCTGGTCCAGGACATCGTCACCACCGTGGCGATCACCGCGATCCAGGCGCAGTCGCAGTCCCGGCCCCAGGCCCAGTGATCCCCCCACCGCACCCGAAGGAAAGACCCCCCACCGTGACCGCAACGCGCGTACTCGTCCTCAACTCCGGCTCCTCGTCGGTGAAGTACCAGCTGCTCGACATGGCCGACCACTCCCGCCTCGCCGCCGGCCTGGTGGAGCGCATCGGCGAGGAGACCTCCCGCCTCGTGCACGAGCCGCTCACCGGAGCCGGAGCCGAGGGCGGCAAGCGCGAGCGGCTCGGCCCGATCGCCGACCACGGCGCCGCCCTGCGGGCGGTCGCGGCCGAGCTGGCGGCCGACGGGCTGGGCCTGGACTCCCCCGAGCTGGCGGCCGTGGGCCACCGGGTGGTGCACGGCGGGACCCGGTTCACCCAGCCGACGGTCATCGACGACGAGGTGCTCGCGGAGATCCGCAGCCTGATCCCGCTGGCCCCGCTGCACAACCCGGCGAACGTGACCGGCATCGAGGTGGCGCGCGAGCTGCGCGGGGACCTGCCGCAGGTGGCCGTCTTCGACACCGCCTTCCACGCGACGATGCCGGAGCACGTGGCGCGGTACGCGATCGACGCGGCGACCGCCGACAAGTACGCCATCCGGCGGTACGGCTTCCACGGCACCTCCCACGCCTACGTGTCGCGCGCGACCGCGGCACTGCTGGGCCGGGCGGTGGAGGACGTGAACGTGATCGTGCTGCACCTGGGCAACGGCGCCTCCGCCTCGGCGGTGCGGGGCGGGGTCTGCGTGGAGACCTCCATGGGCCTGACCCCGCTGGAGGGCCTGGTCATGGGGACCCGTTCCGGCGACCTGGACCCGGCGGTGATCTTCCACCTGGCCCGGGTGGGCGGGCTCTCCGTCGACGAGATCGACTCGCTGCTCAACAAGAAGAGCGGTCTGCTGGGTCTGTGCGGCGACAACGACATGCGCGAGGTGACGCGGCGCGCGGGCGAGGGCGACGAGGCGGCCCGCCTCGCGCTGGCGGCCTACGTCCACCGTCTGAAGAAGTACATCGGCGCGTACACGGCGGTCCTGGGACGGGTGGACGCGGTGGTGTTCACGGCGGGCGTCGGCGAGAACGCCTCCGCCGTGCGGGAGGCCGCGATCGCCGGTCTGGAGGAGCTGGGCCTCGCGCTGGACCTGGAGGCGAACGCCGAGCGCTCCCCGGAGCCCCGGCTGATCTCCCCGGACTACGCGCGGGTGGCGGTGGCGGTGGTCCCGACGGATGAGGAACTGGAGATCGCCTCCCAGGCGTACGCGTTGGTTACCCAGTAGTCACTTGGACTTTCCGCCAGACGGAATATTCCGCTACGAAACAAACGGATAGGATCCGCTTCATGCGCCGTTCCAAAATCGTCTGCACGCTGGGCCCCGCCGTCGACTCGTATGAGCAGCTGAAAGCGCTCATCGAGGCAGGTATGAACGTGGCCCGATTCAACTTCAGCCACGGATCCCAGGCAGAACACCAGGAGCGGTACGACCGCGTCCGGAAGGTCTCCGAGGACACCGGGCGTGCGGTCGGCGTCCTCGCCGACCTCCAGGGCCCCAAGATCCGCCTCGAAACCTTCGCCGAGGGTCCCGTCGAGCTGGTGCGCGGTGACGAGTTCACCATCACCACCGAGGACGTCCCGGGCGACAAGTCCATCTGCGGCACCACCTACAAGGGCCTCCCGGGCGATGTCGCCAAGGGCGACCAGGTCCTGATCAACGACGGCAACGTCGAGCTCCGGGTGACCGAGGTCGACGGCCCCCGGGTCAAGACCATCGTCATCGAGGGCGGTGTCATCTCCGACCACAAGGGCATCAACCTGCCCGGCGCGGCCGTGAACGTCCCCGCCCTGTCGGAGAAGGACGTCGACGACCTGCGCTTCGCCCTCCGCATGGGCTGCGACATGGTCGCCCTGTCCTTCGTCCGCGACGCCAACGACGTCAAGGACGTCCACCGGGTCATGGACGAGGAGGGCCGCCGGGTCCCCGTCATCGCCAAGGTGGAGAAGCCCCAGGCCGTCGAGAACATGGAGGCCGTCGTCGCGGCCTTCGACGCGGTCATGGTGGCCCGCGGCGACCTGGCCGTCGAGTACCCGCTCGAAAAGGTCCCGATGGTCCAGAAGCGGCTCATCGAGATGTGCCGCCGCAACGCCAAGCCGGTGATCGTCGCGACCCAGATGATGGAGTCGATGATCACCAACTCCCGCCCGACCCGCGCGGAGGCGTCCGACGTCGCCAACGCCATCCTCGACGGCGCCGACGCGGTCATGCTGTCCGCCGAGTCCTCGGTGGGCGCCTACCCGATCGAGACCGTCAAGACGATGTCGAAGATCGTCACGGCGGCCGAGGAGGAGCTCCTCTCCAAGGGCCTCCAGCCGCTGGTCCAGGGCAAGAAGCCGCGCACCCAGGGCGGCTCCGTCGCCCGCGCGGCCTGCGAGATCGCGGACTTCCTCGACGGCAAGGCCCTGGTCGCCTTCACCCAGTCCGGCGACACCGCCCGCCGCCTGTCGCGCTACCGCGCCACGCAGCCGATCCTGGCGTTCACGACGGACGTGAACACCCGCAACCAGCTCACGCTGAGCTGGGGCGTCGAGTCGGCCATCGTCCCGCACGCCGACAGCACGGACGCGATGGTCGACCTGGTGGACGCCGAGGTGCTCAAGCTCCAGCGCTTCAACCCCGGCGACACCATGATCATCACGGCCGGCTCGCCCCCCGGCGTCCCGGGCACGACCAACATGGTCCGCGTCCACCACCTGGGCGGCGGCACCGCACCCGACGCCTGAAGGCCCGAGGCCTGACGCCGACCGCCTGACTCTGCCGCACAGAGACCGAGGGCGGCACCCCGGACTTCCGGGGTGCCGCCCTCGGTGCTTTCCGTTGCCTGCGGCTACCGGCCGGTAGTTTCGGCCGAAACCCAGCGTGTGTGGCCGAAAACGCACTACCGACGGTAACCCGGTCGTGAAACGCTCGAACCGCCTTGGGGGAAGGCGAACGGGGTTGTGCACCTGACCCGTGCACACAGGGGGAATCGACCATCTTTGCTCCACCGTGCCGCTGCCGCATGCCGCGGTGGCACGGCCGTGCGTACGCGCCTTCCTTCGGGCTGACCAAAACCCCTGAAGACAGGCAACAAGCACGTGCAGAGAACCACCCTCCTGCGGGGCAGGAGTCGCGCTTCCCGCGACGCCCTGCGGCGCGGACTGGCAGGCACCGCCCTGCTCACCGCCTCCGCGGTACTCGTCGGCCTCATCCAGGCCGCCCCCGCCGGCGCGGTAGAGGTCCCCCCGGACAACGAGCCTCCGTACCGGCCGATCAGCCTCGGCGAGCAGGCCCGCCTCGACCGGTGTGCGGGCGGTTTCGCCCTGCACATCGGCGGCCCCGAGATGAAGAAGACGGCGGCCACGGCCCTCACCGGTCCCGCCGCCGACCTGGCCACCGCGACGGACCTGGCCACCGGGATGTACCCGCTGGACCAGGCCCGGATCAAGGACCGCGACTCCTACGAGGGCTCCCCGGTGGCCTCGGCCGAGCGGCGGGAGCGCTGGGAGAAGGCCAACTACCCGTACTGGAAGTCCGGCACGGGCGCGGGCATCGACCAGTACGCCCCCAAGTTCGACAAGGACGTCGTCGCCTTCACCCTGGGACCCCAGCGGGACCTGTACAACCAGCTGGGCTCCGACGCTCACGCCGTGCCCTCGAAGCCCGCCCTCGACAAGGCGAAGGCTCTCGCCGCCGAGCTCAAGGGCAAGGACGAGAACCACGACTTCGTCACCAACTCGATGCTGAAGGACGCGTCGAGCGGCAACTACCGCATGCCGACCGCGAGCGACATCGCCCGCTACCTGCGGCTCGGCGGTTACATGCAGAAGACCCCCGCCGAGGACTCGGCCGAGTTCCGCCTCGAGGTCGAGGCGCTGAAGGTCGCCTGGGGCGCGTGCGACAGCCGCAACCCGCTCGACTTCTACCGGGTCATGTCCCCGATCGTCGTCACCGCGCACCTGGAGTGGGAGAAGGAGTACGCCACCCAGGCCAAGCCGCGTGCGGAGATCGTGAACGCCGAGGTCGCGGCCGCGGCCGAGGTGCGCGAGTCCACCGAGGCCATGATCGAGGCGCTGGGCCAGGCGTGGCTCGCCGACCAGATCCTGACCTGGCAGAAGTACTGGGCCGGCCAGCCGGCGTCGAGCCGCCCCGCCGCGTCCGTGTTCACCCAGGCCACCAAGGACCTGGCCACGGCCCGCACCAAGGCAGCCGAGCAGGCGAAGAAGGCGGCGGCCTCCGCCGCGTCCGCCAAGACGGCGTCCGAGAAGGCCGACACGGCGCAGGACGCGGCGTGGGCGCTCGCCGACGCGGCCAAGGCTCCGCGCGGGCGGGGCCTGCTCTTCGCGCAGCAGTCCGTCCAGGTCGCGAAGGCCTCGGCCGCCGCCGCCCAGGCCGCGGCGAAGGCCGCCGAGACGGCGTCGAACGCCGCCAAGGCCACCGTCGCGGACAGCAACACCCTGTACGCCCTGGCGCAGACCCAGTCGCACGCCCTGAACACCGAGTTCCGCCGGGTCGCCGCCCAGGAGGCCGCCGCCCAGGCGAAGGCCGCCGCCGCGTCGGCGGCGGCCCAGGCCAAGGAGGCCGCCGACAACGCCGCCAAGGCGAAGGCGGCGCAGGCCAAGGCAGAAACCGCCCGGGACACGGCGAAGACGGCCGCCGACAACGCCAAGGCCCAGCGCATCAAGGCCGAGCAGGAACGTGACCTCGCCAAGGCCGAGCACGCCAAGGCCACGGCGGAGCGGAACAAGGCGCTGGCGGCGGAGAAGCGCGCCACCACCGAACGCGAGGCGGCGGCCAAGGCCCGTACCGCCGCCGAGTCCGCCGGCTCGACCGCCGCGGACAAGCTGGACACCGCCGAAGGCGCCGAGAACCGGGCGGCCATCGCCCGTGACGCGGCCGCGCAGGCGGAGCGCGACATGCGGGCCAAGGACGCCCGCGCCGCCGCCCTGGAGTCGGCGGCGGCCGCCGCCGAGGGCACCGCCGCCGCCGGCGACAGCCGCAAGGCCGCGACGGAGGCCCGCGCCGCGGCCAACACCGCGAAGGGCGCGGCGGACCGTGCCCGCACCGCCGCCGACGAGGCGGGCTCCGCAGCCGTCGAGGCCCGTGCCGCCGCCACCCGGGCCGAGGGCGCCGCCGCCCGCTCGCAGGCCGCGTACGAGAACGCGAACTCGCAGTGGTGGACCAGCTACGCGGCCGCCCAGACGGCCCACGCGGCCGCCGCCGAGGCCATCGACGCCTCGGACGCCGCCTCCGCGAACGCCGTGAAGGCGGAGGCGGAGGCCAAGAAGGCCCAGGCGGCCGCGGTCCAGGCCAAGAAGGAGGCGGCCGCGGCCCAGGACGAGGCCGAGAAGACCTCGGCCTGGTCCGCGGTCACCGCCGGACACGCCTACGCGACCGCCCAGGCGGCCATGGCCGCCCGCGACTCGGCCGCGGAAGCCGTCAAGCCGGCCAACACCGCCATCGCGGCCGGCACCCCGTACCGGGAGTCCGACTCCGCCGCCGCCTTCGCGGTCCTGGTGGGGCAGTCCGCCAAGTCGCTCGCCGAGCAGCAGGCGGCGGCGGCCACCGCGAAGTCCGAGGAGGCCGCCAAGGCCGCGGCCGCCGCCAAGGCACTGGCCGACAAGGCCTCCGGTGACGCCAAGCTCGCCGCCCAGGCTTCCGCCGCCGCGGCTGCCGACACCGCCGCGGCACTGAAGTCGGTCGCCGCGGCGCGTGCCTCCGCCGCCACGGCGGCCAAGGCAGCGGCGGCCGCCAAGGCCGCGGAGACCAAGGCGACGGAGTACAACTCCCAGGCTGGTGCCGAGGTCCTCCTCGCCGGAAACGCCTCGCGGGACGCGGCGAGCGAGGCAGCGGCCGCCAACAGCGAGGCCACCGAGGCGGAGAAGAGCGCCGCCAACGCCCGCACCGCCGCCAACGCGGCCAAGAAGGACTCCGACGCCGCGAACACCGCGGCCACCAAGGCCGAGTCGGACGCGAAGGCGGCGGAGGGTGCCGCGGCCAACGCCCAGCAGTCGGCGAAGGACGCCGACGCGTCGGCGGACCGCGCCGAAGAGGCCCTCCGCAAGTGGCAGGAGGAGCAGCGCGCGGCGCAGATCGCGGCCTCCAAGCAGGACGGCGGTCCCGGCTACGGCGGCGCGGACCTGAACCTCAGCCAGGAGGAAGCGCTGCGCAAGGCCTGTGGACAGGCCTGCGTGGACGAGTACAAGGCCGCCTTGGAAGCGGCCAACAAGGACGTCATCGACTGGGTGGTCGAGAACGGCGGCCAGATCCTCCTCGACGTGCTGGGTGTCACGGCCGCGAAGAAGTGCTTCTCCTCCTGGGACGTGGAGAGCTGCCTGTGGACGGCACTGAACGTCGTCCTCGTCGGCGCCCTCGTACTGAAGATCCCCCAGGTCGCGGTGGCCGTGACCAAGGTGGCGGTCGGTCTCGGCGGCTACTTCCGCGCGACGGCGGCAGCCGCCCAGACGCTGGCCCGGCTCAAGCCGATCGCCCAGGTGAGCGCGCACGTGGAGTTCGGTGCGTACACCACCACCACGGCGGTCACCGAAGCCGTCGTCAACATGAAGCGGGCGATGACGGCCGGCGGCTGGCAGTGGACGATCAACACCGGTCACGGCTTCCACCGGGCCCACTCCTACCGCAAGGGCGAGCAGGCCTTCGACGCGCTGAACACCACGCACCTGACGGCCGACCAGATCGAGAAGGCCCTGATCCTCAAGACGCTGGAGCACATGGGCACGGGCGCGAGCATGGAAGGCTTGCAGAAGCTGTACGTCACCATCGACGGGATCAAGATCAAGGGACACATCATGAAGGTCGGTGAGAACCTCATCTCCATCTCGACGTACGTCCGGGTCGGCTAGCCCGCCGCCAGGCGCTGCCGCGCACACGGCACCCCTCAGGCACACAGGAACGGAGCGAGGAATCTCGATGAAGGATCTGATCACGTTGGGGCGCGCCGTCGTCCCCGAGAACAGAGTGGACACACCCCCGGAACGGTTCGGGGAGGCCGAGTTCGCTTACGTCGAGACGATCATCTACGCGGACCCGGACGAGATCCTCGCGATGCTCCGGACGCTGAAGGCCGAGAACTTCATCGGCCTTCCCTCGTGGGCCCGCAACCTGGCCTACCGGATCGTCTGCCTCCAGCGACCGGACGACGCGGCCGTGCTGCGCGAGGCGGCCGAGGACCTCTTCGCCTTCGCGGACTGGGACGAGATCGCGGAGGAGCTGGTGGCGCGCGCCGACCGCCTGGATCCGCCGGGAGCGCCTCACAGCCGGTGACCATCACGGGAAGCGGCCCGCACCCCAAGGGGGTGCGGGCCGCTTCCCGTGCCGGGACTACTACTCCGCCGGGCCGACGTAGTTCTTCAGGCCCGGGACGGTGAGGTTGCCGCCGAACTGGCCGGCCTGGACGACCTTGACGTTCGTGAAGAACGCGAAGGGGACGTTCACGGGCGGCGGGGTCTTCGGGGTGAACTCGACCGGGATGAGCCCGAAGAGGTTGCCCTTGAGGCTTTCGGTGTACATCGTCACCTTCGCGCCCCGGATCGTGGACGTGGAGCCCGGCCGCGACTTCAGGTGGGCGATGTTGGGCCCCGTGCCCACGGTCTGGTAGAGGTCCTTGATGTCCAGCGAGTCCGCCGTGAACTTCAGGACCTTCTTGACCTTGCCGCCCGCCGTCTTCACCTCCACGATGCCCTCGTAGTCGAGGCCGTAGAGGGTCAGCAGCGAGCTGTCCAGGTACCAGGGCTCGTCCGGCAGGAGCGGGATGCCGGGCTCCAGCTTGGCGTTGGCGAAGGCCTCGGCGTCGAAGGTCGGGCAGGGGAAGGGCTGCTTCCCGTTCGGGTCCGTCGTCGCCGACGTCGAGGGAGAAGGGCTCGGCGAGGCCTTCTCCCCGTCCTTGGCCGTCTTTCCCGTCTCGTCCTTCGGGGTCTTGACGGTGTCCTTGACGTCCTGGGGCAGTTCCTCGACCTTGACGCCCGCCTTCTTCGCGGCGTCGCGGATCGCGTCGGCCGTCGGGTCGGCGGTCTTGGTGGCGCTCGGGGTGGGCGCGGGCGCCGGGGTGGCCGGCTTCTTCGCGTCCTGGAGGGGCTTGCCGAGTCCGTCCACGAGGTCCTTGAGGGCGTCGCCGACGCCCAGCGGGTCCAGCGGGTTCGCCGGCTTGGCGGCCGGGGCCGACGCCGACTGGGACGGGGAGGCACTCGCCTTCGGGGTCCCGGGCTGCTTGGCGGACGGGGAGGCCGAGGGGCTCGCCGTCGGCTTCGGGGCCTTGCTCGCGCCCGGGGACGGGCTCGCACCGGGTGAGGAGGAGACCGAGGGCGACGGCGACGTCGATGTGGACGTCGACGGCGTCGGCGAGGCCGACTGCGTGGGCTCGTCGGACCGGGTCACGCACGGGCCGGGCGCGAAGGGGATGTCCTTGTCGTCGGCCAGCGCCATCTTCGGGGCGATGCCCATCCCGACGAAGACCGCCGTCGGCATCGCCGCGAGCGCCATCGTCTTGCCGACGGGTATCTGGATCTTGTTCAGCAGTGACTTCCTGGGCGCCGCGTGGCGCGGGCCCCTTCTCACACGGGGCTCGGCACCGGGGGCCACGCCCCGCTGAGTCTCGTCACCCGGCACTGTTCCTCCCGCCATCGGCGTGGGCAGTCGTCTCGGTCGCGTACGGCGCTTGCGTGTCACGGGGGTGGGGAACCCCCAGGAGGCCGCCGGTGAAGTCCTCGGCCTTGGCGGCGTCGGCCTCCTCGGGATCCTCCTCCGCCGGCTTTCCCGGAGCCCAGGCCAGGGCGAGCGCTCCGCCGAGGAGGGAGAACAGGAAACCGAAGAAGAAACCGCCCAGGTTGGACACCGGCAGAGAAACCAGGGCCAGCAGGATCGAGGCGACACCCGCGAACACCCGGATGCCCTGCTGGAACCACAGGGCGATGCCCAGGGTGATCAGCAGGATGCCGATGATCAGCGAGCCCGCGCCGGCGGTCGTGGCCATGGCGATGGTGACGTTGCCCAGCCGGAGGTCCGCGTAGGGGAAGTAGGCGATCGGAACGCCGCCCAGGGACGTGAAGAGACCCGCCCAGAAGGGACGGCTGCCCCGCCAGGCGCGGAAACGGTGGTGCACGACGGTGAGCCAGTGGTCGTCTGCGGCGCGAACCGGGGCCTCGGGGTTCATGGACAACAGCTCCCTGGAAACGGTGGTACGGAGAACTCTGTGGAGCCCGGACGGGCGCACGGCGGCCGCTGCCGCCGGCCGCCCGCCCGGTCACCTCACAGGACTGAAGCGGCTTACTTCTCGTCCTGGTAGCACGGCTCGTTGCCGCTGATCAGGCGCAGCTTGAGGTCGGGCAGCGTGAAGGTGCCCGCCGTCGTCGCCCAGGCCTTCTGACGGACCTTCGTCAGCACGGCCTTCTTGGCGCGCTGCGAGAACAGGGCGTTGTTCGACACCGTGTTGGCCTGAGGCCCGGTCGGGTGCGTGTCGTCCTTCGCGTCGCCCACCGCGACACCGATGTCCAGGTCGGTGAACGTGGCGTCGGTGTCGAGCTCGGCGACGTCCAGGTAGATGTTGTGCGCGACGGCGGGCGTGCCCTTGTGGCCGGTGCGCAGCTGCATCGTGATCGGGCCGAGGCCCGGGACCGGGGTGACCAGGGACTGGCACATGTTGGTGATCTCGGCACGACGGAACCCGGAGATGGTGACCGCGTGCTTCGCGGGCTTGCCGTCCAGGCCCTTGCCCTCGGCGACGCTGCCGTACTGGAGCAGGTCGTCACCGTCGAGCTTGTCGGCCGACACCTTGAAGTCCTGGCCGGAAACGCTGAAGGACGCCGCGAGGGCACCCTGCGCCAGACCCACACCGACTGCGGCGGTGGCCGCCATGCTGGGCACCATGACGAGCGCGAAGCGCTTCCATCTGGTTCCGCCACGAACCTGTGAACTCATCTTGTTCCTCCTTCTCGGACGTACATCTCCGGTCCGGGCCGGGAGGCCCGTCCTGGGATGGGAGAAGTGCTACGTCCTCGGGAAGGAGCGCAGGCGGCCGAGCCGCGGCGCAGCCGCGTCCGATACACCGGCGTTCACCCCCGAGCGACAACCACTGGGCCACGCGTTCGCGCAACCTGGAGGACAGGCCCTGCCGGTGTGGCAGAGACCCCCCTGTCCACGGCCGGTGCCACTGCCACCGGCCGGCCCGGTGGGGACCCTCCGCCGCGGTTCCGGGTGAGCGGTTCTGCGGGAAGGACCGAGCGTCGCCGATCGTGGTCCATTCCCGGCCGGGGCACAAGGGGGTTCGTTACTGGCGGGTAACGGCTGGATAACCGGAGTCTTGCCCGGTGCCGTCGGGCGGCCACACAGGGTGTCACCCTGGGCCACGACAGAAGGGGTGAAGAACGAACCAACCGGACAGTTCACGGGGTTCGATTTACTGCGAGTAACAGCGGCCGCGATTACCAAGTTTTGGCAAAACGCGGCCGCTGTTTATCTCCGTGTCAACAAAACGCCGGTGGCGGCATACGCAACCGGAGTACGGCTAGAACAGCACCCGGGCCAGCGCCGTACGGGCCGCCGAGACCCGCGGGTCGTCCGCGCCGATCACCTCGAACAGCTCCAGCAGCCGGACCCGTACCGCGTCCCGGTCGTCACCGAAGGTCACCCGGACGGTGTCCACCAGGCGCCCGAAGGCGTCCGCCACGTGCCCGCCCGCGAGGTCCAGGTCGGCCGCCGCCATCTGAGCGGCCGGGTCCTTCGGCTTCGCGGCCGCCTCGGCGCGCACCGCCTGCGGGTCCATGTGCTGCACCCGGGACAGCAGCTCGGCCTGGGCCAGACCCAGCTTCGCTTCGGTGTTCGCCGGGTCGTCGGCCAGTACGTTCTTGTACGCCTGCACCGCACCGCCCAGATCGCCCGCGTCCAGCGCGACGACGGCCGCCTCCAGCAGCGCGTCGTACGGACCGGCCGGAACCTCGGCGGGGGCCGCCGGGGCGCCCTCGGCGTCGGCGTCGACCTGGAGTCCGGTGAGCCCGAAGCGCTCCTCGGCGACCTGGACCAGCTGGGCCAGGGTCTCGCGGATCTGCTGCTCGGGCGCCACGCCCTGGAACAGCGGCAGCACCTGGCCGGCGACCACGGCGAAGACCGCCGGGATGCCCTGGATGCCGAACTGCTGCATCAGCATCTGGTTGGCGTCGACGTCGATCTTCGCCAGTACGAAACGGCCGTTGGCCTCGACGGCGAGGCGCTCCAGCAGCGGGCCGAGCTGCTTGCAGGGCTCGCACCACTCGGCCCAGAAGTCGAGGACGACCGGAACCTCATTGGAGAGCTGGAGCACGTCGCGCTCGAAGCCCGCCTCGGATACGTCGATGACGAGGGCGGACGATGGTACGGCGCCGCCGGGCGCGCTGCCCGCGCCGCCGCCCTGCCGGGCCGCGTCGTTGCGCGCCTGCTCGGCCTTGGCCTTGGCTTCGCCGGCCGCCTTCACAGCGGCGAGGTCGACGACGCCGCTCATGGACATGTTTCTGGGCTGCATGCGTACATCCTCCCCCCTGTGCGCGCGCCGACGAAAAGGATCCCGAAAGATCGTCCTGCGTTGTGCGTTGTTCGGCGCCGGGTCCCCACCTGGCGCCAGTAGCTTCGCGTGGTTGCCGCTCTTACGCTACGAGCCGTAGCGTAACTCCCCCGGAGCCCGCGCGCCCCGTGATCTGAACCACAGCGAACAGGCCCCCGCCGGTTCCCCTACCGGCGGGTATGGTCTCGGCCATGCGCAACCCCAGCCCCGGTGTCAGCTCCCCGCACGGCCGTCCCGGCCGCCCCCGCAGCGCGGCCGCCGACACCGCGATCCTCGCGGCGACCCGGGACGCGCTGGTGGAGCTGGGCTGGTCGAAGCTGACGATGGGGGACGTCTCGGCCCGCGCCGGGGTCGCGAAGACCACCCTCTACCGGCGCTGGGCCGGCAAGAACGAGCTGGTCGTGGACGCCGTCGCCGAGCTGTTCGACGAGCTGGAGCTGCCGGACCGCGGCTCGCTCGAAGCCGACATCGAGGACGTGGTGCTCCAGTTCGCGCGGCTGCTGCGGCGCCCGGAGGCGCGTACGGCCCTGATGGCCGTGGTCGCGGAGTCCACCCGGGACGAGGCGCTGCGGGACCGGATCCGGTCGGCGATCGTGGACCGGCAGAAACGTCTCGTCGTACTGGGCCGCGAACGGGCACAGGCCCGGGGCGAACTCCCGCCCGAGGAGGACGCGGCCCTGGCCCGCCACACCACGGACCTGATCTTCGACGTGATCGCGGGCACGGTGGTGCACCGGGCACTGGTGAGCTGCGAGCCGGTGGACGAACTGTGGGCGGGTGCCTTCACCGCCCTCCTGATGCACGGCCTCCAGGGCGCGGCCCGCGCCTGACGAACGGGAAGGGCGGTCGCGCCCGCCGCCGCAGGGCGGGCACGACCGGCCTTCCACCGGTTCCCCGCGGGGCTAGAACCCCGCCGGCTCGGTGTAGACGCCCCACTCGTCGCGCAGGACGTTGCAGATCTCGCCGAGCGTGGCCTCGGCGCGCACCGCGTCCAGCATGGCGGGGATCATGTTCGACCCGTCCCGGGCGGCGTCCAGCATCGCCTTCAGCGAGGCCGTCACCTTGGCGTCGTCGCGGCGCTCCTTGCGGGCGGCCAGGGCACGGACCTGCTCGCGCTCCACCTCGTGGCTGACCCGGAGGATCTCCAGGTCGCCGGTGACGGAGCCGTGGTGGACGTTGACGCCGACGACCCGCTTGTCGCCCTTCTCCAGGGAGCGCTGGTACTGGAAGGCCGACTCGGCGATCTCGCCGGTGAACCAGCCGTCCTCGATGCCGCGCAGGATGCCGGAGGTGATCGGCCCGATGGGGTGCCGGCCGTCCGGGTGGGCGCGCAGGCCGCGCTCCTTGATCTGGTCGAAGATCTTCTCGGCGTCGGCCTCGATGCGGTCGGTGAGCTGCTCGACGTACCAGGAACCGCCCAGCGGGTCGGCGACGTTGGCGACGCCGGTCTCCTCCATCAGCACCTGCTGCGTGCGCAGCGCGATCTCGGCGGCCTGCTCGCTGGGGAGGGCGAGGGTCTCGTCGAGGGCGTTGGTGTGCAGGGAGTTGGTGCCGCCGAGGACGGCCGCGAGGGCCTCGACCGCGGTGCGCACGACGTTGTTGTACGGCTGCTGCGCGGTGAGGGAGACGCCGGCGGTCTGGGTGTGGAAGCGCAGCCACATGGCCTTGTCCGACTTCGCCCCGTAGACCTCCTTCATCCAGCGGGCCCAGATGCGGCGGGCGGCGCGGAACTTGGCGATCTCCTCGAAGAAGTCGAGGTGCGCGTCGAAGAAGAAGGAGAGGCCGGAGGCGAAGTGGTCCACGTCCAGGCCACGGGAGAGGCCGAGCTCCACGTAGCCGAAGCCGTCGGCCAGGGTGTAGGCGAGCTCCTGCGCGGCCGTCGCCCCGGCCTCGCGGATGTGGTAGCCGGAGACGGAGAGCGGCTTGTAGGCGGGGATGCCGCCCGCGCAGTACTCCATGAGGTCGCCGATGAGGCGCAGGTGCGGCTCGGGTTCGAAGAGCCACTCCTTCTGGGCGATGTACTCCTTGAAGATGTCGGTCTGGAGCGTGCCGTTGAGCACGGCCGGGTCGACGCCCTGGCGCTCGGCGGCGACCAGGTACATGCAGAAGGCGGGCACGGCGGGGCCGCTGATGGTCATGGAGGTGGTGACGTCGCCGAGCGGGATGTCCTTGAAGAGGACCTCCATGTCGGCGGCGGAGTCTATGGCGACGCCGCAGTGGCCGACCTCGCCGAGCGCCCGCGGGTCGTCGGAGTCGCGGCCCATCAGGGTCGGCATGTCGAAGGCGACGGAGAGCCCGCCGCCGCCGGCGGCCAGGATCATCTTGTAGCGCTCGTTGGTCTGCTCGGCGTTGCCGAAGCCGGCGAACTGCCGGATGGTCCAGGTCCGGCCGCGGTAGCCGGTGGCGTGCAGACCGCGGGTGAAGGGGTACTCCCCCGGCCAGCCGATGCGCTCGAACCCCTCGTAGGAGTCGCCGGGGCGGGGCCCGTAGACGGGGTCGACGTCATCTCCGGAGAGCGTCGTGAAATCGGCCTCGCGCTTGCGGGCCTTGTCATACCGGGCCTGCCAGCGGCGGCGGCCCTCCTCGATGGCGTCAGCGTCCATACCCATGAATTTACTAGGACGTCCTAGTAAATGTCGATGGCAAACCCCCGGGGAGTCTCCCCGGGGGTGTCCGGATCCGGTCGGACCCCAGCCCCGCTCAGGCCTTGGCGGTCGCCATGCCGTCGGTGACCAGCGGCTCGACCTCGGCGCGGATGCCGCGCTCGACGAAGAAGGCGGCCAGCGGGATGGTCCCCGAGACCAGCACCCACAGCAGCTTGCCGAACGGCCACTTCGCCTTGGAGCCCAGGTCGAAGGCGAAGACCAGGTAGATCATGAAGAGCACGCCGTGGACCTGCGAGACCGCGAGGGTCAGGCCGGCGCCGGTGTCGAAGCCGTACTTCGCCACCATGCAGGCACAGAGGATCAGGAGCATGACCGCGGTCACGTAGGCCATGACGCGGTAGCGGGTCAGCACGCTTCGTTTCATGGCGTCGAGCCTAACCGTCCGTTTTGCGCGATCTTGACGCGGCCCCGGCTGCCGGCCCGGCTCCGTGACTCAGTTCTCCTCGAAGTCCGCCGCGGCCACCCGCAGCGGGCGCAGCAGCGCGAAGATCTCCGCGCACTCCTCCGAGTCGTACACGCCGAGGCCGAAGTCGACCGCCATCAGGTCCTTCGTCGCCGCCTCGACCACCTCGCGGCCCTTCGCCGTGATCGACGCGAGCGTGCCGCGGCCGTCCTGCGGGTTGGGGCGCTTGTCGACCAGGCCGGACCTCACGAGCCGGTCCACGGTGTTCGTCACCGAGGTCGGGTGGACCATCAGGCGCTCGCCGATCTTCGACATCGGCAGCTCGCCCGCCTGGGAGAAGGTGAGCAGCACGAGCGCCTCGTACCGGGCGAAGGTCAGCCCGTACGGCTTCACCACCGCGTCCACCTCGGCCAGCAGGATCTGGTGCGCGCGCATGATGGAGGTGATCGCCGCCATCGACGGCACGGGACCCCAGCGCTGACGCCAGAGCTCGTCGGCGCGGGCGATGGGGTCGAAGGGGAGGCTGAGCGGCTTGGGCATCCACCAGACCCTACCGGGCGGTCATTTGACCGCGAGCCCCGTCTCATCCCTCGACCGCCGCACTTCGGCCAGGAGCAGTACGACGACCGCGGTGCCGAGCGCACCGGACCCGGCGACGACGACGTGCGCCGGGAGGAACTCGGCTGCGGCACCGGCGAGGGCCATGCCGACTCCCTGGAAGGTCATCAGGCCCGTGCCCAGCAGGGTCATCGCCCGTCCGCGCAGCTCGTCGGGGACGGCGTCCACGTACATCCGGTCCAGCCCGAGGGTGTAGGCGTTCGCCAGCCCGGCGAGCAGCAGCGCCGCCAGGACCACGGCCGGGCCGGGGCGGACGGCGAACAGCAGCAGCGGGAGCGGGGAGGCGGCGGCCAGCGGCGCCGTGATCCGCGAACGCGTTCGGGCGGTGAGCGCCGACCCCGCCCAGAGTTCACCCGCGACGGTGCCGACGGGCAGCGCGCACATCAGCACCCCCAGGGTGACGGTCCCGGCCCCGACGCCCTCGGTGTACGGGGCGAGCAGCGCCTCCGGTACGACGGCGAAGGCGGGCGGCAGCCAGCACAGCAGGGTGAGCGCCCGCAGCCGGCGCCCGCCGAGGACGGCCCGCAGCCCGCCGAGCGGGGATTCGCGTACGGCGGGACCGGCGGCGGCGCGGGCGGGCCGGGCCCGGGTGCCCAGGCGCAGCAGCAGCGCGGAGGCCAGGAACCCGGCGGCGGTCAGCGCGAGCGCCGCGCGCGGGGAGACGGCGGCCAGCAGCAGGCCGCCGAGGCCGAAACCGGCGAGCTGGGCGCTCTGCGCGACCATCCGCAGCAGCGAGCGGCCGAGTACGAAGGCCTCGCCGGTCCCCAGGACGTCGGTGAGGGAGGCGCTGCGGGCGCCCTGGAAGAGGGGGGCCACGAAGGCCATGGCGCAGCGCAGTACGAGGATCCCCGCGACCGGCGTCCCCGGCCAGACCATGCCGGCCGCGCAGGCGGCGCACAGCAGGTCGCACCCGACGAGCACCCGCCGGGCGGGGTACCGGTCGGCGAGCGGGGCGAGCAGGGTGCCGCCGAGGGCGTACGGCAGGAAGCCGAGGGCGAAGGTGAGCGCGCTCATCAGGGGGGAGCCGGTGGCGCGGTAGACGAGGACGGTGAGGGAGATCTCGGCGACGACGACGCCGAGCAGGGACAGCAGGTGCGCGGCGAAGACGGCGCGGAACTCGCGGACGCGGAACACGGGGCGGTACCCCGGGCCGGGGTCCCCGGCCGCCGGGGTGATGGTCGCGTTGTCGGTGGGCATGGCCCGAACCCTGGCGGGGCTAGGCTGACCGGCCGAGAGATTCGCCCCAGTCCGAATCCGCGGCCCCGCCGGGAGGTGACGCCCCATGGCATTCCACTACCGGTTCGGGCCGGCCGACCTGCTCCGGTGCCGGTTCGCGGTCTCTCCGCTCTGGGAGACGCAGGAGGCCGTACGGGTCCTGCTGCGCCCGCACCGGCAGGCGTACCACCTGCCCTGGCTGAGCCGGGTCCGGTCCGCCGCGGCCGGCCTGGACCTGCGTCCGCTGTGGCTGCTGATGCCGAGGAAGGGGCACAACCCGGACCTGCTGAGCCCGGCCCCGGCCGGCCCGTCCGTCACCTTCGCGGAGGAGCTGGCCCGGGTGCGGGCGGCGGCCGGTGACCCGGAGGCGGCCCGCGAGGACCTGCGGCGGGCGCTGGTCTGCACCCCGGGGGCGGTGGACGGCGACATCGGGCGGCGGATGCTGGCGGATCCCGCGCGGGCGGTGGGGGAGCTGGCCGATCTGTACGAGCGGGCCTGGGCGCTGCTGATCGCCCCGCACTGGGCCCGGCTGCGGGCCCTGCTGGAGGCGGACGTGCTGTTCCACTCCCGCCGACTGGCGGCGGGCGGGCTCCAGGCGCTCCTCGACGGGCTCCACCCGGACCTGCGCTGGTACGGGGAGGAGCAGACCCTGACCATCGAGCGCCCGTCCCACCACGACCGCGAACTCGGCGGGCAGGGGCTGCTGCTGATGCCGAGCGCCTTCGTCTGGCCGGAGGTGGTCGGCGGCTTCGACCCGCCGTGGCAGCCGGCACTGGTGTACCCGGCCCGGGGCATCGGCGCGCTGTGGACGGCCGCGGCGGGTCCGGCCCCGCGGGCCCTCGCGGGGCTGCTGGGGCGGGCCCGGGCGGAGGTGCTGTGCGCCCTGCACGAGCCCGCCTCGACCACAGCCCTCGCTCACCGGCTGGGCCTGGCCCCCTCGACGGTGTCGGCACACCTGAAGGCCCTGCGGGCGGCGGGGCTGCTGCTCGCGTTCCGCCAGGGCCGCCAGGTCCTGTACGAGCGCACCCCCCTGGGCATCGCCCTGACCTCCGGCTCCGCCGACTGACCCCGCCCGCTGCGCCGGACTGGCCCCCTACCCGCCCTACCCTCCCCCAGACTCCGTCCGGGGGACCCCCAGCCCGTCGGCGTTTGAGGCGCGGGTCCGGGGGCGGAGCCCCCGGGGAACGGGCGAAGGGCGGGCCGGGGACCTCGCCCCGCGCAGCGGCCCCCGCACCCGCCAGGCGGCGGAGTCAGCCTCGGGTTCCCCGCCGCAGGCCGTGCCGGACGGCTCGCTGCGTCAGCGGACCGAGGCCCTCCAGGACGCCGGCCAGCGCGGCCAGCTGCTCCAGGGCGTCCAGCGCCCGCCCGGCGCCCTCCGGGTCCACGCCCTCGTACAGCTCGATGCCGACGAACGACGCGGCCGTGGCCCGGGCCAGCCCCGCCGGGTCGGCGAACCCGGCCAGCGGGGTCGCCGCCAGCAGCCGCCCCAGCACCGCCTCCAGCTCCTCGATCCACAGGCCCAGCCCCGCGGCGGTCGCCGCCGCCAGGGAGGGCGAGTTCTGCCCGGCCGCGAGCAGCTGCCCGAGCATGGCGACGTACCCGGCGGCCCGCTCCTCGGCGTGCATCTCCCGGGCGAACTCCAGCAGCTCGGGCAGGCTGCCCAGCGCGGCGAGCCGGTCGCGGTAGCGGTCGACCCGCTGCTCGGCGCCGTACCGGCAGGCGGCGGCAAGCAGCTCGTCCACGGAGCCGAAGTGGTAGAAGATCAGCCCCTGCCCCACCCCGGCGGTGGCCGCGATGGTCCGGGCCGAGGCCTTGGCGATGCCCTGCTCGACGAGGGTGCGCAGGGCCCCTTCGAGGAGCTTCTCCCTGGTTGCCGCACTCGCCGCACTCGCCGCGCTCACGCCCGGACCTCCTCGCGGACGGGCCGCAGGTCGCCGCGGACCCCGTGCGCGCGGGCGTCGACGTACTCGGCGGTGAAGGAGCCCTCGTACCCGAAGAGCGGCCCGAAGCGGCGGTTGACCACCCGTACCCGGATCCGGAACCGGCCGGTGGCGTCGTCGAAGGACTCCCGCACCTCGGCGTCGCCGCCGATCAGCTCGGGCACGCGGACGTCCACGGGGCCCTCGCGGAAGCGGTGCTCGCCGGAGCGGATGAGCAGCGAGCCGTCGGGCTCGGCGCTCATGTGCAGGTCGCTGGCGAGGTGCTGGTGGGTGCCCAGGTAGTCGAGGACGCAGTCGCGTTCGGGGCTGTGGACCATCGTGGCGTCGAACCGGCGCGGCCCGTCCGGGAGCTGGAAGGTCCGTACGAAGGTGACGGTCTCCCGCCCGAAGGAGTCGGCGTAGGGCAGGTTCTCGATCACGAAGGGGATGTTGCGCCCCTCGCGAGGCACCAGGATGTTGCGGGTCCCGCCGAGCCGGAGGAAGGGCTTCACGAAGCTGCGGCCGTGCCAGATCCGCTCCATGGTGCCCCGGCCGACGCAGCCCTCCCCGCTGTCCAGGCCGACGGAGAAGCGGCGCTGGATCTGCGGGTGCAGACGGTCGAAGCCGGCGCCCATGTGGGCCCGGAAGATGGAGGTCACGACGGCTCCAGGGTGGTCAGCAGGCGGGGGGCGGGGGCGGCGGTGCGGCCGGGCGGCGTGCGCAGGCAGCGGCGGGCGGCCGGGGTGCCGGGCAGCGGCGGCAGCAGCAGCGCGGCGGCGACGGCGGGCAGGGCGGCGGCTGGCGGGGCGTACGCCAGGGCGGCGGCGCAGAGCAGCGCGCGCAGGGCGGTCTCCGCGAGGGCCCGGGCGAGCGCACGGCCGGGCGGGGTGCCGCGTTCGCACCACAGCCGCAGCCGGTCGAAGGACCACGCGGTGCCCCAGCCCATGAGGGGACGGAACACCAGCCGGTCGGCGAGGGCCCCGAAGCGGCCCCAGCGCGGCCGGTAGTCGTAGCCGGTGAGGAAGCGGATCCCGTCGGGGCCCGGGACGTAGCGCCAGTACCCGCTGCCCTCGGCGAGCAGGGACAGCGGATGGCCCGAGGCGAAGCGCAGGGCCGAGACCCTGGTCCCGTCGGGGCGGTGGCGTTCACCGGCGGAGATCCCGGTGCCGGCGACGGAGAGGAAGGGCAGTACGCGGGTGGCGTAGCGGAAGCGCTGGGGCTCGCCCTCGGCGCGCGGGAGGTAGTCGATGGAGGTGAACCTCAGGTCCCACCGCTGGTGCTGCGCCGGGTCCTGGCTGCGCTCCCAGAGCTCGTCCATCCCGGCGCGGATCACCGTTTCGACGTACAGGCCCATCGCCACCTCCCCCTCCTCCATTTGAGCGGTCGCTCAAAAAGGAAGGTAGGCGATTTTGAGCGGTCGCTCAATGACTTGAGCGACCGCTCAATCGTGAGCCCGGCCACACCCGGACGGGTCCCGGGCATGCGAAAAGCGCCCCCCGCCGGCGGGCGGGGGGCGCTTTTCGGAGGGGCTTCGGAATCAGTGCGGGCGGACGGCTCAGCCCTCGGCGAGGTGCCGCTCCACCGTCTCCGCCTTCGAGGTGATGCCGTCGGTGACGCCGGGCCGGATGTCGGCCTTCAGGACGAAGGAGACCCGGGGCGCCCGCTCCTCGACGGCGGCCACGGCGCGGCGCACCACGTCCATGACCTCGCCCCACTCGCCTGAACGCGCTCACCTCTGAGCACATGAACCGGTGAGCGGGGAACCTGCGTGCCGAGGCGCGGGCAGCGCTCGGGGCACATCGCTCTTGGCCGGGCGTAATACGCGTCATACACTCCACGTGTGGCCAAGACCAGGATCAGCATCAGCCTTGAGGAGCACCAGGCCGACCGCATCAAGCGGCATGCCGAACGGGCCGGCCTGGATGTCTCCGCGTACCTCGTGCACGCGGCAACACGGCAGATGGCCGAGACCGAGGCCATAGAGGATCAGTTCGCGAGCGTGGACGCCATCATCGCAGCGGCCGAGGCCGAGGCCGCAGGTCTGTCTTCGGAGGCCGTCACGCCGGTCGGCGAGTTGACCGAGCAGGAGCAACAGGAGGTCGAATCCGCCCTCGACCTCGTCTACGGGCCGGACCGAGCCGGTGCCCGCCCCGGAGAGGCCGCGTGAACGTGCGGGTCCCTGTCTACGACACGGGGATGCTGATCGCCCTGGCGGGCCGCAAGGCCAAGCCGGCCCGCCTGCATGAAGCACTGAAGGCCACCCCGCACCGGGCGGTGGTTCTCGGGCCGGTGCTGGCCCAGGTATGGCGCCCGAATCCGGCACTCGTGCACGCACTGGGCACCGCCCTCAGAGACTGCACGGTGCCGCAGGCGCGCAGCTCGGCGCCGCCGATGCGCGAAACCAGGGCGGGCCGGCCTGAGTGCATCGCCTGCGCGACGGGCTTCGACCTGGCTGACTGGCACCGAATCGGCACCGTCCTGGGTCAGGCCCGACTCCCACCGAAGAAACGGCCCGACGCGGTGGATGCCTGCGTCGCCCTGGCCGCCACGAAGCACGGCAGTGCGGTGATCTTTACCAGTGATCCGGAGGACATCGCCGCTTATCTGGCGGTGCTGAATCCGCCGGATGTGCACGTCCACGCCGTGTGAGCGTGTCAGCCCTCGGCGAGGTGCCGTTCCACGGTCTCGACCTTCGAGGTGATTCCGTCGGTGACACCGGGACGGATGTCCGCCTTGAGGATGAAGGAGACCCGGGGCGCCCGCTCCTCCACGGCCGCCACCGCGCGCTTGACCACGTCCATCACTTCATTCCACTCGCCCTCGACGGTGGTGAACATGGCGTCGGTGCGGTTCGGCAGCCCGGACTCGCGTACGACGCGGACCGCGTCGGCCACGTACTCGCCGACCTCTTCACCGACCCCCAGCGGGGTCACCGAGAACGCGACGATCACGCGTCCGCCGCCTGGCGCGCGCGGGCGGCGATGACGCTGTCGGTCTCGTCGCGCTTGAGCAGCTTGTCGCCGTAGAGGCCGCCGAAGGGCAGCAGCGCGAGGACGAAGAACAGGGCGACCTTCTTGACCGGCCACTTCGCCTTGTTCCAGACGTCCAGCAGGAAGATCGCGTAGATGACGAACAGGATCCCGTGCAGGATGCCCAGCGGCATCATGAGGTAGTCGATGTCCGATACCCGGCTCAGCAGCGAGCCGAAGATCAGCAGGGCCGGGAACGACAGCGCCTCCGGGACGGAGATGAGGCGCAGCCGGTGCAGGGCGGAAGCGGTCTTGATGTCCACGTGGAACCTTCGGGGCCGGGTACCTGGGGTCCGTCCCAGTGTCTCAGCCGCCCTCCGCGATCTTCCCGCGGGGCCCCGGATCCGTCGAAGCCCGGCGATTGTGGCGGATATCGGCCCACCAGACCCTGTTCGCCCCGGCCCGCTGCCGATACCTTCATCCCCGTGGCTCAGTTCAGACTCCAAGGCAGCAAGGTGCTCGCCGTCGACCTGACCGGTGACGCCGTGAAAGCGAAGAACGGCGCCATGGTCGCGTACGACGGCCAGATGGCCTTCAAGAAGATGACCGGCGGTGGCGAAGGCCTCCGCGGAATGGTGACCCGCCGGCTGACCGGCGAACAGATGACCGTGATGGAGGTACAGGGGCACGGCACCTGCTACTTCGCCGACCGCGCGAGCGAGATCAACCTCGTGAACCTGCGCGGCGAGAAGCTCTACGTCGAGTCCAGCAACCTGCTGTGCACCGACGCCGGCCTGCGCACCGGCACGACCTTCACCGGTCTGCGCGGCGCCACCACGGGCAACGGGCTCTTCACGACGACCGTCGAGGGATCCGGCCAGGCGGCGATCATGTCGGACGGGCCGGCGGTGGTGCTGCGCGTCAGCTCCCAGTACCCGCTGTCGGTCGACCCGGGCGCGTACATCGCGCACACCGGCAACCTCCAGCAGTCCTTCCAGTCAGGGGTCAACTTCCGCACCCTGATCGGCGAGGGCTCCGGCGAGGCGTTCCAGATCCGCTTCGAGGGCGAGGGCCTGGTGTACGTCCAGCCGAGCGAGCGCAACACCGTCGGGGGTGACATCTGATGCCGTTCCGCGAGATCAACTCGAAGATGGTCGAGGCCCAGGTGGTCCCCGGCCAGAAGATGTACAGCCAGCGCGGGGCGATGCTCGCCTACCGGGGCGAGGTCTCCTTCACCCCGAGCAGCACCGGCGGCCAGGGCGGCGTCATGGGCATGATCGGGCGCCGGGTGGCGAACGAGCAGACCCCGCTGATGACGGTCGAGGGCAGCGGCACCGTGATGTTCGGCCACGGCGGCCACCACATCCAGGTGATCAACCTCCAGGGCGAGACCCTGTACGTCGAGGCCGACCGGCTGCTCGCCTTCGACGGCACCCTCCAGCAGGGCACGATGTTCATGGGCTCGCAGGGCGGCGTCATGGGCATGGTGCGCGGCCAGGTGACCGGCCAGGGCCTGTTCACCACCACCCTGAAGGGCCACGGCGCGGTCGCCGTGATGGCCCACGGCGGAGTCATCGAGCTCCCCATCACCCCGAACCGGCCGGTCCACGTCGACCCGCAGGCGTACGTGGCCCACCACGGGGACGTCCGCAACAAGCTCTCCACCGCGCTCGGCTGGCGGGACATGGTGGGGCGCGGCTCGGGAGAGGCGTTCCAGCTGGAGCTTTCCGGCCAGGGCGCGGTCTACGTACAGGCCTCTGAGGAGAAGCTGTGAACTTTGGCCCCGTGACCGGCGGGCCAGGCGGCCCGACGGTGTTCGACCCGCACAGCCTGCCCTCCGACGACAACGTGAACGCGTACACCTTCTGCGTGGAGCTCAAGGGGAGCCAGTGGTTCCTGCAGAAGGGCAAGATGATCGCCTACTACGGGCGCATCGAGTTCAACGGCATCGGCAACGGCCGCTTCGACCGCCTGCTGCGCACCAGCTTCCACTCGCCGCTGCACGCCAGTGACTGGGTGGTGGCCGAGGGGCAGGGCAAGATGCTGCTGGCCGACCGGGCCTTCGACGTGAACTCGTACGACCTGGACGAGGGCAACCTGACCATCCGGTCGGGGAACCTGCTGGCGTACGAGCCCTCGCTCGCGCTCAAGCAGTCGATCGTCCCGGGCTTCCTGACCTTGATCGGAACCGGGAAGTTCGTCGCGGCGTCCAATGGACCGGTGGTGTTCATGGAGCCGCCGCTGCGTGTCGACCCGCAGGCGCTGGTGGGCTGGGCCGACTGCCCCTCCCCCTGCCACCACTACGACCACGGCTACATGTCGGGCGTGATGGGCGGGCTGCGCTCGCTGACCGGCATCGGCGGCACCTCGGGCGAGGAGCACCAGTTCGAGTTCGTCGGCGCGGGCACGGTCCTGCTGCAGTCGACCGAGCTGCTGATGGCCGAGCAGTCGGTGGGCGCGGTGGGCGCCGGGGCGGCCGCGGGCAACGCCCAGGGCGTTCCGGGGGCCGGCCAGGGTCCGCTGGGGCAGCTGGGCGTGCCCCGGATGCCGGGACAGCTGGGCGATCTCCAGCGGCGCTTCGGGCTGTGAGGCCCGCAGCCCGCACCACCAGAATCCGATGTTCCTATTTTTGTACGTAATTCAACTTCTTAGGTAGAGTTCTTTCATGGAGACGATGGAGACCGAGACGGCCACCCGCTGGCTTACCGACGCCGAACAGTGCGCCTGGCGCACCCACCTGGACGTCAGCAGACTGCTGATGCACCAGCTGGAAAAGGATCTCCAGCCCTTCGGACTCACCAACAACGACTACGAGATCCTGGTGAACCTCTCGGAGTCGGAAGGCCTGCGGATGCGCATGAGCGACCTGGCCACCGCCACGCTCCAGTCCAAGAGCCGGCTCTCCCACCAGATCACCCGCATGGAGACAGCGGGCCTGGTCCGCCGGGTGAACTGCGAGTCCGACCGCCGCGGCCTGTACGCGGTCCTCACGGACGAGGGCATGGAGACCATGCGCAAGGTCGCCCCGCACCACGTGGCGTCCGTCCGCGAGCACTTCATCGACCTGCTGCCGCCGGAGGCCCTCCAGGCGCTGCGCGAGTCGCTGCGCCCGGTCGCGGAGCACCTGCGCGGCAACCGCGGCAAGATCTGAGCGCGCGCCGCGGACGCGGGAAAGGGCGGGGAGCCGAGGCTCCCCGCCCTTTCCCGCGTCCCGCGCCCCTCAGCCCTCGGTCAGGCTGTCCAGCAGCGCGTCCGCGGCCGCGTAGGGGTCCAGCTCGCCGGCCGCCACCCGGGCCGCCAGCGCGTCCAGGTGCGCGTCCCCGTGCAGGTCGGCCAGGCGCCCCCGCAGTGCGGTGATCGCGATGGTCTCCACCTCCCGCGCCGCCCGCGCCGCCCGGCGCTCGGCCAGCACCCCGCGCTCGTCCATCCACGCCCGGTGCTTCTCCAGCGCCTCGACCAGCTCGTCGATGCCCTGTCCGCGCGCCGCGACCGTCTTGACGATCGGCGGCCGCCAGTCGCCGGGACCGCGGGTCTCGCCCAGGCCCAGCATGTGGTTCAGCTCCCGGGCGGTGGCGTCCGCGCCGTCCCGGTCCGCCTTGTTCACCACGTACACGTCGCCGATCTCCAGGATCCCCGCCTTGGCGGCCTGGATCCCGTCGCCCATGCCCGGAGCCAGCAGCACCACCGAGGTGTCGGCCTGCGAGGCGATCTCCACCTCGGACTGCCCGACGCCGACCGTCTCGACGAGGATCACGTCGCAGCCGGCCGCGTCCAGCACCCGGATCGCCTGCGGAGCCGCCCACGCCAGCCCGCCCAGGTGACCGCGGGTGGCCATGGAGCGGATGTAGACCCCGGGGTCGGACGCGTGGTCCGACATCCGGACCCGGTCGCCGAGCAGCGCCCCGCCCGAGAAGGGCGAGGACGGGTCGACCGCGAGCACGCCGACCCGCTTGCCGGCCGCGCGGTAGGCCGAGACCAGCGCCGACGTCGAGGTCGACTTCCCGACCCCCGGGGAGCCGGTCAGCCCGACCACGTACGCGCCGCCGGTCAGGGGGGCCAGGGCGGCCATCACCTCGCGCAGTTGCGGGGACGCCCCCTCGACCAGTGAGATCAGCCGGGCCACTGCCCGCGGCCGGCCCTCACGGGCCTGCGCCACCAGCGTGGGGACGTCCACCGTCGCCATGCGCGCCCCTACGCCTTCGGGACGCGGATCACGAGGGCGTCGCCCTGGCCGCCGCCGCCGCAGAGGGCGGCCGCACCGGTACCGCCGCCGCGGCGCTTGAGCTCCAGCGCCAGGTGCAGCACCACACGGGCCCCGGACATGCCGATCGGGTGCCCCAGGGCAATGGCGCCGCCGTTGACGTTCACCTTTTCCGGGGTCACGCCGAGGTCCTTCATTGACTGCACGGCGACCGCCGCGAAGGCCTCGTTGATCTCGATGAGGTCCAGGTCGGAGACCTCCAGGCCGTCCTTCTTCAGGGCGTGCAGGATCGCGTTCGAGGGCTGCGACTGGAGGGAGTTGTCGGGGCCGGCCACATTGCCGTGGGCGCCGATCTCGGCGAGCCACTCCAGGCCGAGCTCCTCGGCCTTCGCCTTGCTCATCACGACCACGGCGGCGGCGCCGTCGGAGATCTGCGAGGAGGTGCCGGCGGTGATGGTGCCGTCCTTGGCGAACGCCGGGCGCAGCTTGCCCAGGGACTCCACGGTGGTCTCGGGGCGGATGCCCTCGTCGACGGCGAAGATGACCGGGTCGCCCTTGCGCTGCGGGATCTCGACCGGGGTGATCTCGGCCTCGAAGACGCCGTTCTTCTGCGCGGCCGCGGCCCGCTGGTGGGAAGCGGCGGCGAACTCGTCCTGCGGGGCGCGCTCGATGCCCAGTCGGGTGTTGTGCTTCTCGGTGGACTCGCCCATCGCGATGCCCTCGAAGGCGTCGGTGAGGCCGTCGTAGGCCATCGCGTCGAGCATCTCGATCGCACCGTACTTGTAGCCCTCGCGGGACTTCGGCAGCAGGTGCGGGGCGTTGGTCATGGACTCCTGGCCGCCCGCGACCACGATGTCGAACTCCCCGGCGCGGATGAGCTGGTCGGCCAGCGCGATGGCGTCCAGGCCCGAGAGGCACACCTTGTTGATGGTGAGCGCGGGCACGTTCATCGGGATGCCGGCCTTGACGGCGGCCTGGCGGGCGGGGATCTGGCCCGCGCCGGCCTGGAGCACCTGGCCCATGATCACGTACTGGACCTGGTCGCCGGAGATGCCGGCCCGCTCCAGCGCGGACTTGATGGCGAAGCCGCCGAGGTCGGCGCCCGAGAAGGACTTCAGCGAGCCGAGCAGCCGCCCCATGGGCGTGCGGGCCCCGGCGACGATCACTGAGGTGGTGTTGTTCGTTCCGGACATGAGGCACAGCCCCTTGAGGATGAGGAGTGAACGAGGGTTTACCCGAATGTACTGAGCGGTACCCGCGCAGTCACCGGGCAGTCGGTGTGATCGCTGGCACGTTGCGTGACGACCCTCCTCGGCGGTGCACTGGTCCCATGCTGACAAGAATCGACCACATCGGGATCGCCTGCTTCGACCTGGACAAGACCGTCGAGTTCTACCGTGCCACGTACGGGTTCGAGGTGTTCCACACCGAGGTCAACGAGGAGCAGGGCGTCCGCGAGGCCATGCTCAAGATCAACGAGACCTCCGACGGCGGGGCCTCCTACCTCCAGCTCCTGGAGCCCACCCGCGAGGACTCCGCGGTGGGCAAGTGGCTGGCCAAGAACGGCGAGGGCGTGCACCACATCGCCTTCGGCACCGCCGACGTCGACGGCGACGCGGAAGCCATCCGCGGCAAGGGCGTCCGCGTCCTCTACGACGAGCCCCGCACCGGCTCCATGGGCTCCCGGATCACCTTCCTCCACCCCAAGGACTGCCACGGGGTCCTCACCGAACTGGTCACCAGCAAGCCTCACGGCACCGACCACTGAAGCGGTCGGCCCACGGGACGGCACACCACCGGCGGTGGTGGGCCGTCCCGTGGGCCGGATCGGCTCACACCACCGCGGAACTGCCGGGACGGGCGGCTCGTGGATCCGCCGTCGGCGTCGCGTGGACGTCGTACGTCTTCTTGATCACATGCTGCGCGGCCCGCTCGGCCGGCCCCGCGCGAGGGCATCGGCGGCGGCTCGACCCGCACCACGAGCTCCACGTCGACGACGCTGCGCACGACGGGCGGCTCGCGCGTTCGAACACCGCAAACCCGGCGTCGGGGCCAGGAGAGGGCATTCCCCGACGACCCCGTCCGGAGCGCCTGCGCAACAGCGCACTGATGTCCCCATTCCCCGGCCGGTAGAGTGGCCATGGCTCGGCCGGGGTTCGGTGCGGAACGGGGTCGGGGCCTGCAAGCCCTGCCCCGATATCTGACACCATTCCCCGGGGGCGTCGTTCAGCGGGCGAGCGATGCTCATTTGGGAGTGAGCTTGCGACCAGGGGACGGATGGGACCGCGCTGTGCGGGGCTACGAAAGCCAGGAGAGCCATCAGGCCGAAGCCGACCATCTCTCGCGCTTCGAAGCCGAGATGGAGCGGCTGAAGAAGGAGCGCGGGAAGGCCGTCCAGCACGCCGAGGACCTCGGGTACCAGGTCGAGGTGCTGCGCGCCAAGCTGCATGAGGTGCGGCGCGCGCTCGCGTCCCGCCCTGCCTACGACGGCGCGGACATGGGCTACCAGGCGGAGCAGCTGCTCCGCAACGCCCAGGTGCAGGCCGACCAGATGCGGTCCGACGCCGAGCGCGAACTGCGCGACGCCCGGGCGCAGACGCAGCGGATCCTCCAGGAGCACGCCGAGCACCAGGCGCGCCTCCAGGCCGAGCTGCACGCCGAGGCCGTCAACCGGCGCCAGCGCCTGGACCAGGAGCTCAACGAGCGCCGCCAGACCGTCGAGGCGCACGTCAACGAGAACGTCGCCTGGGCCGAGCAGCTGCGCGCCCGTACGGAGTCCCAGGCCCGCCGGCTCATGGAGGAGTCCCGCGCCGAGGCCGAGCAGGCGCTGAACGCCGCCCGCGCCGAGGCCGCCCGGACCGCCGAGGAGGCCCGCCGCCGGCTCGCCGCCGACGCGGAGGCCGCCCGTGCCGAGGCCGAGTCGGCGCTGCTGCGCGCCCGCAAGGAGGCCGAGCGGCTGCTGGCCGCCGCCTCCGCGCAGGCCCAGGAGGCCACCGAGCACGCGGAGCGGCTGCGCACCACCACCACCGCCGAGGCCGAGCAGACCCGGCAGCAGACCATGGACCTCGGCCGGGTCGCCGAGGCCCGCGTCCAGGAGGCCGACGGGGCGCTGCGCGCCGCCCGGGCCGAGGCGGAGAAGCTCCTCGCGGAGGCCAAGGAGAGCGCCGCCCGGCAGCTCGCCTCGGCGGAGTCCGTCAACGACCAGCGCACCCGCACCGCCAAGGAGCAGGTCGCCCGGCTGGTCGGCGAGGCCACGAAGGAGGCCGAGGTCCTCAAGGCCGAGGCCGAGCACGCGCTGGCCGACGCCCGCGCCGAGGCGGAGCGGCTGCGCACCGAGGCCGGCGAGCAGGCCCGTACGGCCGCCGCCGAGGACACGGCGGCGCAGCTGGCGAAGGCGGCCCGCACCGCCGAGGACGTGCTGAACAAGGCCTCGGAGGACGCCCGGGCGACGACCCGTGCCGCGTCCGAGGAGGCCGAGCGGATCCGCCGCGAGGCGGAGACCGAGGCGGAGCGGCTGCGCGCCCAGGCGGCGGCCACGGCGGACGAGCTCAAGGGCGCCGCGAAGGACGACACCGAGGAGTACCGGGCCCGCACGGTCGAACTCCAGGAGGAGGCGCGGCGGCTGCGCGGCGAGGCCGAGCAGCTGCGCGCGGAGGCCGTCGCCGAGGGCGAGCGGATCCGCGGCGAGGCCCGCCGCGAGGCGGTGCAGCAGATCGAGGAGGCGGCCCGGACCGCCGAGGAGCTGCTGGGCAAGGCCAAGTCGGACGCCGACGAACTCCGCGGCGGGGCCGCCGCCGAGAGCGAGCGGGTCCGCGCCGAGGCCGTGGAGCGGGCCACCACCCTGCGCCGGCAGGCCGAGGAGACCCTGGAGCGGACCCGCGCGGAGGCCGAACGGCTGCGCGCGGAGGCCGAGGAGCAGGCCGAGGCCCTGACCGCCGAGACGGACGCCGCCGTACGGGCGCGCCGTGAGGAGACCGAGCAGGCCCTGGCGGCGAAGCGCGCCGAGGCGGACGCGGAGCTGGCCCGGCTGCAGTCGGACGCCGAGGCCCGGCTGACGTCGGCGGAGCAGACCCTGCGCGAGTCCCGCCTGGCGGCGGAGAACATCCGCAAGGAGACCACCGAGGAGAACGACCGGCTGCGCGCCGAGTCCGCGGAGCGCATCCGCACCCTCCAGGCGCAGGCGGAGTCGGAGGCCGAGCAGCTGCGCGGCGAGGCCGCGCAGGACGCCGGCCGGGTCCGCGCGGAGGCCGAGCTGGTCTCCGTACGGCTGCGCGCCGAGGCGGAGGCCGAGTCCGAGCGGGTGCGCACCGAGGCGCAGGAGACCGCGGACCGGCTGCGCGCCGAGGCGAAGGCGGCGGCCGAGCGGGTCGCCGAGGAGGCCGCGGAGGCCCTGGCGGCCGCCCAGGAGGAGGCCGCGCGGCGCCGCCGGGAGGCCGAGGAGACCCTGTCCGCGGCCCGGACGGACGCGGGCAACGAGCGGGCGCAGGCCCGTGAGCAGAACGAGGAGCTGCTGGCGCAGGCCCGCAAGCGCTCGGAGGAGGCGCAGGCCGAGGCGGCCCGCCTGACCGAGGAGGCGGAGCGCCGCGCGGCGGAGCTGGTCGCGGCGGCCGAGGCCACCGCGCAGCAGGTACGCGACTCCGTGGCCGGGCTGCACGAGCAGGCCGAGGAGGAGATCGCCGGGCTGCGCAGCGCGGCCGAGCACGCGGCGGACCGTACCCGCACCGAGGCGGAGGAGGAGGCGGACCGGGTCCGCGCCGACGCCCACGCGGAGCGCGAGCGCGCGGCCGAGGACGCCGCGCGGGTGCGCAGCGAGGCCCGTGTGGAGACGGACGCGGCGAAGGAGCTGGCGGCGCGGACCGTCGGCGACGCGATCACCGAGGCCGAGCAGCTGCGGGCCGACACGGCCGAGTACGCGCAGCGGGTGCGCACCGAGGCGACGGACGCCCTGGCCGCGTCCGAGCGGGACGCGGCGCGGACCCGGGCGGACGCCCGTGACGACGCGAACCGGATCCGCGGCGAGGCGGCGGAGTCCCTGGAGGCCTCGCGCGCCGAGGGCGCGCGGATCGTGACCGAGGCCGAGGCGGAGGCGGAGCGCCTCACCGAGGAGACCCTCGCGGCGAACGCGGCGACCGTCACCGACGCCCGGGCGGAGGCCGAGCGGCTCACCGGCGAGGCCGCCGAGGCGGCGGACGCCACCCGCGCCGAGGCCGCGGGCACCCTGGACGAGGCGCGCGCCGAGGCCAACCGGCTGCGCACCGAGGCCGCCGAGCAGGCGGACCGGCTCATCACCGAGGCGGCGTCCGAGGCGGACAAGCTCACCGAGCAGACCCGCAAGGACAACGAGCGCACGGTCGGCGAGGCCGCGGCGGAAGCCGAGCGCCTGACGGCCGAGGCGGCACGGGTCCTGGAGGAGGGCGAGGCGCGGGCCGCGGCCCTGAAGACGCAGGCGGCCGACACCCTGGCCGCCGCCGAGCGGGACTCGGCGCGGATCCTGGTGGACTCCCGCGCGGAGGGCGACCGGCTCATCGAGGAGACCCGCGCGGCCAACGAGCGCACGGTCGGCGAGGCCGCGGCGGAGGCCGACCGGCTCGTCGCGGAGGCGGCGCGGACGCTGGAGGAGGCCCGCGCGGAGGGCGGCCGGATCATCGGCGAGGCCACCGCGGAGGCGGAGCGCGTCACGGCCGCGGCGAACGAGACCCTGGAAGCCGCCGAGCGGGACGCCGAGCAGACCCTGGACGAGGCGCGCGCCGAAGGCAACCGGCTGCGCACCGAGGCCGCCGAGCAGGCGGACCGGCTCATCACCGAGGCGGCGTCCGAGGCGGACAAGCTCACCGAGCAGACCCGCAAGGACAACGAGCGCACGGTCGGCGAGGCGGCCACCGAGGCGGAGCGGCTGCGCGCGGAGGCGGCGGAGGCGCTGGCCTCGGCGCAGGAGCACGCGACCCGTACCCGGTCCGAGGCGGAGCGGGTCAAGGCGGAGGCGGCCACCGAGGCGGAGCGCGTCCGCACGCAGACGCGTACGGAGTCGGAGCGGCTGCTGGACGAGGCCCGTGAGGAGGCCAACAAGCGGCGCACGGAAGCCGCGGAGCAGGTGGACCGGCTCATCACGGAGGCGGCCGCCGAGGCGGACAAGCTGACCGCTGACGCGGGCCGGCAGGCGCTGGCCGCCACCACGGCGGCCGAGGAGCAGGCCGACGCGATGGTCGACGCCGCCCGCAAGGAGGCGGCGCGCATCACGTCGGAGGCGACCGTCGAGGGCAACGCCACGGTGGAGAAGGCCCGGACGGACGCGGACGAGCTGCTGGTCGGCGCGCGTACGGACGCGGCCGCGATAAGGGAGCGGGCGGAGGAGCTGCGTTCCCGCGTCGATTCCGAGGTGGAGGAGCTGCACGAGCGTGCCCGCCGGGAGTCGGCCGAGCAGATGAAGTCGGCCGGCGAGCGCGTGGACAAGCTGGTCCGCGCGGCGACCGAGCAGAGCGCCGAGGCGGAGGCGAAGGCCAAGGAGCTGGTGTCGGACGCGAGCAGCGAGGCGAGCAAGGTCCGCATCGCGGCCGTGCGCAAGGCCGAGGCGCTGCTCAAGGAGGCCGAGACGAAGAAGGCGGAGCTGTCGCGGCAGGCCGAGAAGGTGCTCGCGGAGGCCACGGCGGAGGCGGAGCGGCTGGTCGACGAGGGCCGTCGCGAGCTGGAGGTCCTGGTGCGCAGGCGCGAGGACATTCAGGCGGAGATCTCCCGTGTCCAGGACGTTCTTGAGGCGTTGGAATCATTCGAGGCACCTTCGGGTGGCGGAAAGCCCGCATTGGGCGGCCAGGGCGCGGGGGGCGTGAAGGCCGGCGTTTCAGCGGGTTCCACTCGTTCGGGTGGCAAGGCGTCAGAGGGGTAGTCAGAACACAGGATGTGTGCTTCTGAGGGAGGTTCAGTCGAAGGAGTGGCAATCATTCCGTCGCCTTGCCACTCAAAAGGGGTGTCATTGTCCAGGGCAAACCCGGATTGACTCGATGACACGCCGCCCTGGCGCCTAGGATTCCCCTTAACACCTCACGTAGCACCTCATCGGTCTCATTCGACAGGAACCCCATGAGCGACACTTCCTCCCCCTTCGGCTTCGAGCTCGTGCGGCGTGGTTACGACCGCGGTCAGGTGGACGACCGCATTACCAAGCTGGTCTCCGACCGCGACAGCGCCCTAGGACGTATCAACTCTCTGGAAAAGCGGATCGAGGAGCTGCACCTCGAAACGCAGAACGCCCAGGCCCAGGTGAGCGACGCGGAGCCGTCGTACGCCGGTCTCGGCGCCCGGGTCGAGAAGATCCTGCGGCTGGCCGAGGAGGAGGCGAAGGACCTGCGCGAGGAGGCCCGTCGCGCGGCCGAGCAGCACCGCGAGCTGGCCGAGTCGGCGGCCCAGCAGGTGCGCAACGACGCCGAGTCGTTCGCGGCGGACCGGAAGTCGAACGCGGAGGACGAGGGCGTCCGCATCGTCGAGAAGGCCAAGGGCGACGCGGCCGCCCTGCGCGCCGAGGCCCAGAAGGACGCGGCCTCCAAGCGCGAGGAGGCCGACGCCCTGTTCGAGGAGACCCGCGCCAAGGCCGCCCAGGCCGCCGCGGACTTCGAGACCAACCTGGCCAAGCGCCGCGAGCAGTCGGAGCGCGACCTGGCCTCGCGTCAGCAGAAGGCCGAGAAGCGCCTGGCGGAGATCGAGCACCGCGCCGAGCAGCTGCGCCTGGAGGCCGAGAAGCTGCGCACGGACGCCGAGCGCCGGGCCCGCCAGACGGTGGAGACCGCGCAGCGCCAGGCCGAGGACATCGTGGCCGACGCCAACGCCAAGGCCGACCGCATCCGCAGCGAGTCCGAGCGCGAGCTGGCGGCGCTGACCAACCGCCGCGACTCCATCAACGCGCAGCTGACCAACGTCCGCGAGATGCTGGCGACGCTGACGGGCGCGGCCGTGGCGGCCGCCGGCTCCCCGATCGACGACGAGCCGGTCACCCGGGGCGTCCCGGCCCAGCAGAGCCGCTAGTACGCCCGCGCGTACGCCGCCGTCTACCTGCGGGTAGCGAAACCGGCACATCAGGGGCCGTACGTCACCTTTTTGAGGTGGCGTACGGCCTCTGGCCGTTCTAGCGTGGCCGCATGATCGAGCTTGAGGGCCTTACGAAACGCTTCGGCGCGAAGACCGCCGTGGACCACCTCAGCTTCCAGGTCAGACCGGGGGTGGTGACCGGCTTCCTCGGCCCCAACGGGGCGGGGAAGTCCACGACCATGCGCATGATGCTCGACCTCGACCGCCCGTCCGGCGGTTCGGTCCGGATCGACGGGAAGCACTACCGGGACCTGCCGGAACCGCTGAAGCACATCGGGGCGCTGCTGGACGCGAAAGCCATGCACGGCGGTCGCAGCGCGTACAACAACCTCCTCTGCCTCGCCCAGTCGAACCGGATCCCGGAGCGACGGGTGGCCGAGGTGCTGGACCTGGTCGGTCTGACGCCGGTGGCCAAGAAGAAGTCGAAAGGATTTTCGCTCGGAATGGGCCAGCGGCTGGGAATCGCCGCCGCGCTGCTGGGCGATCCGGAGATCCTGATGTTCGACGAACCCGTCAATGGTCTCGACCCCGAGGGAATTCTCTGGATCCGCAATCTTATGAAGGGGCTGGCCTCGGAAGGGAGAACGATCTTCGTCTCCTCCCACTTGATGAGTGAAATGGCGCTGACAGCAGACCATTTGATCGTCATCGGACAGGGAAAGCTCCTTGCCGACATGTCGATGTCCGATTTCATCCGGCAGAACTCCCGCAGTTACGTACGGTTGCGCTCGCCGCAGCAGGAACGCCTCAAGGACGTCCTGCACGAGGCCGGCATCAACGCGGTCAGCGTGCCCGCCACCGGCACCCTGGAGATCGACGGCGCCGAGCCCGAGCGGCTCGGCGAACTGGCGGCCCAGCACCAGATCGTGCTGCACGAACTCAGCCCGCAACGGGCTTCGCTGGAGGAAGCGTTCATGCGCATGACGGCGGACTCCGTCGAGTACCACGCCCACGCGCCCGGCGCGCCGGGGGCGCCCGTCCCGGGACCCGCGGGCCCCGCGTGGGGCGCCGGCTTCGAAGCGACCCGCAAGGGCGGTGAGTGACCGTGGCCTACCCCGCAGTCCTCCGCTCCGAGTGGACCAAGATCCGTACCGTCGCCTCCACCAGCTGGACCCTCGTCATCGCCTTCCTCGCGACCGTCGGTTTCAGCGCCGCCTTCTGTGCCGCGGTCAACGCAGGCTTCGACGACATGAACGAGGCCGAGCGGGCCACGTTCGACCCCACCCTGCTGAGCTTCAGCGGGATGGCTTTCGGCCAGCTGTCGATGATCGTCTTCGGCGTGCTGGTGATCAGCACCGAGTACAGCACCGGCATGATCCGCACCTCGCTGGCCGCCGTCCCCGGACGCGCGGGCTTCCTGCTGGGCAAGGTCACCGTGGCCACGGCCCTGGCCCTGGCCGTCGGACTGCTGACCAGCTTCGTGTCGTTCTTCCTCGGCCAGGCGATCCTGGGCGACCACGGCATCGGCATCGACGGGGCGAACGTCCTGCGCGCGGTGATCGGCGCAGGCGTGTACATGGCGCTCCTCGCGCTGTTCTCCATGGGTGTGGCCGCCATGCTGCGCAGCTCGGTCGCCTCGATCAGCATTCTGATCCCGTTCTTCCTGATCGTCTCCAACCTGCTGAGCGCCTTCGCCACGACCCGCAGGTACGGCCAGTACCTGCCCGACAAGGCGGGCTCCAAGATCATGCAGATCGTCCCGGACACCGTGAACCAGGTCCAGGCGCCCTACGGCCCCTGGGGCGGGCTTGGGATCATGGCCCTGTGGGTGACCGCCTCGGTACTGGGGGGCTACCTGGTCCTGAAGAACCGCGACGCGTGACGGACCGGAGTGACGCGGTGTCCTCCTCGTGACGGACGCCTCCCGTACTACGGGAGATCCCCGGGTCGGATCTCAGGGGCAGCTCAGGGATCCGCCCCGGCAGGGAACCGCAGGAGCCTCGATATCCTCTTAAGGCGTACGCGGGCGAAAGCCGTCCCGGCTGGCAAGGGGCACAAGGATGATCGAGGCAGTCGGCCTGACCAAGCGCTTCGGCGCCAAGACCGCCGTCGACCAGCTGTCCTTCCAGGTCAGGCCGGGCCACGTGACCGGCTTCCTGGGGCCCAACGGCTCCGGGAAGTCCACCACCATGCGCATGGTCCTCGGGCTGGACCGGCCCACCTCGGGCCGCGTCACGATCAACGGCCTCCCCTTCCGGGAGCTGCCGAACGCACAGCGGCACGTCGGCGCCCTGCTCGACGCCAAGGCCATGCACGGCGGCCGCCGGGCCCGCACGCACCTGCTGGCCATCGCCCAGCTCTCCGGGATCCCCGAGAAGCGCGTGGACGAGGTCCTCGGCGTGGTCGGCCTGCAGGACGCCGCCCGCCAGCGCACGAAGGGCTTCTCCCTCGGCATGGGCCAGCGCCTCGGCATCGCGGCCGCCCTGCTGGGCGACCCGCAGGTGCTGCTCTTCGACGAGCCGGTCAACGGCCTCGACCCCGAGGGCATCCTCTGGGTCCGCAACCTCATGCGGAAGCTGGCCGCCGAAGGCCGGACCGTCTTCGTCTCCTCGCACCTGATGAGCGAGATGGCGCTGACCGCCGACCACCTGATCGTGATCGGCCGGGGCCGGCTGCTGGCCGACATGAGCACCCAGGACTTCATCACGCACAATTCGGCCGGATTCGCGCGGGTGCGCGCCGCCGCCGGCCCCGCGGCCGACGGCTCCGACGGCCGGACCGCCCTCGGCACCGCGCTGACGCAGGCGGGCGGCCGGGTGCTCCAGGAGCCCGACGGGGCGCTGCGGGTGACCGGGCTGGAACTGCCCCGCATCAGCGACCTGGCGCACGGGGCCGGCGTACGGCTGTGGGAGCTCTCCCCGCACCGGGCCTCGCTGGAGGAGGCGTACATGCGGATGACGCAGTCCTCCGTCGAGTACACCTCCACCGAGGACCCCCGCGCCGAGCTGTGGGAGCCCGAGCCGCTGACCGTCCCGGAGTGGGAGGAGGAGGCGGCGGCCGTCCCTGCCGAGACCGCGGCGAGCTTCTTCGCTCCGCCGCCGCCCGGATCCGGGCGCCCCTTCCTGATGCCGGGCAGCGCGGCCGATCTCGCCCGAGGCTCCGAGAACACCCCAGAGGACCCCCGATGACCCCCACCCCCGCCGGCCCGCCCGCGGCGAGCGCGGAGCAGCCGCAGGCGTACAGCTCGCCGCTGCCCACGCCGCGGCCGCACCTGGGGCACGCCCTGGCCTCGGAGTGGACGAAGCTGACCTCGGTGCGCTCCACCCTGTGGACGCTCGGCTCCCTCGTGGCGCTGGTCGTCGGCGTGGGCATGATCGCCGTGCTCCAGACCTCGCCCGCCGACTACCAGTACCTCCCCTTCACCGGTCCCGCCCTCTTCGGGCTGATGGCCGGCCAGGTGTCCGTGATCGTGCTCGGCGTGCTGACGATCTCCTCCGAGTTCGGCACCGGCCTGATCCGCACCACCTTCACCGCCGCCCCCGAGCGGCTGCGGGTGCTCACCGCGAAGTACCTGGTCTTCGGTGCGTCCGCGTTCCTCGTCACCCTGGGCTCGGTGCTGTTCGTCGGCCTGTGGGCCGCGATCCTGCACAACGGGCCCGCCGCCGGGGTGCACGGCCTGAGCGACTGGACGGGCGCGGTGGCCGGCTCCTTCTACGTGACCCTGCTGGGCGTCCTCGCGCTCGCGGTCGGGGCGCTCGTACGGCACTCCGCGGGCGGGATCGCGGTCATGCTCGGCGTGGTCACGATGCCCCCGGTGCTCGGGGCGATACTGACCTCCTGGCCGGTCACCTCGGGGCTCGGGGCTCTGGTGCTCCGCTACAACGCCCCGGTGGGCCTGGTCCAGCTGTTCGGGCTTCAGGGCGTCGACATGGAGGGCCGGTCGGCCCCCAGCGACGTGGTCCAGCTCGTGCTGCTGCTCGTGGTGACGGCGGGCGCGGTCATCGGCTCGTACGCGGTGGTGGGCCGCCGCGACGTCTGACGCGGGCCCGCCCGGAGGCTAGTACCGGGGCGCGTTGCGGGACCGCTGCACCTTGGAGGTGCGGCGGTCCTTCGCGTTCCAGCAGGCCTTGTGCCAGTGCCGGCGGTCGTCGACGCCGCCGTACTCGGGCCACGCCACCAGGTGCGGGGTGCCCGGGGGGATCTCCTGGTCGCAGCCCGGGCAGCGGTAGCGCTTGCCCGCCGCACTGGCCCCCGCGACGTGCCGGACCTTCCAGTCCTCGCCCAGGTACTCCTCGGTGCGCTCCAGGCCGAACCGGTCGAGGCCGGCGCCGGGTCGTTCGTCCGGAGTCTCGCCGCCCCGGGGGCGGTTGTGGCGCGGTGACACGTATACCTCACGAAAGGGCGGCCGACAGTGACTTTCTCCCAGACTACGCGCAGCGAGCCGGGGTACCCGCAGGGTGGCTGGTGGAGGCCGGCCCTCCGGACAGAGCTGGCCCGACAATCTCAATAACTTTCCTGTCAGGCCGTGCCTTTGGCACGTGTCAGACGTTGTTGCCAGCAGACGTCGATGCCGTCGACGAGTCGGTCCGCCTGGGGGAGGCCGCGTCAGCCGCGAGGAGGCTAAGGGCGATGATGCGCGTAGGAGCGTTTGTACTGGCGGCCCAGTTCCCGGGCCAGGGACAGGGCGAGGCACTGCACCGGGCGGTGCGGACCGCCGAGGTGGCCGAGGAGTCCGGGCTCGACTCGGTCTGGCTCGCCGAGCACCACTTCGTGCCGTACGGGGTCTGCCCGTCGGCGGTGACCCTGGCGGCCCTGCTGCTGGGCCGGACCCGGCGGCTGCGGGTGGGCACGGCGGTCAGCGTGCTGCCGAACACGCACCCGGTGGCCCTCGGCGAGCAGGCGGCCCTGCTGCACGTCACCTCGGGGGGCCGGTTCACCCTGGGGGTGGGGCGCGGAGGGCCGTGGGTGGACCTGGAGGTGTTCGGGGGCGCCTTGGAGGCCTACGAGACGGGCTTCCCGGAGGATCTCGACCTGCTGCGGCGCTGGCTGGCGGAACCCCGGGTGGGGGCGGCCGGCCCGCGGCACTCCTTCCGCGAGGTGGCCGTCGTACCGCGCCCGGCCGACGCGCTGGACGGCGACGGGACGGGGCCGGAAGTGATCGTCGCCTGCACCTCCCCGGCGTCGGTGCGGCTGGCCGCGGAGCGCGGACTGCCGATGCTGCTGGGCATGCACTGCGGGGACGAGGAGAAGGCCGAGCAGGTCGCACTGTGGCGGCGGACCGCGCTGGCGCACGGGCACTCGCCGGAGTCCGTACGGGCGGCCGGGCACGTGTCGGCCGGGGTCTGCCAGCTGGCGGACCGCACGGCCGACGCCCGCGAGACCCTGCTGAAGTCGATGCCGGGCTGGTTCCGCCAGGGCCTGGACGCCCACGTGACGGTGGACGGCCGGCAGCGCGCGATGCGGGACCCGCACGCGTACACGGAACTGCTGTGCTCTCTGCACCCCGTCGGCAGCCCCGCCCTGGCGGCGGACCGGCTGGCGCAGACCTCGGAGCGGACGGGCATCACCCGCTTCGCCCTGCTGACGGAGGGATCGGGTGACCTCGCCGCCACGGAGGACAACGTCCGCCGCCTCGGCGCGGAGGTCCTCCCCCTGCTGGTGTGACCCCGTACGGGGTCTGGGGCTGCCGCTCCTGTGTCAGTCGCACCTCCCGCGACACGGAGCGGCAGCGGAGTACCGGTACTGCTAGCAGTCCCGAAGTTCCGGGGACTGGTTGAGCAGCTGGCCGCGGATCGAGGTGAACTTGGCCAGCCGGTCGTCCACCGAGGAATCCAGCGGGAACACGGCCACACGGTGGCAGTTCTGGAATGCCAGGCGCACCCCGAAGTGCCGCTGCAGCGCACCCCGTATCGCGTCACTCGCGAGCGCGCGCAGCAACTGCCCGCGCGCCTGCTCGTCCGGCGGCGGCGTCTGGTTGTCGGCGAACTCTCCGCCCTCAACCTCCAGCTGGGCCACCAACGAGCTGATCATCTCCCATGCGTAAGGCAGGGAGGTCCGGACGCAGTCGACGAAGGCGGCTTCGTCGACCTCGCCTCGCTCGGCCTGTTCGAGTAGGGCCGGTGAGACGTCGAGCGACATGGGTTCTCCTCTCGTGACCCAGGCAGTTTGGGCTGCCGGAGTCCTACGGGCAGGGAGGGAGGCCGCGACGCAGTGTGCACGCTCGGCAACCTCCCGCTCACCACGGTAGGCGCCCACCGGGTGCCGCACCAGGAGAATGCGCATACAACGCGCCATCGGCGAACGGGGCTTTCAGGGGCGAATCGCGTGGAGGCCCGTCGGTCGAGTAGCGTTGCCGACCATGCGTCTCGTCATTGCCCGCTGCTCCGTCGACTACGCGGGCCGGCTCACCGCCCATCTGCCCTCGGCACCCCGTCTGATCCTCGTGAAGGCCGACGGCAGTGTCTCGATCCACGCGGACGACCGGGCGTACAAACCGCTCAACTGGATGTCGCCTCCGTGCACCCTCAAGGAGGGGACCGGGGACGAGGTGAACGTCTGGACCGTCGTCAACAAGGCGGGCGAGAAGCTCATCATCACCATGGAGGAAGTCCTCCACGACTCCTCCCACGAGCTGGGCACCGACCCCGGCCTCATCAAGGACGGCGTCGAGGCGCACCTCCAGGAGCTGCTGGCCGACCGCATCGACACGCTGGGCGAGGGCTACACCCTGATCCGCCGCGAGTACATGACGGCGATCGGCCCGGTCGACATCCTGTGCCGGGACGCCTCCGGCGCGACGGTGGCGGTGGAGATCAAGCGGCGCGGCGAGATCGACGGCGTCGAGCAGCTGACCCGGTACCTGGAGCTGCTGAACCGCGACCCGCACCTGGCGCCGGTACGCGGCGTGTTCGCGGCGCAGGAGATCAAGCCGCAGGCCCGGGTTCTGGCCAATGACCGCGGGATGGACTGCGTGGTCCTCGACTACAACGCCCTCCGCGGCATCGAGGACGACAAGCTCCGCCTGTTCTGACCTTCTTGACGCGCCGCTCGCACGGCTCGGCCGCAGGCGGCCTCACCGGCCCCGCCCGGCAGGCCGCCGTCTGCGGCTCGTCGCTCCCCTCGGCCCTCCGAGCTCCCGCTCGGGGGGCTGTCGTCGTCGTACGGCGCCGCTGCGCACCGCCGGGTCAGATGGTCTTCGGGGACTCCGACGCCGTCGGGGACTGGGCCTCCGTCGAGGTCGCCGGGGGCGTCGGGGCCTCCGAGGTGGCGGGGGGCGGGGTCGTGGCCGGCGGGGGTGTCGTGACCGGCGGGGTGGTCTCCGGGGGCGGGGTCGTGGCCGGCGGGGGCGTCGTGGTCGGCGGGGTCGGCCCGGGCTGCTGCGGGCCCGGCGTGTGGGCCGGCGGCGGGGTCGTGGGCCGGGGGCCCTCGCCCCGGGTCGGGTCGGCGGCAGCGGTCGGCGGCGCGGCCGGCTCCGGCGGCGAATCGTTCCCGCTGTTCCCCGGCACCTGCGGCGGGGCCACCGCGGGCGCGTCCGGGGTCGAGGACACGGCCGGCGCCGCCGGCTGCTCCGGGTCCTCCCCCGCCGTCAGCGACAGGCCGACGACCGTGCCGAGCGCCACCACGGTCAGCGCCCCGGCGGCGGCCAGCAGCACCGTCTTGCGCCGCTGGACGGGCTCGGGCTCCGGGCGGCGCACGAACGGCGCCGGCTCCGGAGCCGGCGTGAACGCCTCCGCGTAGACCTGGGACAGGGTCGTCGGCGAGCCGGCCGGCTTCGCCATCACCGAGGTCACCTGGGTGACCGCCTCGGACCCGGCCGGCTTCACCGCTGCGGCCGCACCGGGCGGCAGCGCCGGGAGGACCGGCGGGGCCTCCAGGCGCAGCGGCGGCGAGGCCTTCGCCCCCATCGCCTCCCGGTCCCGGTCGGTGACCAGCGCCAGCGCCCGCCGCCCGGCGACCGTCCCGCGCTTGTCCGCGAGTGCCCCGCGCAGCCCGATCGAGGCCTCCAGCTCCGCCCGCGCCCGGTCCAGACGCCCCTCGCACAGCGCGAGCACGCCGAGCTCGTGGTGGAAGTACGCCTGCTCCGCGACCTCCCCCGCCTTCCGCGCGGCCTCCGCCCCCGAGCGCAGCACCCGCCCCCAGGCCTCCCAGTACGGCGCCGCCGCCAGCGCCGGGGCGGCCGTGCGGGCCAGCAGCACGGCGGCCACCACATCGGCCCCGCCCAGCGCGGCGAGCACCGCGTCGGCCTCCGCCGCGACCCGCTCCGGGGTCACCGAGGCGTGCCCGGTCCACCAGGCGTAGTGCCGGGCGGCGGTACGCGCCTCCTCGGCGGCGCTCTCCCCGTACCCGGCCTCCTCCAGCTGCCGCGCGACGCCCTCCGCGAGCCGGTAGCGCGGCCCGACGGGGGTGATCAGCCCGCAGCCCAGCAGTTCCGCGACGGCGGCGTCGGCGTGCGTGTCGCCGACCAGTGCGGGCAGGTGGGCGTGGTGCGGGAGTTCCCCGCCCAGCGCGCAGGCGGTCCGCAGGGCGGCCCGGGCCGACTCGCTCACCCGGGAGGCCAGCAGCTCGGCGGGGGCCGCGGCCTGCGCCAGGGTGGGCAGCGGCACGTGGGAGGGGTCGCGGGGGCGCTCCTCGAAGACCCCGGGCTCCTCGTCCTCGTCGTCGGCGGAGCCGTGGTTGAGCTCGTCGCGCTGCCGCAGCAGTGCGGCGGCCTGCACGAAGCGCAGCGGCAGGCCCTCGGAGGCGAACCGCAGGTCCTCCGCCCAGGCCGTCTCCTCGTCGGTGAGCGACCGGCCGGTGGCGGCCTCCAGCAGCCGTACGCAGTCGGCCCGGCCGAGTCCGCCGAGGAAGACCTCCTCCAGGTGCGAGTCGTCGGAGGGGGTCTTGGCCTCGGGGGTGGCGGCGAGCAGGTAGGCGCATTCCGGGGTGGCGCGCAGCAGCTCGTCGAGGGCGGTGCCGCCGAGCTCCAGGTCGTCGAGGAGCACGATCGCGCCGATCTCGGCCACGCCCGCGAGGAGTTGCCCCCGGTCGGGGCGCTCGTCCCGGGTGTCGTACACGGTGGCGTACAGGGTGTGGAGCAGTTCGGCGGGCTGCTGCCGGCCGTGGCCGCTGAGCCGGACGACCCCGTCGGGCGCGAGGTCCGCGCAGTCGGCGGCGACCGCGTCGAGGAGGACGGAACGGCCGGAACCGGCGGGGCCGGTCAGCCGTACGGAGCGGCCGCGCCCGAGGAGGCGTACGAGCCGCTCCCGCTCGTCGGAGCGCTCCAGGAGCGGCAGGGCGGGGACGGGCGGCCCGGGCTGTACGGGCGGGCGCGCGGCGGCGTCCCGGTCGGCGCGGGAGGCGGCGGAGCGCCGGGCGGGGCGGCGGCCCGCCGCCTCGCGGGCTTCGGGCCGCAAGGGCTCGATCTCGCTGCCGTCGACGGGGTTGACGGTGAGGGTGAACTCGCCGGTGGTCAGGGTCACGACGCGGGCGGGGGCCGGCGGCTGCGCGGCGGCCGCCGGGGCCGCTGTCTTGGGGGCCGCCGCCGGTTTCCCGGCCGGGCGGCCCGCCGCGGTCTGTTCGTCCTGGCCGGGCTGCCCCTGCGTACGGTCCATGCCCCAGTCCCCCGATCGCGCCGCGCTCCCGCCGCGTCTTCGCCGTCTTCGTCGTGCCCGGCGCCCGCTCACGTCGTTGTCGCCACCGGTCCGGTTTCCGCCCGACCCTAGACCGTGGCCGGGGCCGCCGTCACCGCAGGGGTGCCTTCACCACCGGACCGTTACGGTTCCTGCGGATCCTCCGCCCGACGCCGCTCCTCAGTCCTTGCGGCCGGTCACGGCCACCGTGACGCCGAGGCCGATCATCGCGAGCCCGCCCGTGCCGCCGATCGTGGACAGGCGGCGCGGGGATCCGGCGAACCAGTCGCGGGTGGTGGCGGCGGCGAGTCCCCAGAGGCTGTCGAAGACGATCGCGATCAGGTTGAAGACCAGGCCGAGCAGGAGCATCTGGAGGATGACGCGCCCCTGCTCGCGGTCGACGAACTGGGGCAGCACGGCGGCGAAGAAGACGATGGTCTTGGGGTTGGCCACGCCGACCGCGAAGCCCTCTCCGAGGGTCCGCAGGGTGCCGTGGGCCGTGGGGGCCGCCTCGGCGACCGCGGCGTGCAGCGATCCGCGGCCGCGGAAGGCCTTGACGCCCAGGTGGACGAGGTAGGCGGCTCCGGCCAGCTTCAGGGCGGTGAAGACGAGGACGGAGCGCTCGACGACGGCGCCCACGCCGAGCGCCACGGCCACGACGAGCACGTACGCTCCGAGCGTGTTCCCGGCCACCGTGGTCAGCGCGGCCCGCCGGCCCTGGGCCAGCGCCCGTCCGACGACGAAGAGCACGCTGGGGCCGGGGATCACGATCAGTACGAGGGACATGGCAGCGAAGGCCAGCAGTCTGTCGGTGGACACCATGGATCCATGTAAGCCGAGCCCGCCCCGGGGCCGCAGCCCCTTTTCCTCCGGGCCCGGGCCCCGCCCCCTGCCCCCGTCACACCCGGGGCAGGGACTCCGCTTCCAGCCCGCCCTCGATCGCGAGGATGCGGTGCAGCCGGGTCGCGACGAGCAGCCGCTGCATCCGGTCGGGCACGCCGCGCAGGACCAGGCGCCGCCCGGTCCGGCCGGCCCGCCGGTGCGCCCCCATGATCACGCCGAGTCCGGTCGCGTCCCAGGAGTCGAGGCCGGTGAGGTCGAGCACGAGGTCGCCGTGGCCGTCGTCGAGGGCGGTGTGGAGGACCGTACGGGCGTCAGCCGCGCTGCGCACGTCGAGGCGGCCCCCGACAGCGAGTTCGGCGTGGTCGCCCCTGATGTGCATGTGTGCTCCCCGGCTTTACTGCGTACGTGTGGTCCGACGGGTCCGTGGTCGGCAACTCTCACTGCAACTGACTGCCGTGCGGGCGGTGAAGTTGCCGACCGTGAGCGAACCGATACCTAATTCACCCCGTAGGGTGCGGAGATTCGAACGGACGTGCTCAGTGCTTGTAGAAGCCCTGGCCGCTCTTGCGGCCGATGTCACCCGCGTCGACCATGCGGCGCATGAGCTCCGGCGGCGCGAACTTCTCGTCCTGGCACTCGGTGTAGATGTTGCTGGTGGCGTGCAGCAGGATGTCGACGCCGGTGAGGTCGGCGGTGGCCAGCGGGCCCATGGCGTGCCCGAAGCCCAGCTTGCAGGCGATGTCGATGTCCTCGGCGCTGGCCACGCCCGATTCGTAGAGCTTCGCGGCCTCGACGACGAGCGCGGAGATCAGGCGGGTGGTCACGAAGCCGGCGACGTCGCGGTTGACGACGATGCAGGTCTTGCCGACCGACTCGGCGAACGCGCGGGTGGTGGCGAGGGTCTCGTCGCTCGTCTTGTAGCCGCGCACCAGCTCGCAGAGCTGCATCATCGGGACGGGCGAGAAGAAGTGCGCTCCGACGACCCGCTCCGGGCGCTCCGTCACGGCCGCGATCTTGGTGATCGGGATGGCGGAGGTGTTGGAGGCCAGGACGGCGTCCTCGCGCACGATCTTGTCGAGGGCGCGGAAGATCTCGTGCTTGACCTCCAGCTTCTCGAAGACGGCCTCGACGACGATGTCCACGTCGGCGACCGCGTCGAGGTCGGTGGTCGTGGTGATCCGCGCCAGGGCCGCCTCGGCGTCCTCGGCGGTCATCTTGCCCTTGGAGACGAACTTGTCGTAGGAGGCCTTGATGCCGTCCGTGCCCCGGGTCAGCGCGGCATCGGTGACGTCCCGCAGGACGACGTCCCAACCCGCCTGAGCGGAGACCTGAGCGATCCCGGAACCCATCAGTCCCGCGCCGATGACGGCGAGCTTCCCAGCCACTGCACACCCCTCGTTGTTCTCAGTACGACCCGGCCTCGTAGCCTCTCCGGCGGAGACTAGCGCCCGTGAGGGGCCGAGTGACCGTGAAGTAACACGCGTCACGTCTCAGATGACGGACATCACACTGGAACGGCCCACGAGGCGTGCGCAGCCTCACAGTTCACTTTTCGCCACCCTCGTACCGGGCCACCAACTCCTGGACGCGGCCCAGTTCCCACCGGGCGGCCGGGAGATGGCCGAGCTCCAGGGCCATCGCGGCGCGGCCGGCGAGGTAGTGGGCGTCCTGGCGGGCGTGTTCGTCCGCCCCGGGGTGGTCGCGGAGCCGCTGGACCGTCCGCGCCACCTGGTCCCGGAGCATCGTGGCCTCGTGGAGGGGCGGCGCCCCCGGGGAGGGCTCCGCGCGCGGCATGTCCTTGGCGTAGTCCCAGACCCGGGCGTCCCGCTCGGCGGGGCGGAGCGCGTCGGGGTGGTGGGGGTGTCCGGTCCAGGGGCGGGCCAGGTCGCGCAGGTCGAGGCAGCGGTCGAGGGCCAGGGCGAGGTCCCCGGCGGCGACGGCCGCGCGGCCCGACTCGGCGCGGCGGGCGGCTTCGTCCCGGTCGCGGTGGCCCTGCGGGCCCTCGGGGCGGCGGGAGGCGAGGAAGCCCGCCAGCTCCTCGATCTCCCGGGCCGCGTCGGCCCGCCGCCAGATGTCGTACGCGTCGGTCAAGGCGCCGCTCCCCCGCTCTCCGGGGCCGCCGCGGCCCCCCGCCCGACGGTACGCGGCCGGGGGGCCCGTCTACGCTGGCGCCATGGTGAACCTGACGCGCATCTACACCCGTACCGGCGACAAGGGCACGACCGCCCTGGGGGACATGAGCCGGACGCGGAAGACGGACCTGCGGATCTCCGCGTACGCCGACGCCAACGAGGCCAACGCCGCCATCGGGACGGCGATCGCGCTGGGTGCGCTGCCGGAGGAGGTGGTGAAGGTCCTGGTCCGCGTGCAGAACGACCTGTTCGACGTCGGCGCCGACCTGTGCACCCCGGTCGTGGAGGACCCCGAGTACCCGCCGCTGCGGGTGGAGCAGTTCTACGTGGACCGGCTGGAGGCGGACTGCGACGTCTTCAACGAGCAGCTGGAGAAGCTGCGCAGCTTCATCCTCCCCGGCGGCACCCCGGGCGCGGCCCTGCTGCACCAGGCCTGCACGGTGGTCCGCCGGGCCGAGCGCTCCACGTGGGCGGCGCTGGAGGAGCACGGCGAGGTGATGAACCCGCTGACGGCCACCTACCTCAACCGCCTGTCCGACCTCCTGTTCATTCTGGCGCGGACGGCCAACAAGGAGGTCGGGGACGTGCTCTGGGTCCCGGGCGGGGAACGCTGACCACACCCCGGCCCCACCGGGGGCCCGGGGGTCGCCCCCCGGACCGGCACAGCATCCTGGCGCGGACGGCCGACAAGGAGGTCGGCGACGTGCTCCGGATCCCGGGCGGGGAACGCTAGCGCTTGGTTTCGGCCAGTTCGGCGTCCTGGTCCGCCGCGCCCGCCGGGGCCTTGCGGGGCCAGATCGAGTAGGTCGCGGCGACCAGGGCCTGGATGCCGAGCACCCGCAGGGCGCCGGCCTGCCACGCCTGGAGGCCGGCGGTGTCCGCGGCGTCGCCGACGTACCAGATCCCGGCCTGGAGCAGCCCGATCGCGACCGCCGCGCCCGCCAGGGTCCGCGCCCACAGCTTCCATTCGTGGGCCGCGCGGGCCTTGCCGTACTTGGTTCCGGGCGGCTTCGGGCCCCCGGCGAAGCGGTGGGCGGCGTGCCGGTCGAGCCACTTCACGGTGTAGTGCCCGTAGCCGACGGTGTAGCCGATGTAGAAGGCCGCGAGGCCGTGCCGCCCGCCCGGTTCGCCGCCGTTCTTCAGGTCGATGAAGGACACCACCAGCAGCACCAGCTCCAGCAGCGGCTCCAGCAGCAGCACCGCGGCCCCCAGCCTCGGCATTCCGGCCAGGTAGCGCAGCGCCAGTCCGCCCGCCAGCAGCACCCAGAAGCCGACCTCACAGGCGATGATCAGCCCGACGAGCATGACGGCTCTCCCTTCTTTCCTCGGATCTCCCGGCTTCCCGGGCCCGGGGTTCCCCCGTTCTCCTCCAAGGGTTCCGGCCGCCGCGCCCCGCCGCCTCGTCGCCAGTGACGAAAGCCCACTGCATCCTTCGATGTAGCGCCGTCTCAGCCTGGGCGCCGAGGTCCCGCCGCACCGGACCGTGTTGGATGGGACCGTGCTCCCGAAGATCCCCCGCCCGCACCGCGACGACGTACTGCTCGCGGCGGTCAGCGTGCTCGCCGGTCTGCTGCTGTGGGCGCTGGGCGTGCACAGCACGCCCAGCCGGCACTTCCTGCCCGACTGGGCGGTGCTGCTCCCGCTGCTGGTGCTCGGCGCCCTGGAGCTGCTGCGCCGCACCATGCCCCACGTCACCCTGGCCGTCGGCACCCTCGCCGTGGTCGCGGACCAGTTCACCCTCGGCAACATCGCCAGCGTCATCATCTTCACCGACCTGATGTACGCGGCCGTGGTCTACGGCAAGCCCGCCATGGCCCGCCGGCTCCCGGTCAGCACCGGTCTGATCACCGTGGCCGTCACCATCTGCTCCCTGGTCTGGCTGCGGAGCCCGCAGGCCCTGCTCATCGGCGTCATCACCGGCATCGTGAGCTTCGCCCCGGCCCTGACCGGCGCCACCCTGCGCAACCACCGCGAGGCCGCCGAGGCCGCCCGGCTGCGCGCCGAGCAGACGGCGCTGCTGGCCGAAATGGACCGGACGCAGGCGGTGGTCGCCGAGCGCGCACGGATGGCCCGGGAGCTGCACGACATGGTGGCCAACCACCTCTCGGCGATCGCCATCCACTCCACCGCCGCGCTGTCCATCGACTCCCCCGCCACCAGCCGCGAGGCGCTCGGGGTGATCCGGGAGAACAGCGTGCAGGGGCTGGCGGAGATGCGCCGGCTGATCGGGCTGCTGCGGGACGCGGGGGCGGAGCAGGAAGCCGTCGCCGTGCCCTCCCTGGACGGCCTGGACGCCCTGCTGGGCCAGGCCCGTACCAACGGGTCGGCGAGCGGGCTGGACTTCGTCCTGGCGGACGAGCGGCCCGCCGGGTCGCCGCTGCCGGCGCCGGTGGAGCTGGCGGCGTACCGGATCGTGCAGGAGTCGCTGACCAACGCCCTCAAGCACGCCGCCCCCGGCACGGTCCGGGTCCGCGTGGCGCACGGCGCGGGGCTGCTGACGGTGGCGGTGGACTCCCCGTACGGGGAGCGGCCGGACCCGCGCGCCCCGGGTTCCGGGGCCGGGCTGATCGGCATGCGGGAGCGCACCGAGCTGCTGGGCGGGACGTTCACGGCGGGCGCGGCGGACAGGGTGTGGCAGGTGCGGGCGGTACTGCCCGCCGAGGAGAGGGCGGTGCAGTCATGACCATCAGGGTCGTCGTGGCCGAGGACCAGCGGGCGGTACGGGCCGGTCTGGTGCTGATCCTGCGCAGTGCGGGCGACGTCGAGGTGGTCGGAGAGGCCGCCGACGGTGAGGAGGCGGTGCGGCTGGCGGGCGAGCTGCGGCCGGACCTGGTCCTCATGGACGTGCAGATGCCGAAGCTCGACGGGGTGTCGGCCACCCGCCAGGTCGTGGAGCGGGGGCTGGCGGACGTTCTGGTCCTGACCACCTTCGACCTGGACGAATACGTCTTCGGCGCGCTGCGGGCGGGGGCGTCGGGCTTCCTGCTGAAGGACGCGGACGCCTCGGAGCTGATCGCGGCGGTGCGGACGGTGGCGCGCGGCGAGGGGCTGATCGCTCCGGCGGTGACCCGGCGGCTCATCGCCGAGTTCGCGGCGCCGAAGGCGGTGCGCGCTCCCGTGCGGCCGGAGGCGGCCGCGGCGGTGGAGTCGCTGACGCGGCGCGAGCGGGAGGTGCTGGGGGCGCTGGGCGAGGGGTTGTCGAACGCGGAGATCGCCGTACGGCTGGACATGGCGGAGGCCACGGTGAAGACCCACGTCAGCAGGCTGCTGGGGAAGCTGGAGCTGCGCAGCCGGGTCCAAGCGGCCGTATTGGCGCAGGAGTTGGGGATCTAGACGGCCTCTGGAGGTAAGGTCTGGACCTCTTGACGCTTGGTCCAGACCTTTCTAGTCTCACCGCATCACTGTGGTGAGCGTGCCATGACAAAGAGCGACACGAGGCGTGCTCACGGGCGGCGCAGGTCCCACCCCCATGTACCGGTCGGCCCCACGATCGGTACGGACCTACGGAGGAGCACCCTTGAGCACAGCACCCCCACGACGCAACCGACTGTTCAGGAGACTGGCCGCCACCGTGGCGGCCCTCGCCCTGCCCGTCGCCGGCCTCGTCGGCCTGGCCGGCCCGGCGCAGGCGGCAGCATCCGCGACCGCGACCTACACCAAGGTCTCCGACTGGGGCTCCGGCTTCGAGGGCAAGTGGACGGTGAAGAACACCGGCACCACCACCCTCAGCAGCTGGACCGTGGAGTGGGACTACCCGTCCGGCACCCGGGTGACCTCCGCCTGGGACGCCACCGTCACCAGCTCGGGCAACCACTGGACCGCCAAGAACGTCGGCTGGAACGGCACCCTGGCCCCCGGCGCCACCGTCAGCTTCGGCTTCAACGGCACGGGCACCGGCGCCCCCTCCGGCTGCAAGATCAACGGCGGCTCCTGCGACGGCGGCACCAACCCCACCGACAACCCGCCCTCGGCCCCCGGCACCCCCACCGCGACCGGCGTCACCGAGAACGCCCTGACCCTGTCCTGGTCGGCGGCCACCGACGACAAGGGCGTCAAGAACTACGACGTCTACCGCAACGGCAGCAAGCTCACCACCGTCACCGGCACCACCTTCAACGACGGCGGCCTGACCAAGGGCACCACGTACGCGTACGCGGTCACCGCCCGTGACACCGCCGACCAGACCGGCCCCTCCTCCGGCGAGCTCTCGGTGACCACCCCGGGCGGCGGCACCGAGCCCCCGGACCCCGGCGCCAAGGTCAAGCTCGGCTACTTCACCGACTGGGGCGTCTACCAGCGCAACTACCACGTGAAGAACCTCGTCACCTCGGGCAGCGCCGCGAAGATCACCCACATCAACTACGCCTTCGGCAACGTCCAGAACGGCAAGTGCACCATCGGCGACGCCTACGCCGACTACGACAAGGCCTACACCGCCGACCAGAGCGTCGACGGCGTCGCCGACAACTGGGACCAGCCCCTGCGCGGCAACTTCAACCAGCTGCGCAAGCTCAAGGCCAAGTACCCGAACATCAAGATCCTCTACTCCTTCGGCGGCTGGACCTGGTCCGGCGGCTTCGGCCAGGCCGCCCAGAACCCGGCCGCCTTCGCCGACTCCTGCCACGCCCTGGTCGAGGACCCCCGCTGGGCGGACGTCTTCGACGGCATCGACATCGACTGGGAGTACCCCAACGCCTGCGGGCTGTCCTGCGACACCAGCGGCGCCGCCTCCTTCAAGAACCTGATGTCGGCCCTGCGCGCCAAGTTCGGCGGCTCCAACCTGGTCACCGCCGCGATCTCCGCCGACGGCTCCAACGGCGGCAAGCTCGACCTCGCCGACTACGGCGGCGCCGCCCAGTACGTCGACTTCTACAACGTCATGACGTACGACTTCTTCGGCGCCTGGGACGCCAAGGGCCCCACCGCCCCGCACTCCCCGCTGACCTCCTACGCCGGCATCCCGATCGCCGGCTTCAACTCCGAGGCCGCGATCACCAAGCTCAAGGGCAAGGGCATCCCCGGCTCCAAGCTCAACCTCGGCATCGGCTTCTACGGCCGCGGCTGGACCGGAGTCACCCAGGACGCCCCCGGCGGCACCGCCACCGGACCCGCCCCGGGCACCTACGAACAGGGCATCGAGGACTACAAGGTCCTCAAGACCAGCTGCCCGGCCACCGGCACCGTCGCCGGCACCGCGTACGCCAAGTGCGGCAGCAACTGGTGGAGCTACGACACCCCCGCCACCATCGCCGGGAAGATGACCTGGCTGAAGAACCAGGGCCTCAAGGGCGCCTTCTTCTGGGAATTCAGCGGTGACACCGCCAACGGAGAACTGGCGGGCGCGATCCACACCGGGCTGCAGTAACCCCCACGCACTGCACGGCCCCGGTGGCACGACGAAGCCGGGGAGGCGGGACCGTCCCCCGCCTCCCCGGCTTCCTCACGTACCGGCCGCGTGCCGGCCGCGTCAGGCCACGTTCACCCGCTGCCCGGGCGGCGCGGCCTCCAGCCACGCCAGGAACCCGGTCAGCGCGTCCTCGCTCATCGCCAGCTCCAGGCGGGTCCCCTGGTGGGAACAGCCGAGCACGACGGCGTCGGACAGCAGGGCCAGCTCCTCCTCGCCCTCGGGCGCACGCCGCGCGAGGACCTCGATGGAGGAGCGCTCCAGCAGCCGGCGCGGGCGGTGGGAGTACGAAAAGACGCGGAACCACTCGATCCGGTCACCGCTGTAGCGGGCGACCCCGTAGACCCACCCCTTGCCGGAGACGTCGGGCTCCTCGGCCACGCCCCAGCGCAGGCTGCAGTCGAAGGTCCCGCCGGACCGCTGGATGAGTCTGCGGCGCAGCCCGAACACGAACAGCCCGATCACCACCAGGGCTACGACCAGGCCGCTCACAAGCAGAGCGAGGAGCATCTTCACCGACCTCCTCGCTCATCGAATACCGCACAAACAAAAGTACGTACATCGCCTCAGCCGCGACCCGGTCCGGAAAATTCCGGACCCGACCGCGGCTGAGGTATCAAACTGATCGGTACGGGGGCTCAGTGCCCCGCGACCGCGCGCAGCCGGACATCGGCGCGACGTTCGGCGGCCGCGTCGGCCTCCGACTTCGCGCGCTCCAGTGCCCGCTCCGCCCGCTGGACGTCGATCTCGTCCGCGAGCTCGGCGATCTCGGCCAGCAGGGACAGCTTGTTGTCCGCGAACGAGATGAATCCGCCGTGCACCGCGGCGACGACAGTGCCGCCCTCGCTGGTACGGATGGTCACCGGGCCCGATTCCAGCACACCGAGAAGCGGCTGGTGACCGGGCATGACGCCGATGTCGCCGGACGTGGTGCGGGCGACGACCAGGGTGGCCTCGCCGGACCAGACATTGCGGTCCGCCGCGACCAGCTCGACGTGCAGCTCAGCAGCCAAGGTGGCTCCTCGGGTCACCACCCGGCGGGTCAGCCGGGTGTTGGGTCAAATTCTAATGGGCGTGGGGAGAGGGACGGGACACACCCGCCCCTCTCCGGTTGGGGCCCCTCCCAGCGTTAGCTGAGGGACTGCGAACCGGATGCGCTCCTCGCGGAGCGCGCCGGATCAGGAGACGCCCAGCTCCTTGGCGTTGGCCTTCAGGTCCTCGATGCCACCGCACATGAAGAACGCCTGCTCGGGGAAGTGGTCGTACTCACCGTCGCAGATCGCGTTGAACGCGGTGATCGACTCGTCGAGCGGAACGTCCGAACCGTCCACGCCGGTGAACTGCTTGGCGACGTGGGTGTTCTGCGACAGGAAGCGCTCGACGCGACGGGCACGGTGGACAACGAGCTTGTCCTCCTCGCCCAGCTCGTCGATACCGAGGATCGCGATGATGTCCTGGAGGTCCTTGTACTTCTGCAGGATCCCCTTGACGCGCATGGCGGTGGAGTAGTGGTCCGCCGCGATGTACCGCGGGTCGAGGATGCGGGACGTGGAGTCCAGCGGGTCCACGGCCGGGTAGATGCCCTTCTCGGAGATCGGACGGGAGAGAACCGTCGTCGCGTCGAGGTGGGCGAAGGTGGTCGCCGGCGCCGGGTCGGTGAGGTCGTCGGCGGGGACGTAGATCGCCTGCATGGAGGTGATCGAGTGACCACGGGTCGAGGTGATGCGCTCCTGGAGGAGACCCATCTCATCGGCCAGGTTCGGCTGGTAACCCACCGCGGAGGGCATGCGGCCGAGCAGGGTCGACACCTCGGAACCGGCCTGGGTGTACCGGAAGATGTTGTCGATGAAGAACAGGACGTCCTGCTTCTGAACATCGCGGAAGTACTCCGCCATGGTCAGACCGGCCAGGGCGACGCGCAGACGGGTGCCCGGGGGCTCGTCCATCTGGCCGAAGACCAGCGCGGTCTTGTCCAGAACGCCGGAGTCCGACATCTCCTCGATGAGGTCGTTGCCCTCACGGGTACGCTCACCGACGCCCGCGAACACCGACACACCGTCGTGGTTGTTGGCGACGCGGTAGATCATTTCCTGGATCAGAACGGTCTTGCCGACACCGGCACCACCGAACAGACCGATCTTTCCACCCTTGACGTACGGGGTGAGGAGGTCGATGACCTTGACGCCGGTCTCGAACATCTCGGTCTTCGACTCGAGCTCGTCGAAGTTCGGGGCCTTGCGGTGGATCGCCCAGCGCTCACCGATCTCGGCGTTCGCCTCGGGGTAGTTCAGCACCTCACCGAGGGTGTTGAACACCTTGCCCTTGGTGAAGTCGCCGACGGGGACGGTGATGCCCTCGCCCGTGTCGGTCACCGGGGCCTGGCGGACCAGACCGTCGGTGGGCTGCATCGAGATGGTGCGGACCATGCCGTCACCCAGGTGCTGCGCGACCTCGAGGGTCAGCGTCTTGAGCGCGCCGTCCTCGGCCGGGTCGGCGACCTGGACCTTCAGCGCGTTGTAGATCTCGGGCATCGCGTCGACGGGGAACTCCACGTCGACGACCGGGCCGATGACCCGGGCGATGCGGCCCGTGGCAGCGGCCGTCTCAACAGAGGTCGTCATTACTTGTCACTCCCCGCGGTCGCGTCGGCCATGGCGCTCGCGCCACCGACGATCTCGCTGATTTCCTGGGTGATTTCGGCCTGGCGGGCCGCGTTGGCAAGCCGGGAGAGGCTCTTGATGAGGTCTCCGGCGTTGTCGGTCGCCGACTTCATCGCGCGGCGGCGGGCGGCGTGCTCGGAAGCGGCGGCCTGCAGCAGCGCGTTGTAGACGCGGCTCTCGACGTAGCGCGGCAGAAGGGCGTCGAGGACGTCCTCCGCCGACGGCTCGAACTCGAACAGCGGAAGGATCTCGCCCTTCGCACCGTCCTCCTCCGCAGCCTTCTCGAGGCTGAGCGGCAGCATCCGGCCGTCGACCGCGTTCTGCGTCATCATCGACACGAATTCCGTGAAGACGATGTGCAGTTCGTCGACGCCGCCCTCGGCCGTCTCCGTCTGGATGGCCTCGATCAGCGGCGCCGCGACGCGCTTGGCGTCGGCGTATGCCGGGCTGTCGGTGAAGCCGGTCCACGAGTCCGTGACCTTGCGCTCACGGAAGCCGTAGTAGGCGACACCCTTGCGGCCGACGATGTAGCTGTCGACCTCCTTGCCCTCGGAGCGGAGCCGCTCGATGAGCCGGTCGGCCTGCTTGATGGCGTTCGAGGAGTAGCCGCCGGCCAGACCGCGGTCGCTCGTGATGAGCAGGACCGCGGCGCGGGTCGGCGCCTCGACCTCGGTGGTCAGGGCGTGCTTGGTGTTCGAACCGGTCGCCACCGCGGTCACCGCACGGGTGAGCTCGGTCGCGTACGGCATCGACGCCGCCACCTTGCGCTGCGCCTTGACGATGCGCGAGGCGGCGATCATCTCCATCGCCTTGGTGATCTTCTTGGTCGCCGTGATGGCACGGATGCGACGCTTGTAGACCCGGAGCTGCGCTCCCATGAGTCAGGTCCCTTCCGTCGTCACTTGGAGACGTTGACGGCCGGAACGTCCTCGCCCAGGAGCTTTCCGTCCGAGGTCTCGAACTGGCGCTTGAAGGCGGCGATCGCGTCGGCGATCGAGCCCAGCGTGTCGTCCGACATCTTGCCGCCGTCGGCGATGGAGGTCAGGAGGTCCTTGCGCTCGCGGCGCAGGTGCTCCAGCAGCTCCGACTCGAAGCGGCGGATGTCCTCGACCGGGACGTCGTCCATCTTGCCGGTGGTGCCGGCCCAGACGGAGACGACCTGCTCCTCGACGGGCATCGGCTGGTACTGGCCCTGCTTCAGCAGCTCGACCATGCGCTTACCGCGCTCCAGCGAGGACTTCGACGCGGCGTCCAGGTCGGAACCGAAGGCGGCGAACGCCTCCAGCTCGCGGTACTGGGCCAGGTCGACGCGGAGACGGCCCGAAACCTGCTTCATGGCCTTGTGCTGCGCGGAACCACCGACGCGGGAGACCGAGATACCGACGTTCAGCGCCGGGCGCTGGCCCGCGTTGAACAGGTCGGACTCCAGGAAGCACTGGCCGTCGGTGATGGAGATGACGTTGGTCGGGATGAACGCCGAGACGTCGTTGGCCTTGGTCTCGACGATCGGCAGACCGGTCATCGAGCCGGCACCCATGTCGTCGGAGAGCTTCGCGCAGCGCTCCAGCAGACGGGAGTGCAGGTAGAAGACGTCACCCGGGTAGGCCTCGCGGCCCGGCGGGCGGCGCAGCAGCAGCGAGACGGCGCGGTAGGCGTCGGCCTGCTTCGACAGGTCGTCGAAGATGATCAGGACGTGCTTGCCGGCGTACATCCAGTGCTGGCCGATGGCGGAACCGGTGTACGGCGCCAGGTACTTGAAGCCGGCCGGGTCGGACGCCGGGGCGGCGACGATCGTCGTGTACTCGAGCGCGCCGGCCTCTTCCAGGGCGCCGCGAACGGACGCGATGGTCGAGCCCTTCTGGCCGATGGCGACGTAGATGCAGCGGACCTGCTTGTTCACGTCGCCGGAGCGCCAGTTGTCACGCTGGTTGATGATCGTGTCGACGGCCAGAGCGGTCTTGCCGGTCTGACGGTCACCGATGATCAGCTGACGCTGGCCGCGGCCGATCGGCACCATGGCGTCGACGGCCTTGTAGCCGGTCTGCATGGGCTCGTGCACCGACTTACGGACCATGACGCCCGGGGCCTGCAGCTCGAGGGCGCGGCGGCCCTCGGTCGCGATCTCGCCGAGGCCGTCGATCGGGTTGCCGAGCGGGTCGACGACGCGGCCGAGGTAGCCCTCGCCGACGCCTACGGAGAGGACCTCACCGGTGCGCTGCACCGGCTGGCCCTCCTCGATACCGCTGAACTCGCCGAGGACGATCGCACCGATCTCGCGCTCCTCGAGGTTGAGGGCGAGACCGAGGGTGCCGTCCTCGAACTTCAGCAGCTCGTTCGCCATGGCGGAGGGCAGGCCCTCCACCTTCGCGATGCCGTCGCCGGCAACGCTGACCGTTCCGACCTCCTCGCGCGAGGCCGCGTCCGGCTGGTACGACTGGACAAAGGTCTCCAGTGCGTCCCGGATCTCCTCCGGCCGGATCGTGAGCTCCGCCATCTGGGTTCCCTGCTCTCCTTGTTGGGCCTGAAGCTTCTTAGGGGTCTGGGGGTGACCCCCAGGAATCTTCTGCAAGTTCTGCACGGCCCAACCGGGCCGCTAGGAATGCTTTGTATCTGTGTGGTGGCGGCTGGTCAGCCGGCCATGCGGCGCGACGCCTCGGCGAGGCGGTCCGCGATGGTGCCGTCGATGACCTCGTCGCCGACCCGCACCGAGATCCCGCCGAGGACCGCGGGGTCCACGTCGAGGTTCAGGTGCATCTGGCGGCCGTACAGCTTGGCCAGCACCGCGCCGAGACGCTGCTTCTGCACGTCGCTGAGCGGGATCGCGCTGGTCACGGTGGCGACCATGCGGTCCCGGCGCTCGGCGGCGAGCTTGGACAGGGACTCGAGTCCCGCTTCCAGGCTACGTCCACGCGGGTGCGTGACGAGACGGATCACCAGGCGCTCGGTGACGGCGTTCACCTTGCCGCCGAGCAGGCTGCGCAGCAGCTCGCTCTTGGCGGAGCTGGTGGCGGCGCGGTCGGTCAGCGCGGAGCGCAGCTCGGTGCTCGACGCGACGATCCGGCCGAAGCGGAAGACCTCGTCCTCGACGTTGTCGAGCGCGTCGGCCTGCTGGGCCGCCGTGAGGTCGGCGGTGGCCGCCAGCTCCTCCAGCGCGTCCACCAGGTCGCGGGACTGCGACCAGCGGGAGCGCGCCATGCCGGACACCAGGTCGAGGGTCTCCCCGCCCACCTGGCCGGACAGCAGCCGGCCGACCAGCTCGGCCTTGGCCTCGCCGGACTGCGCCGGGTCCGTGATGACCCGACGCAGCGAGACCTCACGGTCGAGCAGCGCGGTGACGGCTGCCAGCTCACCGGCGAGCTTCGCCGCGTCGACGGACGTGTTGTCCGTCAGCGCGTCGAGACGCTCGCGCGCGGAGGCCAGCGCCTCGCGGCTCGCTCCGTTCATCGGGCCGCCTCGGCCTTCTCCTCAAGCTCGCTGAGGAAGCGGTCGATGGTGCGGCTCTGGCGGGCGGCGTCCTCGAGGGACTCGCCGACGAGCTTGCCGGCCAGGTCGGTGGCGAGCTTGCCCACGTCCTGACGCAGCGCCTGAGCGGCGGCCTTGCGGTCTGCCGCGATCTGGGCGTGACCGGCAGCGATGATCTCCTCACGCTGCCGCTGGCCCTCTGCGCGCAGTTCTTCCTTGAGCGCAGTGCCCTGCTCCAGCGCGTCCTGGCGCAGGCGCGCGGCCTCGTGCCGGGCCTCGGCGAGCTGGGCCTTGTACTGCTCCAGCACGCTCTGGGCCTCGGTCTGAGCGGCTTCGGCCTTCTCGATACCGCCCTCGATCTGCTCGCGGCGCTCGTCCAGAACCTTGTTGATGTTCGGGAGGAGCTTCTTCGCGAGGAAGCCGAAGACGATGACGAAGGCGATCAGACCGATGACGAGCTCGGGGATCGGCGGGATGAGAGGGTTTTCCATCTCAGCCGCGAGAACCATGAGGTTCACATCAGTGCCTTTCGTCTAGTGGGCTGTTCGTCGAGACCGAGGATCAGGAGCTCGGGTAGACGAACGGCATGACCAGACCGATCAGGGCGAGCGCCTCACAGAAGGCGAAGCCGAGGATCTGGTTGGCGCGGATCAGGCCGGCAGCCTCGGGCTGGCGGGCGAGGGCCTGGGTGCCGTTACCGAAGATGATGCCGACGCCGACGCCGGGGCCGATGGCCGCGAGACCGTAACCAACGGAGCTGAGGGAGCCGGTGACGGCGGCAAGGGTCTGGGACATGCCAGTTCTTCCTTCTCTTTCACGGACCGGTGGGGGTTGGCCACCGGACGAATACGGGGGGCTGAGCGGGGGCGGGCCTGGCTCAGTGGTGCTCGGCGAGCGCGCCCTGGATGAAGCTGCAGGCCAGGAGGACGAAGACGTACGCCTGGACAGCCTGGATGAAGAGCTCGAAGGCGGTCATCACGATCACCATCACGAACGACACACCGGCGTAGGCGATGCCGATGCCGTTCAGCAGGTACCAGCTGGCGATCGTGAAGAGCAGCAGCAGGGTGTGACCGGCGAACATGTTCGCGAAGAGTCGGACCGCGTGGGTGAACGGGCGCACCAGGACGTTCGAGAAGAACTCGATGATCATGATCAGCGGCAGGACGCCGCCGAGGCTCTTGTCGTAGCCGGTGAGGTTCTTCAGGCCGCCGACGAAGCCGTGGCGCTTGAAGGTGACCGACATCCAGATCACGTAGACGATCAGGGCGAGCACGGCCGGGTACGCGATGATCGAGGTCACCGGGAACTGGGCCACCGGGACGATCGACCAGACGTTCAGGATCCAGACGAAGAAGAACAGCGAGACCATGAAGGGGACGTACTTCTCGCCCTCCTTCTTGCCGAGGGTCTCGTAGACGATGCCGCGGCGCACGAAGTCGTAGCCGGCCTCGCCGACCATCTGGAGCTTGCCGGGGACGATCTTCGCCTTGCCGAAGGCGGCCCAGAAGAAGGCCACGATGATGATCGAGCCCAGGAGGGCCAGCAGCATCGGCTTGTTGAAGTAGGCATTGCTGCCCGCTTCGCCCCAGAGCGGCTCGAAGAGGAACGAGTGCAGGCCCGGGCCGGGGAAGCCACATCCGTCGAAGATGTGACAGTCGGTCTCGAAGGCGAGGACCTGCGTCGGGTCAGCACTCACCGCGGGCTCCTTCAGCGTGGCGCATAGGTACGGCAACCTCGTTGTGTCGGCGCGGCGCGAGGCCGCGGTTCGGCACTGGACTGGTGTAACGGGTGTGGGGGCGGCAGTCAGGCATCGAGCCTCGCGATGGAACAGGCGTCAGCTCAGATGCCCGCGCCCGCAGAGCCGCAGTTGGAACCGGACGATAGCAGCATCTCGAACGCACACTTATCCCGGCCCTACCCCTCACGACTTCGACCCCGGGTTTTCGGGCTTTTCACCCTTGGTCGAGTCCGGCTCGACGTAAAGGATCTTCGCCTTCATGTGGGCACGCGTCTGTGCGCCGATCCACACGAGGGTGGTGGCGACGAGCGTGATGGCGAACGCCCGGGGGTGGAACAGTGTCGTGTTCTTGAACACGGCGAGAAAGACGAAGAGCAGCAGGATCTGCGCGGCGTAGAGCATGAGGCCCATGGCCTGGAACAGATGCGGCAGGGATTTCGCCGTGCGCTGCAGGACGACGAATCCGAGGCCCATGAACAGGATCACGACCACGGTCGCGACGACGGACCCGACAGCACCCTTGCCTCCGACGACCAGACCGCTGATCACGGCCGCGATTGCGCCGGCGGCAGCGGTGGGTACGGCGGTTTGCAGGAGAGATCGGACGTCATCTGACCGCATGGCGGTTTGCTCCGCGTGGTGGTGGGGGCACGGACTCGTACGGGAACTCGTACGGGGACGAGCGTAAGCCCGGTCCGAGTGAGAGCCTCGGGCCAATGGACCGTCGCACTACGGTCCTTCGGCTCTGTCGCCGGGTTTAGTGAACGGTATCACAAACTATTTGATGAGAGCTTTACCTGTCAGGTGTGCTGACTGTCACACATGAGGGCTACCGCGCCCGTGTGTGCAAGACAAGCCTGCCCATTGTCTGGTAAAGGGCGCCCATGTCGGAAATGCGCCCCGACCGTCAGCGTGCCGATCCGGCCTTACGCCGGTCGGGGAGGCGCGAACGGGGGCCTACCGCGGTCGCGCCGTTGACGCCCGAGACACCCGCCACGACGGGCCGCACCGGCTCCGGCTCCATGCCCTCGTCCTCCCGTACGGCCGCCTCCGCGGCCCGCTCGGCGTGCCGGTAGCGCGGCGGGACCAGGCCCTGCGCCCAGCGCGGCGCCCGCGGGGTGAACCGCGGCATCAGGAGCAGTACGAGGCCCAGCGCGCTCAGCGCGGCGAGGGAGAGCACGATCCACATCGAGGCCGAATGCACCGAATAGGCCACCGTGCCGAATGCGATCAGGCCTGACCAGAAATACATGATGAGTACGGCGCGGCTGTGGGAATGCCCGAGTTCCAGGAGCCGGTGGTGCAGGTGGCCGCGGTCCGCGGCGAAGGGCGACTGGCCGTTCCAGGTCCGCCGCACGATCGCCAGGACCAGGTCCGCCATCGGAATGGCGATGATGGTCAGGGGCAGCAGCAGCGGAATGAAGACCGGCAGCATCGCGTGGGTGGCGTTGCGCTCACCGCCGACGAAAATGGCCATCGTGTCGGGGTCCACCTGCCCCGTGATCGAGATGGCCGAGGCGGCCAGCACCAGGCCGATCAGCATGGACCCGGAATCCCCCATGAAGATCCGGGCGGGGTGCATGTTGTGCGGCAGGAAGCCCAGGCACATGCCCATCAGGATCGCCGCGAAGAGGGTGGCGGGAGCGGCGGACTCGATGCCGTAGCCGAACCAGATCCGGTAGGCGTAGAGGAAGAACGCGCACGTGGCGATGCACACCATGCCCGCCGCCAGACCGTCGAGGCCGTCGACGAAATTGACCGCGTTGATGGTGATCACCACCAGTGCCACGGTGAGCAGGGTGCCCTGCCACTGGGTCAGCGACACCGTCCCGATGCCCGGAACCGGAATCCACAGGATGGTGAGGCCCTGCATGACCATCACGCCCGCGGCGATCATCTGGGCGCCCAGCTTGATCAGCGCGTCGAGTTCGAACTTGTCGTCCAGGACGCCGATCAGCCAGATCAGCGCGGCACCCGAGAGCAGCGCCCTGGGCTCGTTGGACCGCTCGAAGACCCCGTTGAGGTTCTGCAGGTGGTCGGCGATCAGCAGCCCCGCGCACATGCCGCCGAACATGGCGATGCCGCCGAGCCGCGGAGTGGGCTCGCGGTGCACGTCGCGCGCGCGGATCTCCGGCATCGCGCCGGCCGCGATCGCGAACTTCCGCACGGGCCCGGTCAGCAGGTAGGTCACCGCGACCGTGACGCAAAGCGTCAGCAGATATTCACGCACTGGCTGCCCCAGATGTATCGCCGGCCATCTCAGCCCCACACATTAGCCGCGATGTCACCAGGGACGAGGACGCACGGAGGCCCCGTTCCGGTTGCACTACGCCATGCTCGTCCCGGTTACGCCCCGTACGGGGGAAATCCACTGGTCAGGTCGGCCACGTCCGTGCGCGTTCCGGCGGCCTCGCCGCGCAGCGCGGCGGCGAACAGCTCCGCGATCCGGGCCATCTCCGGCTCCCCCATCCCCTGCGTGGTCACCGCAGCGGTACCCAGGCGGATGCCGCGCTGGTCCCCGTACGGCAGCGCGCAGGTGTCCAGGACGATCCCCGCGGCGGCCAGCCGGCCGCGCGCCGTCGGCCCGTCGACGCCGAGCGCCGCGGGGTCGGCGCTGATGAGGTGGGTGTCCGTACCGCCGGTCGTCACGGCGAACCCGCGCTGCTCCAGGGCGGCGGCCAGGGCGCGGGCGTTGGCCACGACCCGGTGCGCGTACCGGGTGAAGGGCGGGGCGGCCGCCTCGCCGAACGCCACCGCCTTCGCGGCGATGCTGTGCATCTGGGCGCCGCCCTGGGTGAAGGGGAACACCGCCCGGTCGACCCGCTCCGCGAACTCGGCACCGCACAGCACCATCCCGCCGCGGGGGCCGCGCAGCACCTTGTGGGTGGTCGCGCAGACCACGTCGGCGTACGGGACGGGGCTCGGCGCGGCCCCTCCCGCGACGAGCCCGATGGGGTGGGCGGCGTCGGCGATGAGGTACGCCCCGACCTCGTCGGCGATCTCGCGGAACGCCGAGTACTCCAGGTGCCGGGGATAGGAGATGGACCCGCACACGATGGCCTTGGGCCGGTGCGCCCGCGCCAGCCGCTGCACCTGCTCGTAGTCGACGAGCCCGGTCTCGGCGTCGACGCCGTACCCGACGAAGTCGAACCACCGGCCGGAGAAGTTGGCGGGCGAGCCGTGCGTGAGGTGCCCGCCGTGCGCCAGCCCCATGGCCAGGACGGTGTCCCCGGGCCGCAGCAGCGCCGCGTAGGCGGCCAGTACGGCCGCGGAACCGGAATGCGGCTGCACATTGGCGTGCTCGACCCCGAAGAGCGCCCTGGCCCGCTCCACGGCGGTCCGCTCGGCGAGGTCCGCGTACTCGCAGCCGCCGTGGTAACGGGCGCCCGGGTACCCCTCGGCGTACTTGTTGGAGAGCACGGACCCCAGCGCCGCGAGCACGGCGGGGGAGGTGAAGTTCTCGGCGGCGCTCATCTGCAGCGTGTCCGCCTGCCGCCGCCGCTCCCCTTCGAGGATGTCGGCCATCTGCGGGTCCTGCTGCCGCAGGAGATCCGCCGCCTGCTCGGTGGTGACAGTCATGGCACGACTCCCGCGCGTGGGTGTACCGGGTACCAGCCACTGTAGGCCGGGCCCGCCCGACGCGCCCGCTGCCCGCCCCGCCGGGCTCAGCGCTGCACGGTGACGCCCCTCAGGGCCGCTCCACGACACCCGTCAGGGCCGTGACCACCGGGTCCAGCGCCTGGTCGAGCCCCTTCCGACCGCGCCCCTCGCACTGCTCGGCCCAAGGGGGCCTCTCAGGCTTCGCGCCGCCGCGCCGGCCTCCGGCCGGCCACCCTCAGGGCCGCTCCGCGACACCCGTCAGGGCCGTGACCACCGGGTCCAGCGCCTGGTTGATCTCGTCGCCGATCGACCGGAAGAAGGTGATCGGCGCCCCGTACGGGTCGTACACCTCGTCCGCGTCGGCGGACGGCGCCAGCAGCCAGCCGCGCAGCGCGGCGGCGGCCCGTACCAGCGCACGTGCCCGCTCCGCCATGCCGTCGTCCAGCGGCGGCAGCGTGGCCGGGTCTATCGCCCGTACGAGCCGGGTGAACTCCTTCAGCGTGAAGGTGCGCAGCCCCGCCGAGTGGCCCATGGAGATGACCTGCGCCCGGTGGTCCCGGGTGGCGGTGAGCACCAGGTCGGCGCGTATGACGTGCTCGTCCAGCAGTTCCCGCCCGGTGAACCCGGACGCGTCGGCGCCGAAGTCGGCCAGGACGGCGGCCGCGTTGGCCTCCATCGGGGCGCCCTCGTGGCCCCAGGTGCCGGCGCTCTCCACGATGAGGTCCTCGGCCGGCAGGCCCAGCACACCCAGGCGGTGGGCCAGCGCGTGCCGCGTCAGCCGCTCGGTGATGGGCGAGCGGCACACATTGCCGGTGCTGACGTGGAGTATGCGGAACGACTGGCTCGCTATGCCACGCCCCTGAGGGCTCACGGAGCCACCTCGAGGTCGGGTACGACCTCCCGCAGCTGTGCGGCGCTCAGCGCCCCCTCGCGCAGCAGTACGGGAACCTTCCCGGTGACGTCGACGATCGACGACGGCTCGGTGCTCGGCGTGGGACCACCGTCCAGGTACACGGAGACGGAGTCGCCCAGCATCTCGCGCGCCGCGTCGCAGTCGGCCGGTGCCGGGTGCCCGGACAGGTTCGCCGAGGAGACGGCCATCGGGCCGACCTCGGTCAGCAGCTCGATGGCGACGGGGTGCAGGGGCATGCGCACGGCGACCGTCCCGCGGGTCTCCCCCAGGTCCCAGGCCAGCGACGGCTGGTGCTTGGCGACCAGCGTGAGCCCGCCCGGCCAGAAGGCGTCGACGAGCTCCCACGCCTGCTCGGAGAAGTCCGTGACGAGGCCGTGGAGGGTGTTCGGGGAGCCGATGAGGACGGGGGTGGGCATGTTGCGGCCGCGCCCCTTGGCGGCGAGCAGATCGCCGACGGCCTCCGCGCTGAAGGCGTCCGCGCCGATCCCGTACAGGGTGTCGGTGGGCAGCACGACGAGCTCTCCGCGGCGCACGGCGGAGGCCGCTTCGCGCAGACCCGTCTTGCGGTCCGTCGCGTCGTTGCAGTCGTATCGCCGAGCCATCAGCGGATCTCCTCGTGCAGCGTGGGGGTGGCGGGGGAAGCGGTCGCGCCGATCACGGCATGGCCTTGCGGGCGGTCGCGAAGCGCGGGCGGTTGTTCAGGTCGGGGTGGTCGGCGGCGTCGGCCCAGCCCCGTTCGTCGGCGAAGATCCACGGCACCTGGCCGCCCTGGGTGTCGGCGTGCTCGATCACGACGATGCCGCCGGGCCGCAGCAGCCGGTGGGCGGTGCGCTCGATGCCGCGGATGGTGTCGAGGCCGTCCTCGCCGGAGAACAGCGCCATCTCGGGGTCGTGGTCGCGGGCCTCCGGGGCGACGTACTCCCACTCGGTGAGCGGGATGTACGGCGGGTTGGAGATGACCAGGTCGACCTGTCCGTCCAGCTCGGGCAGCGCGGTGAGCGCGTCGCCCTGGTGGACGGTGACCCGGGAGCCCTCGGCGTTCTTGCGGGTCCAGCGCAGGGCGTCCTCGGACAGCTCCACGGCGTGCACGCGCGAGCGCGGCACCTCCTGGGCCATGGCGAGCGCGATGGCGCCGGACCCGGTGCACAGGTCCACGATCAGCGGCTCGACCACGTCCATGGCCCGGACGGCGTGTATGGCCCAGTCCACGACCGACTCGGTCTCGGGCCGGGGCACGAACACCCCGGGGCCGACCTGGAGCTCCAGGTACCGGAAGAAGGCCCGGCCGGTGATGTGCTGGAGCGGCTCGCGCGCCTCGCGGCGGGCGACGGCCTCCCAGTAGCGGGCGTCGAAGTCCGCGTCCTTGACGTGGTGCAGTTCCCCCCGCTTGACGCCGTGCACGAAGGCCGCGAGCTCCTCCGCGTCGAAACGCGGTGAGGGCACGCCGGCGGCGGCCAGCCGCTGGGTGGCCTGGGCCACCTCGGCAAGCAGCAAGTTCACGCTGGTCCTCCGGGCTGCTGTCGTACGGGGGGTGGGGCGAAGGTCAGTGCGCGGCGGCGAGCTTCGCCGCGGAGTCGGTGTCGACACAGGCCTGGATGACCGAGTCGAGGTCGCCGTCGAGCACCTGGTCCAAGTTGTACGCCTTGAAACCGGTCCGGTGGTCCGAGATCCGGTTTTCCGGGAAGTTGTACGTACGGATCTTCTCGGAGCGGTCCACGCTGCGCACCTGGCTGCGGCGCTGGTCGGAGGCCTCCTGCTCGGCGGCTTCCTGGGCGGCGGCCAGCAGGCGCGAGCGCAGGATGCGCATGGCCTGCTCCTTGTTCTGGAGCTGGCTCTTCTCGTTCTGGCAGGAGGCGACCACACCGGTCGGGAGGTGCGTGATGCGCACGGCCGAGTCGGTGGTGTTGACGGACTGGCCGCCGGGGCCCGAGGAGCGGTACACGTCGATGCGGAGGTCGTTCATGTTGATCTCGACCTCGACCTCCTCGGCCTCCGGTGTGACGAGCACGCCGGCGGCGGAGGTGTGGATGCGGCCCTGGGACTCGGTGGCCGGCACGCGCTGCACGCGGTGCACGCCGCCCTCGTACTTCATCCGGGCCCACACGCCCTGGCCGGGCTCGGTGGCACCGTTGCCGCCCTTGGTGCGGACGGAGACCTGGACGTCCTTGTAGCCGCCGAGCTCGGACTCGGTGGAGTCGATGATCTCGGTCTTCCAGCCCACGCGCTCGGCGTAGCGCAGGTACATGCGCAGCAGGTCGCCGGCGAACAGGGCGGACTCGTCGCCGCCGGCGCCCGCCTTGATCTCCAGGAGGACGTCCTTGTCGTCGCTGGGGTCGCGCGGGACGAGCAGCAGGCGGAGCTTCTCGGTGAGCTCTTCGCGCTGGGCGCTCAGTTCCTTGACCTCGGCGGCGAAGTCGGGGTCGTCGGCCGCCAGCTCCTTGGCCGTCTCGATGTCCTCGGCCGACTGCTTCCAGGCGCGGAAGGTCGCGACGATCGGGGTCAGCTCCGCATAGCGCTTGTTCAGCTTGCGGGCGTTCGCCTGATCGGAGTGGACCGAAGGGTCGGCGAGCTTCGTCTCGAGGTCGGCGTGCTCGCCGACCAGTTCCTCGACCGCTTCGAACATCGGATGCTCCTGGGGTGAAAAAATCAAATATGGGCTGGGCTGGCTGAACGACGACAAAGGCGCCGGTCCGGCCGCCCCCGCGTGGTCAGGGGGCGGCCGGTGACCGGCGCCTGGGTCGCGCTACTTCTTGGCCGCACCCTTGCCGAAGCGGGCCTCGAAGCGGGCCACGCGGCCACCGGTGTCGAGGATCTTCTGCTTGCCCGTGTAGAACGGGTGGCACTCGGAGCAGACCTCGGCACGGATGGTGCCCTCGGTCAGGGTGCTGCGGGTGGTGAACGACGCGCCACAGGTGCAGCTGACCTGGGTCTCGACGTACTCGGGGTGAACATCGCGCTTCAAGGTGTCTCCTAGATTCGGGAGGGCGCCGGGTCGCAGGAGCCGAATTGCGCACTGCGTGAACCGGGGCCGACAGACCAGTCTGCCAGGACCGGGCCGCCTGTCAAAATTCCGGGAACGCTCCCCTCAACGGGGAGGGGCCGCGGTCTATTCCTGCCCGGTCCTGCCGGATCCCGGCAGCTCCCGTCCCACCGGACGCCCTACTGGACGATGGAGCCCGCGGTGCTCTTGTCCCCGGCGGACTTCTCGGTGGCCTGGGGCGGGATCGGCTGGTCGGCCAGCAGGGAGTCCCAGACCATCTTGGACTCCTTGGCGAGCGGGATGACCCGGTCGGTGTCGGCGGGGTCGGGCCCCACCGGCAGGGTGATCATGTGCATGTTCTCGGCACCGATCCCCTGGAGGCCCTGGGCGAAGCCCATGAGGGACTTCACGTCGCCGAGGGCCTTGTCGGTGGTGATCGCCTTGGTGGCGGAGTCGGCGAGGCCGAACAGCTTCTTGGGGTTGTCGAACACCCCGATCCCCTTGACCTGCTTGATCAGCGCCTTGATGAACGCCTGCTGGAGCTGTATTCGGCCCAGGTCGCTGCCGTCGCCGACGCTCTTGCGGGTGCGTACGAGGCCCAGGGACTGCTCGCCGTTGAGCTTGTGCGGGCCGGGCGGCAGGTCGAGGTGGCTGTAGTCGTCCTTGATCGGCTTGGTGGTCGTGAGCTCGACCCCGCCGAGGTTGTCGATGATCTTCTTGAAGCCGGTGAAGTCGACCTCGATGTAGTGGTCCATGCGGATCCCCGACATCTGCTCCACGGTCTTGACCGCACAGGCCGGCCCGCCGACCGTGAAGGCTTCGTTGAACTGCGCCTTCCTGCGTCCGGGGTCGGTCTTGCCCTTGCCGGTGGCGCAGGCGGGGCGGGGGACCATCGCGTCGCGCGGGATCGAGACGACGCTGGCCTTCTGGTGGCCCTCGTAGAGGTGCACGATCATCGCGGTGTCGGAGCGGGCGGAGCCGCCGTCGTCCTGGCCGTACTCGGCGTTGGCGCCGCTGCGGGAGTCGGAGCCGAGGACGAGGATGTCCATCGAGCCGTTGTCGACGTTGGCCGGGCGGTCCTTGCCGAGGGCCTGGTCGATGTCGACGCTGTGCAGGTTGCCGTTGAGCTTGAAGTAGAACCAGCCGAGGCCTCCCCCGCCCAGCAGGACCACCCCGGCGGCGGTCCAGGCGGCGACCCTGAGGCCCTTGCGGCGGCGCGGCTGCGCCCGGCGCCCGCGCCTGCGTGCTGCCCTGCGACCGCTGCCCCTGCTGTCCTCGCTCATGCTCTCCTCGGTCCTGGCTCCGTTGCCGGCTGCTCACTCACACAGACGGACTAGCGCATTCCAGGGTTCCACGGAGCGCGGACCGCTCCGCACGCCCCCTCCCGCGCGAGCACAATCCGTGATCGGACGTCCACCGAGGGTCCCGATCCGGGGGGTTCAAGGTTCGCGTACGGGGCTTTTCGCGGGCGCAGGCGTGTGGCGAAGGTCGCACAAACGGAACAGCCCCCGCCGCGGATGCGGCGGGGGCTGTTCCGTGTTCGGCGACCCGGTCAGTCGTCGTTCTTGCCGGCCGGGGTCGTCTTGGCGATCTGCATCAGGAACTCGGCGTTCGACTTCGTCTGCTTCATCTTGTCGAGCAGCAGCTCGATCGCCTGCTGCGAGTCGAGCGCGTGCAGCACCCGGCGCAGCTTCCAGACGATGGCGAGCTCCTCGCTGTTGAGGAGGATCTCCTCCTTGCGCGTACCCGACGGGTCGACGTCGACGGCCGGGAAGATGCGCTTGTCGGCGAGCTTGCGGTCGAGCTTGAGCTCCATGTTGCCGGTGCCCTTGAACTCCTCGAAGATCACCTCGTCCATGCGCGAGCCGGTGTCGACCAGCGCGGTGGCCAGGATGGTCAGCGAGCCGCCGTCCTCGATGTTGCGCGCGGCACCGAAGAAGCGCTTCGGCGGGTACAGCGCGGTCGAGTCGACACCACCGGACAGGATGCGGCCGGAGGCGGGCGCCGCGAGGTTGTACGCGCGGCCCAGACGGGTGATGGAGTCCAGCAGGACGACCACGTCGTGACCCAGCTCGACGAGGCGCTTGGCGCGCTCGATGGCCAGCTCGGCGACGGTGGTGTGGTCCTCGGCCGGGCGGTCGAAGGTCGAGGAGATGACCTCGCCCTTGACCGACCGCTGCATGTCGGTGACCTCTTCCGGACGCTCGTCGACCAGGACGACCATCAGGTGGCACTCGGGGTTGTTGGTGGTGATCGCGTTGGCGATCGCCTGCATGATCATGGTCTTGCCGGTCTTCGGCGGGGCCACGATCAGACCGCGCTGGCCCTTTCCGATCGGCGACACGAGGTCGATGATGCGGGTGGTCAGCACGCCCGGGTCGGTCTCCAGACGGAGCCGGTCCTGCGGGTAGAGCGGGGTCAGCTTCTGGAACTCCGGTCGGCCGCGGCCGGATTCGGGCGCCATGCCGTTGACGGAGTCCAGGCGCACGAGGGCGTTGAACTTCTCGCGGCGCTCGCCGTCCTTGGGCTGGCGGACCGCACCGGTGGTGTGGTCGCCCTTGCGCAGGCCGGCCTTGCGGACCTGGGCGAGGGAGACGTACACGTCGTTGGGACCGGGCAGGTAGCCCGAGGTCCGGATGAACGCGTAGTTGTCGAGGATGTCGAGGATGCCCGCGACGGGGATCAGCACGTCGTCGTCGGCGACCTGCGGCTCGTTCGGCGCGAACTCGTCACGGCCGCGACGGCCGCGACGGTCGCGGTAGCGTCCGCGACGGCCGCGACGGCCGTCCTCGCCGTCGAAGTCGTCCTGCGGGCCGTTGTCCTGACGGTCCTGCCGGCCCTGGCCGCGGCCGCCCTGCTGCTGGCGGTCGGCGCGGTCCTGGCGCTCGGCGCGGTCCTGACGGCCGCCGCCCTGCTGCTGGCCCTGGCCGCCCTGCTGCTGGCCCTGCTCGTCGGCCTTGGCGCCGCGCTCACGACGGCCCTGCTGACGCTCCCCGCGCTCCCCGCGCTCGCCGCGCTCACCACGCTCGCCGCGGTCACGGCGGTCGCGGCGGGTACGGCCCTCGCCGGCCTCCTGCGCCTGGCCCTGGGGCTGGGCGGAGACGGCGGTGGCGGCCTCGGCCTTGGCCTCGGGCTGCGCGGCCGGGGCGGCGGTCTCGGTCTTCTGCTCGACCTGCACGGCGGCGGGGGCCGAGGACTCGGGGCTGCCGGACGGGGCGGTGGCCCGGCGGCGGCGGCGCTCGCCGATGGGGGCGTCGTCGCTGGCCGGCTGTCCCGGGATCTCGATCTGCGCCTGGGCGGCGGGCTTCTCGGCGGGGGCCGCTGCGGCGGCCTCGCCCGTACGGGCCTTGCTGGTGGCGCGGCGCTTCGGCTTGGCCTCGGCGGCGTCGGCGGCGGGGGCCGCGGCGGCCTTGGGGGCGCTGCCGCCCTGCGCCTCCTTGATGACCTCGATCAGCTGGCTCTTGCGCATCCGCGCGGTGCCCCTGATACCGAGGCCCGACGCGACCTGCTGCAGCTCGGCCAGGACCATGCCCTCAAGGCCGGTGCCGGAGCGGCGGCGCTTCGGGGCCGCGCCCGCGGCGGGGGCACTGGTGTCGACGTTGGTGTCGGCAGCGCCCATCAGATCGGTGGTGTCGCTCACGAAGGGTCCTTCCCTGGAGCGGACGTCGGCCTGTCTGGCTCGGCGACCGGTTGTGCTGTCCGACAACGGTCCTGGATGTGTGGACCGTGCCGGGGCGGTGGTCCGCCGGTAGAGATACGGCGGAGAGAAACGTGCATGATGGTTCCGGCGAGAAGCCCCCGAGCTGGAAGCGTGGGAATGTCACGCCGATTCCGGAGCGTGCCCGAAACTGCTGGCAGCGATCAAAGCAGTCGGGGAGGCTCCCGGAAGAAATGTGGTCCCGGATGGGGACACTGAGCACCGAGCCATGGCGGCTTCGGATGCGCACTTGAGGTTAACACTACCGGATCCAACAGACATTCCCCCTCTCAATCACCGGCAATCGCCCTGCCGGGGGCGAGCGGCCTGCCCGGCCGCCCGCCCCCGGCGGGTCGTGTCACTACGACACGGGCTGACCGCCCTGCGCGCCCAGCGGAAGGACGCTCGCACCCGCGGCGTCGAGGGCGAGCCGGTTGGCGGCCCACCCCTCGCCCGCGAGCTGCGCGACCTTGTCGGCCGCGCCGTTGTCGACCAGCGCGAGGACCGTGGGGCCCGCGCCGGAGATGACCGCGGGGATGCCGTCCGCCCGCAGCCGGTTGACGAGTGCCACGCTCTCCGGCATCGCCGGGGCCCGGTACTCCTGGTGCAGCCGGTCCTCGGTGGCCGGCAGCAGGAACTCGGGACGCCTGGTCATGGCCTCCACGAGCAGGCCCGCGCGGCCCGCGTTCACGGCCGCGTCCACGTGCGGGACGGTGCGCGGCAGCAGCCCCCGGGCGGTCTCGGTCAGGACCGGCTTCGAGGGCACGAAGACCACCGGAACGATGGAACCCGCGGGGTCCATCCGGATCGCCTTGGCGCTGCCCCCTTCCATCCACGCCAGGGTGAAGCCGCCGAGCAGGCAGGCGGCGACGTTGTCGGGGTGGCCCTCGATCTCGGTGGCGAGCTCCAGCAGCGCCGCGTCGTCGAGCTTGGCCTCCCCGCCTATGGTCACGGCGCGGGCGGCGACGATGCCGGCGCAGATCGCGGCGGAGGAGGAGCCGAGGCCCCGGCCGTGCGGGATGCGGTTGGCGCAGACGACCTCGAGGCCGCGCGGCTGCCCGCCCAGCAGGTCGAAGGCGGTGCGCATGGAGCGTACGAGGAGGTGGCTCTCGTCCCGCGGGAGGGTGTCGGCACCCTCACCCGCGATGTCGATGTCCAGGCCGGAATCGGCTACCCGGACGACGACGTCGTCGTAGAGCCCCAAGGCCAGGCCGAGGGCGTCGAAGCCGGGGCCGAGGTTGGCGCTGCTGGCGGGGACGCGCACCCGTACGGCGGCGGCGCGGAACGCTGGACCTGCCATCGGTCGATGACACTCCTTGTGACTGTGCGGGATCCGGCTGCTGCGCGGGATCTTCGCTGCGAATGTACTGGAGAACGTACGACACCCGAAGGCCCTTGGGGCAGCACCGCGGTCATATGCGCGGTGGCGGATGTAAGTACAGCGTATCGAAGGAAGGTTCTCCCGCGACATAGGGCGCACAGGAGGCGCACGATGCGTGTCGGTGTCTTCCGCAGGATCCCGCTGGAGCGCCGCTGGCTCTGGTGCCGTACGGCCCGGGTTGCCGGATTCCGGAGACTTCCGGAATCCGGCAACGGGGCACCCGGCCCCTCAGGGGCCGGGGGCCGGGGTCAGACCAGGCCGAGACGGACGGCCGCCGCCTCGGCGTCCACCGGGACGGTGACCGGCTGCGGAGCGCCGGCGACGGCCCAGTCGGGGTCCTTGAGGCCGTTGCCGGTGACGGTGCACACGATCGTCTGGCCGGGGTCGACCAGGCCGGCCTCGGCGGCCTTCAGCAGACCGGCGACCGACGCGGCCGAGGCGGGCTCGACGAAGACGCCCTCCTGCGCGGCCAACAGGCGGTAGGCGGCCAGGATCTGGCGGTCCGTCACCTCGTCGATGAGGCCGCCCGACTCGTCGCGCGCGGCGAGCGCGTAGTCCCAGGAGGCCGGGTTGCCGATGCGGATCGCGGTGGCGATGGTGTGCGGCTCCTTGACGATCTCGCCGCGCACGATCGGCGCGGAGCCGGAGGCCTGAAAGCCCCAGACGCGGGGCGTACGGGAGGCGAGGCCGTCGGCCTTGTACTCCTTGAAGCCCTTCCAGTACGCCGTGATGTTGCCGGCGTTGCCGACGGGCAGCACATGGATGTCGGGGGCGTCGCCGAGCGCGTCGACGATCTCGAACGCGGCCGTCTTCTGACCCTCGATGCGCACCGGGTTGACGGAATTGACCAGCGCCACCGGGTAGTTGTCGGACAGCGCGCGGGCCAGGTCCAGGCAGTCGTCGAAGTTGCCGTCAACCTGCAGGATCTTGGCGCCGTGGACCAGGGCCTGGCCCATCTTGCCGAGCGCGATCTTGCCGCGGGGCACGAGGACCGCGGACACCATGCCGGCGCGCACCGCGTAGGCGGCGGCGGAGGCCGAGGTGTTGCCCGTGGAGGCGCAGATGACGGCCTTGGCGCCCTCCTCCTTGGCCTTGGTGATGGCCATGGTCATGCCGCGGTCCTTGAAGGACCCGGTGGGGTTCGCGCCCTCGACCTTGAGGTGCACCTCACAGCCCGTGCGCTCGGAGAGCACCTGGGCGGGGACGAGGGGAGTGCCGCCCTCGCGGAGCGTGACCACGGGAGTCGTGTCCGTCACCGGCAGGCGGTCGCGGTACTCCTCGATGATGCCGCGCCACTGGTGGGTGCGATTGCTGCTCATGGGTCCTTACTCCCCTTCAACACGCATGATGCTGGCGACACCGCGCACGGTGTCCAGCTTCCGCAGCGCCTCGACGGTCCCGGAGAGGGCGGCGTCGGGTGCGCGGTGGGTGACGACGACGAGGGAGGCCTCGCCGTCCTTGCCCTGCTGCCGGACCGTGTCGATCGACACGCCGTGCTCCGCGAAGGTGGTCGCCACCTGGGCGAGGACGCCCGGCTTGTCCGCCACATCGAGGCTGATGTGGTAGCGGGTGACGACGTCCCCCATGGGGCTGACCGGCAGCTGGGTGTACGCCGACTCGCCGGGCCCCGTTGCCTCGGCGAGCTTGTTGCGGCAGACGGCGACGAGGTCGCCGAGGACTGCGGACGCGGTCGGCGAACCGCCCGCGCCGGGCCCGTAGAACATCAGCCGCCCGGCGGCCTCGGCCTCGACGAAGACGGCGTTGTACGCCTCGCGGACGGAGGCGAGCGGGTGGCTGAGCGGGATCATCGCCGGGTGGACGCGGGCGGTGACGGACTCGCCGTCCGCGGCGCGCTCCAGGATGGCGAGGAGCTTGATGGTGCAGCCCATGCGCTTGGCGGAGGCGAAGTCCGCGGCGCTGACCTCGGTCATGCCCTCGCGGTAGACGTCGTCGAGGCGGACCCGGGTGTGGAAGGCGATGCCGGCCAGGATCGCGGCCTTGGCGGCGGCGTCGTAGCCCTCGACGTCGGCGGTGGGGTCGGCCTCGGCGTACCCGAGGGCGGTGGCCTCGTCGAGCGCCTCCTGGTAGCCGGCACCGGTCGAGTCCATCTTGTCGAGGATGAAGTTCGTGGTGCCGTTGACGATGCCCATCACCCGGTTGATCTTGTCGCCGGCGAGGGACTCGCGCATCGGGCGGACCAGCGGGATGGCGCCGGCGACGGCTGCCTCGTAGTACAGGTCCAGCCCGGCCTGCTCGGCGGCGGCGTGCAGGGCCGCGCCGTCCTGGGCGAGCAGCGCCTTGTTCGCGGAGACGACGGAGATGCCGTGCTCGAAGGCGGTGGTGATCAGGGTGCGGGCGGGCTCGATGCCGCCGATGACCTCGATGGCCACGTCGATGTCGCCCCGTTTGAGGAGGGCGGTCGCATCGGTGGTGACGAGGGCGGGGTCGATGCCCTCGCGCACCTTGGAGGGACGGCGCACAGCCACGCCGGCGAGTTCGACGGGCGCGCCGATCCTGGCTGTCAGATCGTCGGCGTGCGTCGTCATGATGCGCGCCACCTCTGAGCCGACCACTCCACAGCCCAGCAGCGCCACCTTCAGCGGACGCGTACGCATCATTGACCTACGCCTTTCGATCTTTCATCGCTCCCGGCGCGCGGTTTGCGCGTCAGGTATGAACCAGTCTCACTCAATGGACAGGAGTTTCCATCTCCGGTCCATTGAGTGAGACGTGTACTGGACGTCTATTTTGGGGGTCCGGACCATTCCCCCAGAAATATGGGGGTCATCCGAGGTCGAGGGACAGGAGATCTTCTTCCGTTTCCCGGCGGACGATCACCCGCGCCCCGCCGTCGCGCACGGCGACGACGGGCGGGCGGAGCGCGTGGTTGTAATTGCTGGCCATCGAGCGGCAGTACGCCCCGGTGGCGGGTACGGCGAGCAGGTCGCCGGGGGCCAGGTCGGCCGGCAGGAAGGCGTCCTTCACGACGATGTCACCGCTCTCGCAGTGCTTGCCGACGACGCGGACGAGCATCGGCTCGGCGTCGGAGACGCGGGAGACGAGGGTGACCGCGTATTCGGCGTCGTACAGGGCCGTACGGATGTTGTCGGACATGCCGCCGTCGACGGAGACGTACGTGCGCAGCCCCTCCAGCGGCTTGATGGTGCCGACCTCGTAGAGGGTGAAGGCGGTGGGGCCGACGATGGCGCGGCCGGGCTCGACGGAGATGCGCGGGGCCTTGAGCCCGGCGCTCTCGCACTCCCGCGCGACGATCTCCGTGAGCGCCTTGGCGATCTCGTGGGGCTCGCGCGGGTCGTCGGCGGAGGTGTACGCGATGCCGAGCCCGCCGCCGAGGTCGATCTCGGGGAGCTCGACGCCGTGCTCGTCGCGCACGGCGGCCAGCAGCCGGACCACCCGCTTGGCGGACACCTCGAAGCCGGCCATGTCGAAGATCTGCGAGCCGATGTGGGAGTGGACGCCGAGCAGCTCCAGCGAGTCGTGCCCGAGCGCCCGGCGCACGGCCTCCGCGGCGGACCCGTCGGCGACGGCGATGCCGAACTTCTGGTCCTCGTGGGCCGTGGCGATGAACTCGTGGGTGTGCGCCTCGACGCCGACGGTGACGCGGATCTGCACGGGCTGGCGTACGCCCAGCTCGCGGGCGATGTGCGCGACGCGGGCGATCTCCTGGAAGGAGTCGAGCACGATCCGCCCGACGCCGGCCGTGATCGCGCGCCGGATCTCGCCCTCGGACTTGTTGTTCCCGTGGAAGGCGATCCGCTCGGCGGGCATCTCGGCGGCGAGGGCGGTGGCCAGCTCCCCGCCGGAGCAGACGTCGAGGTTCAGCCCCTCTTCCTTCAGCCACTTCACGATGGCCTTGGAGAGGAACGCCTTGCCCGCGTAGAACACGTCCGCTTCCTTGCCGAAGGCGTGCGCCCAGGCGCGGCAGCGGGACCGGAAGTCCTCCTCGTCGAGGAAGTAGGCGGGGGTGCCGAAGTCCTCGGCGAGCCGGGTCACTTCGATCCCGCCCACCGTCACGACCCCGTCGTCGTTGCGCCGGACGGTACGGGACCACACCTTCTCGTCGAGCGCGTTCAGGTCGGCCGGCGGCGGGGCGTAGTGGCCCTCGGGCAGGACGTCGGCGTGGCGGGGCCCGGCGGGGTGCGCGGAACGGCTCATCGGAATCTCTCTTCGCGGTTCACAGGAAGTCTGGGGCGTCTATGCCGAGGAGGGCGAGGCCGCCTGCCAGCACCGTCCCGGCGGCTTCGGCGAGTGCCAGCCGGGCGCGGTGGGCGGCCGAGGGTTTCTCGTCCCCCTTGGGCAGGACCTGGTGCTGGAAGTCGAGGAGCGCGTCGGCGACGGCGACGAGGTGCCGGGTGAGCCGCTCGGGCGCCTGGTGGTGCGCGGCGGCCTCCAGCACGAGCGGGTACTCGCCGAGCAGCCGCAGCAGCTCACGGCCTCCGGTGTCGTCCCCGGGCTCGCCGCCGAACCCGAGACCGGCGGCGTTGATCCCCAGCGCCCGGGCGCGGGAGTGGGCGTACCGCACGCGGAAGAACTCGCTGGACTCGTCCTGGACGAGCAGCCCGGGGGTGAAGGAAGGGGTCTCGCGGGCCGGTACGCAGAGCATGGCCCAGGCGGCGGCGTCCGCCCCGTACACGGCGATGACGTCCCCGTCGCGCCGGGCGACGGGCGCGACGCGGAGCTCCTGCGCGCCGGGGGCGCCCTGACTGACCCGGATCCTCTGCACGGCCTCCCGGACCACGCGCCCGCGCAGCTCCCCGGCGTCCGCGAACCCGTACCGCCGGCCCCGCGCCCGGACCTCGCGCACGAGCTCACCGGCGGAAACGGGCGCGAGGCTGAAATTGAGGAAGCCGGGCCCGGTGACCTCCGCACCCAGGATCCCGGGCTCGTCGGCGAGCAGCCGGCCCGCGAGCACCCGGGCGACCTCACGGGGTTCGAGCCGGGCGTCCTTCGCCACCTGGAGCGCGACGGGGGTGGCGTACTCCCCCACTCCCCCGGGGCGGGTGCGCTCGACGACCACGCGCCCGGGCACGCTCGCGGCGAGCTCTCCGTCCTCGACGGCACGGCGTACGGCTTGTACGACGGCACGAGAGAGGTCGGCGGGGATCACGGAACCCAGCCTAGGCGAGAAGCCCCTAGGCCATGCATCGGGTTTCGGCATGTGAACAAGGAGGCGCGCCCAGACCCCTTCAGGCCCCTCTCCCGGCCCTCCCTGCCCGCCCGGCGGGGGCACCCTTCCGCTCGACGAGCCGGCGCACGACCCGGACCAGCTCGGTGGGCTCGAAGGGCTTGGCGACGAACGCGTCCACCCCGGCGGCGATCCCGGCCTCGACCTCGTGCTGCGTACAGGCGCTGACGATGGCGACGGGAACGTGCCGCGTCCGCGGATCGGCCCGCAACTGCGCGGCGGTCCCGAAGCCGTCCAGCCGAGGCATGACCACATCAAGGGTGATCGCGTCGGGACACACCCGGTGAACCACGTCCAGACACTCGGCACCATCGTTCGCGGTCACGACCTCGAAGCCCTCCAGCTCGAGATTGACCTTGATCAGCTGCCGGATGACCTTGTTGTCGTCGACAACAAGCACCCGGCCCGAGGCGCCTGGCACAACTCGAGAGTAGGTCGCCCTAAGCCCCCGCGTCCGGGTTTTTGCCACTTCCACCCCCTCCGGGCGACCGGCCTCCCCCTCCCGCCCAAATCGGTTCCTGATCACCCCGTGGGAGCTGGTAGTGTTCAACCCGTCGCCGCAAAGCGAACGACACGCCCCCGTAGCTCAGGGGATAGAGCAACGGCCTCCGGAGCCGTGTGCGCAGGTTCGAATCCTGCCGGGGGCACTTCGCAGGAAGTGCCCAAAGACCCCGCCGCAGCAGAGATGCTGAGGACGGGGTCTTCGCGTATGTGCGGTCAAGTGGCCCGTCAGGTACGGGAGTTGTCCAGGGCGCGGGCGGGTTCCGGGCGGGGGGTCAGCGCCAGGGTCAGGGCCGTTGCCGTCAGGGAGACCAGGCCGCCTGCCGAGAGGGACCAGCGGGGGCCCCAGTGGTCGGACAGCCAGCCCGTCAGGAGGGCGCCCAGGGGAGTCGTGCCCATGAAGATCAGGGTGAAGAGGGCCATCACGCGGCCCCGGTAGGCCGGGTCCGAGCCGAGCTGGATGCGGTGGTTGGCCGCCTGGGCGAAGTACATCATCGCGAAGCCCGTCAGGGACAGGAGGAGACATGCCGTCGGGAGGGTGGGGGCCAGGCCCGTGAGGGCTTCGGCGGCGCCGAAGGCCAGGGCGGAGCCGGTGACCACGGCGGCCGTCGGGCGGGTGCGGCGGGCGGTCGTCGCGAAGGCGGCCAGCAGGGAACCCGCCGCGAGGGAGCTGCTCAGCAGTCCGAAGGCGGCCGAGCCGGTGTGGAACGCGGTCTTGGCCAGCAGCGGCAGCGTCAGCTGGAAGTTGAAGCCGGCCAGGCCCAGTACGCCGACCAGGGTCAGCGGGAGGATCAGGTCCGGGCGCCGGGAGACGTAGCGGATGCCGTCCGCGATGCGGGCGCCGGCCGGCCGGGACCGGGGGCCGTGGAGTTCCGCGGGGCGCATCAGCGCGAGGCCCGCCACGGCCCCCAGGTAGCTGCACGCGTTGATCAGGATGACCGGCCCGACGCCGAGGCGGGCGATGAGCAGACCCGCGGCCGCGGGGCCCGCCACCCGGGCGGCGTTGAAGTACGCGCCGCTCAGCGCCGACGCGTTGGGCAGCAGCTCGTTGCCGACCATCTCCCCCACGAAGGCGATGCGGGTGGGCGCCTCCACCGAGTTGACCGCGCCGAGGGCGAGGGCGAAGAGCCAGATGTGCCACAGCCGTATCTCGCCCAGGGTCACCCACAGGCCCAGGAGGAGGGCGAGGGTGCCCGATGCCAGGTTGGCCAGGACCAGGATGCGGCGTTTGCTGTGGCGGTCGGCCAGCCGGCCCCCGTAGAGGGTGAGCAGGAGTACCGGCGTGAACTGCAGGGCGGTCACCACGCCCAGGGCCGTTCCCGAGTTGCCCGACAGCTCCAGCACCAGCCAGTCCTGCGCGACCACCATCATCCAGGTGCAGGTCACCGAAAGGAGCTGGCCGAGGAAGAAGAGCCGGAAGTTGCGTACGGAGAGGGAGTCGAAGGCGCGTTTCAGGGTGTGCACGGGCGGTAGTTTCCCTTCGCTCCCTCGATTCTCCGTGGTGGCGGCGGAGCGGCCACCCGTGGACGGTTCCGGTGGTCCGTACGAGGGCGACGGGCCGGGGTCTGTGGCTTCGGGGGATGGGTGGCGGCCCGGGGCGTGGCTAGGGTGGTTTTCGAGGCCGCTTTGTGCCCGTTGACCAGGTGCTTTGCGGCGAGGGAGCGCACAGAGGATGGGGCGACGAGGATGCGTGAGCTTGCGGAGACGGCGCGGCAGTGGACGGCCGAGGGGCGGGTGGCGTTCCTGGCCCGGCCCGTGACCGAGCAGGGGTTCGGACCCCGGGACCCCGCCGGGGCCGTGCTCGTGGACGCCCGTGGGGAGTGCGTCGGGGCCCTGTACCGCGGGGTGTTCGACGCCGAGCTCGTCGCGGAGGCCGGGGCCCTGGGCGCCGGCGAGACCGCGCGGGTGTGCGAGGTGTCGGTCGGGACCGGTGAGGCCACGGAGGCGAGGCTGACCTGTGGCGGGCAGGCGGAGGTGCTGCTGCAGCCGCTGTCCGCGATCCCCGCCGAATGGTGGGAGCTGCTGGGCACCGGGGCCGGGGTGGCGCTCGTGACCCGCCTCAGCGAGGGCGCGGACGGCGCCGTCAGCGAGGTCGTACGGGCCGGCGACGAGCCGGCCGACGACGCCGGGCGGCGCGCCGGGGAGCTGCTGGGGACCCGGCGGCCCGGGCGGGACGCCCTGTACGGGGGCTCCGGGCTGGTGCTGGTGGAGGCGTACCCGTCGGCCCCGTACGTGGTGATCGGCGGGACCGGGGAGCTGGCCGACGTGATCGGCGCGCAGTCGGCGCTGCTGGGCTGGGAGTCGGTGTCGGTGGAGACGGCGGCGGAGGCGGAGAAGGTGCTGACGGCGCACCGGGACGCCGCCTGCCTGGTGATGCTCAGCCACGAGCCGGACTTCGACGTGCCGGCCCTTCGGAACGCGCTCGCGCTGGAGGTCCCGTACGTCGGCGCGCTCGGGTCGCGGCGGACGACCGCCCGGCGCCAGGACGGGCTGGTGGCCGCCGGGGTGGGTGCGTCCGAGCTGGCGCGGGTGCACGGGCCCATCGGGCTGGACCTGGGCGCCAAGACCCCGGCGGAGACGGCGCTGGCCATCTGCGCCGAGATCCTCGGGGTGCTCGGGGGCCGGGACGCGCGGGGGCTGAGGGACTCGGACGGGCCGCTGCGCTGAGGAGCGGCCCCGCTGCGCTGAGGAGCGGCCGCCCCCTCATCCATTCGGAGTAGGGGGCGGTACGCGCCGCACGGCCGTCGGCCCCGCCTGCGGGCGGGGCCGACGGCCGTCTTGAGGTGATTCTTCGAGCTGCCCGCGCATGCAAACGGAGCGAAAGCGGGAAAATGGGATCCATGGACACGATCCTCAGCGTGGACAAGATCCTGACCGACATCGCGTGGTTCTTCGTCGTCGGCATCGTCATCGCCGGCGTCCTGCTCGCGGGCTTCAAGCTGGGCCAGCGGGTCCGGGCGAAGGAACCGCCGCCGCCCACCCCCGAGAGCCAGCCGCACCTGCCCGACGGCGGGGCGGTCTACGAGGTCCGCGAGGAGCGTGACCCGGTGGAGATCCCCGAGGGCGGCCTGCGACCGCACGAGATGCAGGGTTACGGGAACTTCGGGTCCACCACTTCCAGCCATTCCGAAGAGGTTCGGGCCGAACGCGAGTCCGGCTACGAGAAGCCGGAGGGACCGGGGCCGCACCCGCAGCCCGGAGCTCCCCCGGACGCGGGGCGCGGGGCGCACTCCTAGCGGGTGTCCCGCCCGCCGCGGTGCCGGAACCGGCCTCTGACCTGCGCCTCCCGCGCGGGTCAGAGGTCTGTCCGCAGCCGCAGCACCTCCGGCGGCGGATGGCGTACCGAGCTGTGCCGGACCTCCGCCGCCAGCGGCGGGTCCAGCAGGCGGAACGGCACCTCGCCGAGCCCGATCGCCGTGACCGTGGCCCCACCGCCGGCCCCGCCCGCGGCCGGCCCGCGCTCGGCGACGGCCGCCGCCAGCTCCGTGCGCAGCACCGCCGAGAGCGGGCTCGACACCAGCGGCGCCTCGTCCTCCTCCCCCGGCAGGACCAGCACGAGCGCCAGCGGGCGGCGCGGGGTGCCGGTGTAGCCGATCACCGCCGCGTCCCGCACGTTCGTGTGCCGGAGCTTGCGCCAGGCGCGCCGCCCGGCCGGGTAGGGCTGGTCCAGCCGCTTCACGACCAGGCCCTCGATGCCGCTGGCGGGCAGGGTCTCGTACCAGGTCTCGGCCAGCTCCGGGTCCGTCGTCATCGGCACCGGCTGGAGCGGCGGGCCGAGCGGCAGCAGCAGGTCGACCAGCAGGGCCCGGCGCCGCTCGTAGGAGCGGCCGCGTACGTCCACCCCGGCCAGCTCCAGCACGTCGAAGGCCGCGTACGAGGCCGGCAGGCTCTGCGCGAGCACCGCGGCGCGGGCCTCGGTGGCCGCCGCCGCGCGCCGCTGGACCAGCGCGAAGTCCGTGCGGCCGGCGTGCCAGACGACCACCTCCCCGTCCAGCACGGTCCCGGCGGGCAACTGCCGGGCGGCCGCCGCCAGATCGGGGAACGCGCCGGTGACGATCCGCCCGGAGCGGGCCTGGAGCGCCACGTCCTCCCCGGTGCGCAGCACGACCATCCGGTGGCCGTCGAACTTCGGCTCGTACGCAAGGCCCGCCGCGCGCGGCAGGGTACGTACGGCGGCGGCGAGCGCGACCTGGACGGCCGGCCGGGTCACGGCAGGCTCCCGGCCCGTCCGGGGTCGTTCAGCGGGGCGAGGAGGTCGCCGTCGCGGGCCAGCCGGGGCGGGATGTCGTCGGCGAGGAACAGCAGGTCGGAGGGGTCGCGGCAGGCTTCGACCTCCGCCCAGGAGACGGGCGCGGAGACGGTCGGCAGGGGCCGCGCGCGCAGCGTGTAGGGGGCTGCGGTGGTCTTGGCGGCGGCGTTCTGGCTGTGGTCGACGAAGACCTTGCCGGGGCGCAGCGCCTTGGCCATCCGGTGCACGACGAGGTCGGGGAGCTCGGCCTCGGCCTCCTGGGCGAGGGCCTTGGCGTACGCGGACACGCGCGCCGAGGGGGCCGGTTCGAGGGCCACGGCCAGGTGGAGGCCCTTGGAGCCGGAGGTCTTGGCGTACGCGGTCAGGCCGTCGGCGGCGAGGCGTTCGCGCAGCCACAGGGCGGCGGCGCAGCATTCGACGACGGTGGCGGGCGGGCCGGGGTCGAGGTCGAGGACGAGCCGGTCGGCGATGGCGGGGGCGCCGGCCCGCCACTGGGGGGTGTGGAACTCGACGACGAGGTTGGCCGCCCACATCAGGGACGCCAGGTCGGATACGACCACTTGTTCGGCCCGTGCGTCCTCGGAGCGGGGCACGGGGGTGGTCTTCACCCAGGCGGGCGTGCCGGGCGGCGGGTTCTTCGTGAAGAAGAGCTGGCCGTCCGGGCCGTCCGGATAGCGCAGGAAGGACAGCGGGCGGTCCTTGATGTGCGCGAGGAGGGAGTCCGCGACGGTGGCGTAGTAGTGCAGCACCTCGCCCTTGGTGAAGCCGGTCCCCGGGTAGAGGACCTTGTCCAGGTTGCTGAGCGCGATGCGACGCCCCTCCACCATCGTGATCGGCGTCATACGATGAGATTGCCACGAATCAGGAGGAACCGTGCGATCCATTTGGAACGGGGCGATCTCCTTCGGCCTGGTCAGCATCCCGATCAAGCTCGTGAACGCCACCGAGAGCCACTCGATCTCCTTCCGTCAGATCCATGTGACCGACGGCGGCCGGGTCCGCTACCGCAAGGTGTGCGAGCTGGACGGGGAGGAGGTGTCCTCCGACGAGATCGGCAAGGGGTACGAGGAGGCGGACGGGTCGATCGTCCCGATCACGGAGGAGGACCTGGCCCAGCTGCCGATCGCCACGGCGAAGACGATCGAGATCGTGTCGTTCGTGCCCGCCGACGAGATCGATCCGCTCCAGATGGACGCCGCGTACTACCTCGCGGCGAACGGGGCCACGGCGGCCAAGCCGTACACGCTGCTGCGGGAGGCGCTCAAGCGCAGCCGGCGGGTGGCGATCGCCAAGTACGCGCTGCGGGGGCGGGAGCGGCTGGGCATGCTGCGGGTCGTCGACGACGTGATCGCGATGCACGGCCTGCTGTGGCCGGACGAGATCAGGGCGCCGGAGGGAGTGGCGCCGGATGCCGCGGTGTCCGTACGGGAAGCCGAACTGGACCTGGCCGACGCGTTGATGGCGACGCTGGGCGAGGTGGAGATGACCTCCTTGCACGACGACTACCGCGAGGCCGTGGAGGCGATGATCGCGGCGAAGGCGGGCGGGGCGTTCGAGCCGCAGGAGGCGGTGGTGGAGCCGGCCGGCGGTCAGGTGATCGACCTGATGGCGGCGCTGGAGAACAGCGTGCGGGCCGCCAAGGCCTCGCGGGGCGGCGGGGGTTCGCGGGACGCGGAGGGCGGCACGGAGGCGGAGGTGACCCCGATCCGGCGCAGGGCGGCGGCCGCCGCGCCCAAGGCGGTGGGCGGAAAGAAGTCGACGGCCTCGGCCACCGCCCGGAAGACGGCCGCGTCGGGAGCCGGGAAGAAGAAGACGGCCGCGAAGTCCACCTCGACGGCCGCGTCGGCCACGTCTGCCGCGTCCGCCAAGTCGCGCTCCACGAAGTCGACTTCGAGCGCCACGAAGTCGGCTTCGGCCTCGGCGAAGTCCGCCGCCGCGAAGAAGGCCTCCTCCTCCGCCGCCAAGTCCGCCTCCGCCGCCGCGAAGAAGGCGGCGCCGCGGAAGCGGAGTTCGGCCTGACGCAGCAGGCCGCGGCAGGTCTCAGGTCCATGCCGGGCGGGCGCGGGCCAGGGCGAAGAGCGCTTCGATCTCAGGGGGTTTGAGGGTCGTCGGCGTGCCCCGCAGGAAGGTCGTCAGGGTCGGGGGCTGGAGGACCAGGACGTCACGCTGCGTCGGGGCCACCTCCACCCGGGAGGCATCCGCCAGGGCGAGGGCCGGGGTGACCGGCGCGGCCAGCACCCGGGCGGCGCAGGCGGCCGCCCGGCGGATCCAGCGGGGGTCGGGGCGGGGGTCGGCGCGGCCCACCGTGAGCAGCAGGTCCCCGATGTGGGCGCGCTGGCGGCGGCCCGGGACCGTACGGACGGCGAGGACGCCCGGCGGGCCGATGAGCAGGTGGTCCAGCAGCCCCAGACCGGGCAGGGGGACGTCGTGCAGGGCCCGCCAGTCCGACGCCTCCAGCAGGTCGAGCTCCGCGCCGGTGCGCTGCCGGGCCTGGAGTTCCTGCCGCATGCGGTGCCGGGCCCGGCTGCCCTGTGAGCCGTACGCCAGCTCGCCCAGCAGGGTCTCGCCGGGCCGGTTCGGAGCCAGGTCCCGGTCGGGCGGCAGGCTCAGGCCGCGCAGCTCGGCGGGGGTGGGCACCGGGGGCGGGCCGATGGTCCAGTCGCGGGTCAAGTACGGGCGCAGGGCCGCCAGTACCGCCTCGCGCTGGTCGTCCGCCAGGACGCTGATCCGGTTGGTCTGCCGGTCGTACCAGGCCACGGCCTGGCCGTCGGGCCGGTTGACGTAGAGCCGGCCGCGGCCGGGCCGGCCGCTCGGAAGGACCTTGAGTCCGCGCATCGGCCTCACCCCCGCCGTCCATGGGAGCAGGCGGTGCGCCCCCGGGCAATCCCTCGGTTGTGTAACAGCTCCGTCGGGTGCCTGCGGCCTTCCTGTTACAAGGTCATCGCCCTACCGCAACGGCCGGGGCCTACTTTTGTGCCGTCTGGACGCGCCAGGCCCTGACCATTGCCGAGGGAATCCCGTGGAAACCGCCCGCCGCCGCACCATCGTTCGCGCCACCGCCGTGACCGCATGCGCCGGCGCACTGCTGGCGCTGCCGACCGCCGCCGCGCTCGCCGACGGGACGCCGGCCGCCTCCGGCACGCAGCGGACCCTGGTCAGCAGCATCTCCCTCGCGGACGGCCGGTCGACCGCGAAGGTGTACCGCCTCGCGAAGGACGCGTACCAGGCCGAGATCCTGCGCGCGGGCGCCAAGGTGGCCACCCTGACCAGCCGCGGCGGGGCCACCGGGGTCGGCGCCGCCGGTGAGCTGCACGCCGCGCTGCGGCCCGACGGGCGGCTCTCCTCCTGGGTCGGCGACACCGTGCCCGGGGGCGGCTCCCACGCCGTGGCCGGTGACGGCCACAAGACCGGGACCCGGCACGGCGGGGGCGGCGGGGGCGGCGGCCAGGTCGTGCCGGCTTCGCTGGACACCCCGGCGGGCACCCCGGTCAAGGGCGGCTCCGGTGCCGCCGGGACCGCCGAGGCGCTGCGGCTGAACACGCTGGCCGACGGGCCGGGCGACGGCGTGCTGCTGCTCGCCGCGGGCGGCGGGATCGCGGCCATCGGCGCCGCCGGGCTGGGCTTCGCGATGCTGCGGCGCGGGCGTACGGACGGCTGATCGCCGCTCTGGGCGAACAAATGGGGCCGAGCTGCGCATAAGGTTGGCTGGATATCGACCATCGCCGACCGGCCGCGCGCAGAGGAGGGCCCCGCACGTGCGAAAGCCCTCTCCCGCACCGCTGCTGGTGGCAGCCCTGCTGCCGCTGGCCGTCGCCTGCGGGAACACCGGCGGGCTCGCCTCCGCCGGGCCGACCCCGACGGCGAGCGGCCCCGTACACCTGTGGCCGGAACGCCGGGGCGCCGAGGTACCGCCCGCCGATCCGGGGGGAGCGCCACCGGAGTACGTACGGGGGCTGCCGAAGGTCACCGGCCAGAACGTGCACGAAGTCGACCCGGTCGCGCTGGTGCAGGCGGAGCTGCGGGCCCATCCGGACATCAGCGTGGGCGCGGACGGCATGCCCGCGGAGACCGCCGCCGCGATCCGAGCCTGCGGGAAGGCGGGGCAGGACCCGGCGGCGTGCCCGGTGCGGCAGCCGTACTACCGGGACCTCACCGGGAACGGCAAGGACGAGCTGGTGATCGGCATCGAGTTCCCCGACAGGATGATGTCCGTACGGGTGTACACGGTGGACGCCGGCGGGCGGCTCAACCGGATCATGGCCACCACCGAGACCGTGATCAGCGTGGAGCTGGCGGGGCGGGACGTCATCCTGCGCGTGCCGAGCGGCAACCCCGGCTACGAGCTGATCACCGCCTGGTCCTGGGACGCGAAGCAGCGGACGATGCTGCCGGAGCGCGAGCAGATCGTACGGGTGCCCGCCGCGCCGACGTCGCCGTCGGTGCCGTCGTCATCGCCGTCGAGCGGTCACAGCCCGTCGGCCGCACCGTGAGGGCGTGGCTGCCCGCGTGGACGGCCACGCTGACCTGGAAGTCCGCCTGCTTCATCGTGGTGATGTGCTGCGCGCTCGCGGCGGTGCTGGGCGTACTGGTGCACGTGGAGGTGACCCGGCAGACGGTGGCGGCGGCCCGGGACAAGGCGCTGGACAAGCTGGACGAGGCCGCGTACGCGTACGAGGCGGGCGAGGCCCTGCCGCCGCAGTCCGGACTCGACCCGGCGGGACTGCCGCCGGAGCTCCGGACGCTCGCGCTGAGCGGCCGGCGCGGAACGGTCGTCGGCGACGTCGGCGGGCGGCCGGTGATGTGGGCGGCGGCCCCGGCCGACGGGCGGGCGCTGGCCACCCTCATCGACTACGGGCAGAGCGCGGGGACCATCCGGGGCCTGGACAACGCGATCATCGGCTCCTCGGTGCTGGCCCTGGGCGGCACCCTGCTGATCGGCGCCTTCGCGGTGACGCGGGTGACGCGGCGGCTGCACCAGACGGCGGCGGTCGCGCGGCGGATCACCCAGGGCGACCTGGACGCGCGGGTCGGCGACCCGCGCACGGAGGACCCCTCGCGGCACCAGGACGAGGTGTCGACGGTGGCGGGCGCGCTGGACACGATGGCGGGGACCCTCCAGCGCAAGCTGCAGAGCGAGCAGCGGTTCACGGCGGACGTGGCGCACGAGCTGCGGACGCCGCTGACGGGCCTGCAGGCGGCTTCGGAACTGCTGCCGGAGGGGCGGCCGACGGAGCTGGTCAGGGAGCGGGTGCGCACGATGCGGCAGCTGACGGAGGACCTGCTGGAGATCTCGCGGCTGGACTCGGGGAACGAGCGGGTGGACACCGATCTGCACCAGCTGGAGCGGCTGGCGCGGCGGGTGGTACGGGCGTCGGGACTGGAGACCGAGGTGGTCGTGGTCCGGGACGCGCACGTGGAGACCGACCGGCGGCGGCTGGAGCGGGTGCTGGGGAACCTGCTCGCGAACGCGCACAAGCACGGGCGGGCCCCGGTGGTGTTGACGGTGGACGGGCCGGTGGTGACCGTACGGGACCACGGCGACGGGTACCCGGAGTACCTCCTCACGGACGGCCCGCAGCGGTTCCGCAGCGGGGGCAAGGGACACGGGCTGGGCCTGACGATCGCGGCGGGCCAGGCGGAGGCGATCGGCGCCCGCCTGGAGTTCCGCCACGCGGAGGGCGGCGGCGCGGAGGCGGTCCTGACCCTGCCGTTGCCCTAGGTCCTGTCCGGGCGGGGACGGCGGCTCGCGGCGCGGGCCCGCCGCCGCGAGCCGCGCCCGGCTCAGCGGCCGCCGCGGGACTTCGTCCACGGCCAGCGGAGCTTCGGCTTCTCGCCCGTCGGGGAGAAGGTGTACTTCCACCCCTTCTGGAGCCCCAGCCGCCTCGTGTACCCCGACGGCACGCGCTCGTACAGCAGTACCGTCGGGGGGCCGCCGTCCGCCGCCGGGACCGGGATCTCGTACCACTTCGGCGGGTGCCCCGTCGGGCCCACGAGGATCGGGAGGACGCGGCCGTCCATCGGCCCGCCCTCGAAGGGGGTCGGTTCGCTTCTCACCCCACCAGTGTCACAGCAGGTGGGCCGCCTCGGAGACCACCGGGATCACGCGGCGGGCCAGGACGCCCGCCGGGCCGTCCGGCCGTTCCAGTGCGAGGGCCGCGCGGGCGGCGGAGGCCGTCTCCGGGTCGGTGGCGGCCGTAGCCGTGAGCAGGGCCATGAACTGGTCCACCAGCCAGTCGCGGAGGGTGGCGACCTCGGGCTGCTTGCCCTCGTCGATCCAGATCAGCGAGGCGGCCTCCACCGCCGTGATCCAGGTGCGGACCATCATCCGCAGCCGCGCGCCCGGGGCGGGGACGCCGAGGTGGAGGAGGATCTGCTCGGCGGCCGCGCGGCGGATGCCGTCCACCGTGGCCGTGGTGCGGGAGGTCTCCACGACGCTGCCGCCCTGGAGCAGTGCGGCGAAGCCGGCGTCGTGCTCGTCGACGAAGGACAGGTAGCGATCCAGGACCCGGGACAGCCGCTGGGTCAGCGGGCCGGTCTGGGGTTCGGCGAAGCAGAGTTCGAGGACGTCCGCCGCCGAGCGCAGCGCGGCCTCGTACAACTGCTGTTTGCCGCCCGGGAAGTAGCGGTAGACCAGCGGGCGCGAGACGCCCGCGGCCTCGGCGACGTCGTCGAGGGAGATCTCCTCCGGGGCACGGTGCGCGAACAACGACAGCGCGGCGTCGAGGAGCTGGGCCCGCCGCTCCTCGACGCTCAGTCTGCGGTACGCCCGTACGGTCATGCCCGCAGAGTAGACGACCCGCCTACGCGAGGAGGCCGGAGCTGCGCCAGAGCCTGCGGCCGACGCCGCGCAGGACGCCTATGTCGTCGAGGAAGTCGGTGAGCCGCTTCGCGCCGGTCTGCATCACCTCGCGGCGGTGGCCGCTGGCCTTGACCTGGGCGACGGCTTCGCGCCGGTCGAGGCCGACGTTCTCGTAGACGGCGGGGTTGACGAAGGCCACGGAGAAGACGCGGGCGGCCTCGCCGCAGCTGATCCGGGTGAGTTCCTGCTCCCAGCGCGGGGCGGTCAGCATCTGGCGGCGCAGTTCCTCGCGGGCGTAGCGGACGTGCCGGGCCTCTTCGATGACGTGGATCCGGGTGACGCCGCGGACCAGGGGCTGGATGCGCTCGTCCGGGAAGGTCAGGCGCTGCATCCAGTCGAGGATCTCCTCGCCGAGGAGGGTGCACGCGAAGGAGCCGGGGGTGGTGGAGACCGTCTTGAGGATGCGGGCGAGGTTGTGGTTGAGCCGGGTGACCGGGTACTCGGGGGCTCCGCCCTTCTGGATCATGCGGGCGAACATCATCGAGTGCCGGCACTCGTCGGCGATCTCGGTGAGCGCGTACCGGACGTGGTTGCTGGTCAGCGACTTGTCGTAGATGTGCCGGACCAGGAGCTGCATGAGGATGATCTCGAACCAGATGCCGAGGGAGGCGAGGGACGCCGCCTCGTGGCGGGAGAGGTCGATGCGCTGCTCCTCGCCCATCTTCTTCCACATCGGGGTGTCGTAGAGGGAGAGCAGTTCGGGCGGCCAGTAGTACTTGCCGTCGATCGGCGGGGCGTCCCAGTCGAGTTCCCGGTCGGGGTCGAAGGAGTGCTTGGCGGAGGATTCGAGGAGTCGTTCGGCGATCTGCTCGCGGTCCTTGAGGAGGCCGAGGGCGTCCCTCAGCGCGGCTCGTTCCGTCACTGTCGTCATGGCTTCGGGCACCTCGCGGTCGGGTTACCTACGGTCACCCCTTATGAGACTCCTTGTCAGCAAGGCCGTCAATCCCTCGCGCACGACTTGTTGACCCCGCGTCTACCAACGTGTGACGCTGCCAACTGTCCACTCCCGCAAGGCAGTACGCGAGACGCAGTACGCGAGACGAGGAGGCGTCAGTGTCGACGCACGAGCTCTACACCCGGGCCCCGGACGAGGCCGTGTGGCCGGTCCCCGCCTCCGGCGCGGCCCGCTTCAGCTGGGAGTACGACGGGGGGCGCGACCGCCTCCTCGCGCTGTACCAGAAGGGCAAGGACAAGCAGTGGGACGGCGCCAAGCGCATCGACTGGGACATCGAGGTGGACCCGTACGACCCCCTCGGCACCCCCGACGAGATGCTGACGCTCCACGGCACCCGGCACTGGGCGAAGATGACCGAACGGGACAAGGGTGAGCTGCGCCGGCACTACAGCGCCTGGAACTTCAGCCAGTTCCTGCACGGCGAGCAGGGCGCGATGGTGTGCGCGGCGCGCATCGTGGAATCCGTGCCGGACCTGGACGCGAAGTTCTACTCCGCCACCCAGACCATGGACGAGGCCCGGCACGCCGAGATCTTCGGGCGCTTCCTGCACGAGAAGGTCGGGATGCTCTACCCGATCAACGACAGCCTCCAGGGGCTCCTCGGCGACACCCTGCGCGACTCCCGCTGGGACATGCCCTACCTCGGCATGCAGGTGCTCATCGAGGGGCTGGCGCTGGCCGCCTTCGGGATGATCCGCGACACCACCGACAAGCCGCTGCCCAAGCAGATCCTCGCGTACGTGATGCAGGACGAGGCCCGCCACGTGGCCTTCGGGCGGATGGCGTTGCGCGACTACTACAAGCAGCTGACGGACGCCGAACTGCGCGAGCGCGAGGAGTTCGTCATCGAGGGCTGCTACCTGATGCGCGACCGGCTGCGCGGGGTGGAGGTGCTGGAGGACTTCGGCATCCCGAAGCGGGAGGCGGTGGAGTACACCGAGCAGTCGGAGTTCCTGCACCTGTTCCGGAAGCTGCTGTTCAGCCGGATAGTGCCGTGCGTCAAGGACATCGGGCTCTGGGGGGACCGGCTGCAGAAGGCGTACCTGGAGATGGGGGTCTTCGAGATGGGCGACTCCAACCTCGACCTGCTGATGACCGAGGACGAGGAGATCGCCGAGTCGCTGGACCGCGAACGCTTCGCGGCCGAGGAGCGGGAGCGGGTGGCGGAGGTGGAGGCCGCCATCCAGGAGGGCGCCGGGGCGTAGCAGGGCGCAGGCCCAGAAAGGCACAGGCCTAGGCGGGCCAAGCGGGCGCAGGCCTACGGGGTGTCGGCCCGCAGGGCCGCCTCCATCACCGCCCGCGCGATCGGGGCCGCCGCGCCGTTGCCGCTGATGTCCCCGCGCACCGCCGAGGCGTCCTCGACCACCACCGCGACCGCGACCGCCGGCTGCGGCGCGTCCTGCCCGCGGGCCCAGGCGATGAACCAGGCATAGGGGGTGCCGGCGTTGCCGACGCCGTGCTGCGCGGTGCCCGTCTTGCCGCCGACCCGCGCGCCGGGGATCGCCGCGTTGCGCCCCGTGCCGTCCTCCACCACCTTCACCATCAGCTCCTGCACGCGCAGCGCCGTGGCCGGGCTCATCGCCCGGCTCAGGGTGCGCTGGTCGGCGCGCCGCACCAGGGAGCCGTCGTCCCGGGTCGTCCGGTCCACCAGGTAGGGCGTCCGCAGCTCGCCCCCGTTGGCCACCGCCGCCGCGACCATGGCCATCTGCAACGGGGTGGCCTTGGTGTTGAACTGTCCGATCGAGGACAGCGCCAGCTGGTCGGGGCTCATGTCGGTGTCGAAGGTCGACCGCGACACCCACGAGGGCACCCGCAGCCCCCCGTCGTTGAAGCCGAAGCGGGCCGCCGCCTCGGCCATCCCCCGCAGGCCGACCCGCACCCCGATGTCGGCCATCACCGTGTTGCAGGACCACTGCACCGCCTCCGCCATCGAGGCCTCCGCGCAGCCCGTGGCCGCGTTCGGCAGCAGGGTGCTGGTGCCGGGCAGCGGGTACGGGTCCGGGGTCCGGGTCGGGGCGTCCACGTCGGTGACCACGCCCGCGTCGAGGGCGGCGGCCGCCGTCACGATCTTGAAGGTGGAGCCCGGCGGATAGGTCTCGCGCAGCGCCCGGTTGAGCATCGGCCTGGTGGGGTCCGCGTTCAGCCGCTCCCAGGCCGCCTTGACCCGCGTACCGGTGCCGGAGAGCAGGCCCGGGTCGTACGAGGGGCTGCTGACCAGGGCCAGGATCCTGCCCGTGGCCGGCTCGACGGCGGCGACCGCGCCCCGCTTGCCGCCGAGACCCCGGTACGCGGCCTGCTGCACGGCGGCGCGCAGGGTGGTCGCGGCGTTGCCGCCGCCGGGGCGGCCGCGCGAGAGGTCGTACCAGAGCGGGAAGGCGGACAGTCCCGGGTCGGTGCCGGAGAGGACGGCGTCCTCGGCCCGCTCGACGAAGCTGGTCCCGTACGTCTGGGAGGAGAAGCCGGTGACGGGCGCGTAGAGGGGGCCGTCGGTGTAGGTCCGCTCGTAGCGCAGCAGCTGGCCGCTGTCGCGGGAGCCGGTGACGGGCCGGCCGTCGACCAGGATGTCCCCGCGCGGTTCGGCGTAGCGCTCGATGGCGGGACGTTTGTTGGCGGGGTTCGCCCCGTAGGCGGCTGACTCCCACACCTGCACCCGGGCGACGTTGGCCAGCAGCGCGGCGAGCAGCAGGGCGCAGAAGTACGCGCACCAGCGGATGTAGCGGATCACGCGGGACCCTCCCCCGCCGCGGGGCCCGTCCCGTGGCCGGTCCCGCGGCCGGGTCCGGGCTCCGGTCCGGGCTCCGGTCTGGGTCTGCGGGCGCTGTCGCTGAGCCGGACGAGCAGGGCGACGATGATCCAGTTGGTGACCACGGAGGACCCGCCCTGCGCGAGGAAGGGCATGGCCATGCCGGTGAGCGGGATCAGGCCGGTGACGCCGCCCGCGATGACGAACACCTGGAGGGCGACGATCGAGGCCAGCCCGGTGGCGAACAGCCGCCCGAAGGGGTCGCGCAGCGCGAGGCCGGCGCGGAAGCCCCGGGACACGAGGAGCCCGTAGAGGAGCAGGACGGCGGTGAGGCCGACGAGGCCGAGCTCCTCGCCGACGGTGGCGAGGACGAAGTCCGACTTGGCGGCGAAGCCGATGAGGAAGGACTGGCCGTGTCCGAGGCCGGCGCCGAGCAGGCCGCCCGCGGCGAAGGCGAAGAGGGACTGGGCGAGCTGGCCGGGACCGTCGCCGCGCTCGATGGAGGCGAAAGGATTCATCCAGTCGTTCACGCGGCTGTGCACGTGCGGTTCGAAGGTCCCGACGGCGTACGCCCCGAGGGCGGCGAGCAGCAGCCCGATGGCGATCCAGCCGATCCGCCCGGTCGCGGTGAACAGCATGATCACGAAGAGGCCGAAGAAGAGCAGCGAGGTCCCGAGGTCCCGCTCCAGGACGAGCACCCCGACGCTGAGCAGCCAGATCGCGAGGATCGGCCCGAGCACCCGGCCGGGCAGGAGGCGGAGCTTCCAGAAGAGCCGGCGGCCGGTGAGGGCGAGGGCGGTGCGGTTCGCGGCGAGGTAGGCGGCGAAGAAGAGGGCGAGCAGGATCTTGGCGAACTCCCCCGGCTGGAAGGAGAGCCCGGCGAAGCGGATCCAGATGTGGGCGCCGTTGACGGCCGGGAAGAAGACGGGGAGCAGCATGAGGGTGAGGGCGGCGGTGACGGAGAGGTAGGCGTACCGCTGGAGCGTCCGGTGGTCGCGCAGGAGGGCGAGCACGAGGACGAACAGCACCACCCCGAGCGCCGACCACCGCAGCTGGGCCCCCGCCCCGGGCTCCCCGGGGGTGGCCAGGTCGAGGCGCTGGATGAGGACCAGGCCGAGCCCGTTGAGCAGGACGGCGATGGGCAGGAGGAGCGGATCGGCGTACGGGGCCCTGAGCCGGACGGCGAGGTGCGCGAGCAGCGCGGCTCCGCCGAGCCCGGCGGCGTAGGGGGCGGCGGGCCGGCTGGTCTTTCCGTCGGCCGCGAGGCCCACGTAGAGGTGGCCCAGTACGGAGATCAGGACCGCGCCCGCGAGGAGCGTCAGCTCGATGCCGCGGCGCTTGGCGGCGCGGGCGTCGGGGGGCGGGGGCGGAGCGGGCTCCGTCACCTTCGCCGTCAGAGCGGTCATATGGGGAAACGTAGCAAGGTCGCGGCTGGTATGTCCGCTTATGTCATAGGGTGCCGAAGAGTCGTCAGAAACGGTCAGGAGTGAGGAGCCCCGGCGCATGGGACCTGTGGAATTCATCGTCCTCGCCTTCCCGGAGGAACAGCTCCGGGTCCCGGCGGTCGAGGCCGTGATGGGGCTGCGGAAGACCGGGGTGGTCCGGCTGATCGACGGCCTCGTCACGACGAAGACGGCATCGGGGGAGGTACTGGCGGCGGAGTTCGACGAGTTCGTGGAGCTACGGGGCATCCTGGCCGGCCGTGACGTGGCCCGGCTGATCGGCCCGGAGGACGTCCACGAGGCGGCGGAACTCCTGGACCGGGGCAGCTGCGCGCTGCTGCTGGTGGTCGAACACGTCTGGGCCCAGGACGCGGCCATCGCCGTACGGGCGGCGGGCGGGCGGATCGTCGGCTCGGTCCGGATCCCGGCGGAACGGGTGGGGGTGGCGTGATGTTCATCCGGCCGGTGGGCGTCACGGTCAAGGCGGCGGTCCGCCCGGCAGGCCGCCCGCTCCTGCGCGGCCTGCTGCGACGGGCGGCGGGCGCGGCGGAGTGGGCCCAGGCGGAGGACAGCGGGGATGCGGTGGTGGAGGGGTTCGGGGACGAGTACGGGGACGAGTTCGGGGATCGGGTGGGGGATGAGTTCGGGGGTCGGGTGGGGGATCGGTTTGGGGATCGGGTGGGGGATCGGTTTGGGGATCGGGTGGGGGATCGGTTTGGGGATCGGGTGGGGGGTGGGGATGCAGGGGAGGCCGGGGGCGGGGAACCCTGGGAGGAGGAGCCCGGTCCGGCCCCCGCCGCCGAGGAAGAACCGCAGCCGGCTCCGGCGGAGACCCCCTCCGCCCCAGGCCCGGGCGGCCCGGCGGTTCCACCACTGCCCGGCAGCCTGGTGACGGAGCTGACCCAACTGGCCGACCTGACCCGGGAGGGCCTCCTGACCCGGGAGGAGTTCACCAGGGCGAAGGCCCGCCTGCTGGGGGGCGGGGGTGCGGGGGCGGAGGGGTAGCGGGGCGGTCTCATGGCTGGTTTGGGGGCTTCCCGTCAGTCCCATCGTCCTTCCGTGTCGGGCCGGTCCCTCAAGGGCGCTCCCTTCGGTCGCGTCACTGCGTGATCGCCTTCGGCGACCCTTG
>NZ_JBVJWV010000014.1:0-68113 GCF_055602105.1 Streptomyces sp. NPDC037421
GGTACTGCAGGGGGGACCCTGTGGGAGAGTAGGACGCCGCCGAACAATCATTGTGGGAAAGCCCCGCACCTTCTGGTGCGGGGCTTTTCTGCGTTTACGGGCCTTTATTCGTGAGCCGCCGAGCCGAAGCGGGCCACGTAGTGCCAGACGCGCTTCAGGGCCTGTTCGTCGTAGCGGCCCGTGCGCGCGGCTTCGCCCAGGATGCGCGGGGTCAGGACGTCCCCGACGGCGATGGCGGAGCCGAGGTCCACGAAGTCCTGGCCGCGGTAGTCGGGGTGCCGGCGGAGTTCGGCGACCGTGAGGCGGAAGCCCGGGTGCCATTCCGTGGGGCAGGGGAGCTTCGCGGCGGCGGCCTCCACCTCCGTGCCGCGGTAGCTGGGGTCCAGTACGAGAGCCGCGACGTCGTGGGCCAGCCGTACCGGGGTGTGGACCTGGGCCTCGATGTAGTCGTCCAGGGCGTCCTGGTCGTCGGCCAGGGCCAGGGGGATCAGCGGCATGCGGTCGGCGACCCCGAAGTGCTCCGGCTCCAGGTAGCTGTCCGGGTAGCAGAACGTGGTGCGGGGCAGGGTTTCCGGGCGGAGGCGGAAGTGCGCCGAGCCGAAGCGGGGGGCGGCGCCGGCCGGGTTGTGGCGGAAGTTGAGGGCGCCGTACACCGGGCGTTCCTCGGCGGGGGCGTCGTCGTAGGCGCCGCCGAAGATGCGGCTCTCCCAGTGCCAGCGGGCGCCGCCGGGGCGGGCGGTGAGGCCGCCGTTGCTGGTGCCCGTGACGAACTGGGAGCGGTAGACGCCCTCCTCGGCCAGGGCGGTGAGGATCGGTCGGTCGTCGATGGCGCGGTCCGGGTGGAAGTTGAGCGTGACCGACAGGGTCGGGTCCAGTGGGGGGCCGGAGGAGAGGGCGGTGACGTGGGCGAGCGCCCGGGCGTGCGGATGCATGGATGCAGTGTGCATCAAGTGGGTGGTTAGGATCCCGGATTATGGATCGGTATGTGGTGCGGGCCGTACGGGCCGAAGAGTGGCGGCAGATCAAGGCGTTGAGGTTGGACGCCCTGCGGGATCCGGCGGCGCCGGTGGCCTTCCTGGAGACGCTGGAACAGGCCGAGGAGCGGCCGGACGGCTTCTGGCAGGACCGGGCCCGGGGCGCGTCGCACGGGCGGGTCGCGCGGCAGTTCATCGCGGAGGGGCCCGACGGGGAGTGGGACGGCTCCGTGAGCGTGCTGGTCGAGGAGCAGGGGAGCAGCGACTTCTTCGGCCTGCCGGTGGAGCAGCCCCAGGCGCACGTGGTCGGGGTGTACGTACGGGCGGAGCGGCGGGGCGCGGGGCTGGCCGAGGCCCTGTTCACGGCCGCGGTGGAGTGGGCCCGGGGGCTGGAGGCACCGGCGCCGGAACGCGTACGGCTCTTCGTGCACGAGGAGAACCTGCGGGCGGCGGCCTTCTACCGGCGGTTCGGGTTCGCGGCGAGCGGGCGCGTGGTGAAGCTGGAGTCGGGGGCCGAGGAGCACGAGTACGTCCTCGACCGCCCTTAGCCGTTCCCCGGCTCAGTCGTCGAAGCGGGCGTGCGGCCAGCGGGAGCGGGCTTGTTCGCGGCTGCGGCAGAGGGCCAGGAGGGGGAGGGCCTCGTCCTGGAGGAGGTCCGGGAGCTGGGGGACGGGGGCGACGGCCGCCACGTCCTCCAGGACCAGGGTCAGTGGTGGGTCGAGCCGGCCGTGGGATGACCGTGCGGCCATGCGGCGGCCGTGCTCGACCACGTCTGCGGCGAGCGCGGTGAGGAGGGGCATCGCACCCGGGTGGGTGCGGGGGTCCTCCAGGGGTTCACCCAGCACGTAGAGGGTGCCCCCTTCGGCGGTGAACGATGCCAGGGCGAGGGAATCCGTGCGGTTCGGGTTGCAGGCCTCGCGGATGTGGATCGAGGTCAGGCAGGACAGGGCGCGGGCCGTCAGCTGCTGGGCCTGCTCGCGGCGTTCGGGGTGCGCGGTGAGGGCGCTCTCGAGTTCGCCGGCGGCGCCGTGGGCGGCCTGGGGGTGGGTGCGCAGGGTGCGGACGGGGTCCTGGGCGCCGTTGCCCTGGGCCCAGCGGGCCAGCTGCTTGAACGGGAGGCCGTCGAGGGCGGCGGCCTGGAGCCAGCTGCGCAGCAGGGTCTCGGCGGTGTCGGCGAGGGCGCTGTCCAGGCGGGCCTGGGGGCGTACGGGGGCCAGCAGGGCGATCGCCCGGGCGGTGGCGGTGTCCCGGTCGGCGCAGCCGTCGGCGGGGTTCCAGTGCGTCCGGGCCGGGGTGTCGCACAGGTGCGAGGGGTCGTAGAGGAGGACCGGCCCGAGTTTCGCCCGGGCGTCCTTGGTTTCCGACCAGAGTGCGGGGGACGACGTGACCACCAGGGCGGCGCCCTCCGCGGCCGCGAGGGCCCGGGCGGCGAGGCGGTGGCGTTCGGCCGGGGCGCCGTAGGCGAGGCGGGGGGCCGCGGGGGTGGTGGCGGGGGCGTAGCCGAAGCCGTAGCGGTAGGCGTCCTTGGCCGGGGTGGGGGTGCTGCCGAGGGAGGTGTACCGGGCGGGGGTCGGCCTGCGGGGCGGGGCGGTTGGTGCCGGTGCCGGTGCCGGGGCGGGTGCGGAGACCGGGGCGTGCGCGGCGGAGGGGGACGTGGCCGTCGCCGCTGCCGGGGCGTGTGCCGGGGCCGCTGGCGTGGTGCGGGCCGGGCCGGGGAGCCTGCCCGGGGTCCGGTTGCGGGCATGGGGGCGGGGCCCGTCCGGGGTGCCGGTGGTGTCCGGGGTCCGGGGCCCGGCCGTGGGCCCCGCCTGGTCCGGCGTCCGGGCCCGGGCCTTGACCGGTGCGGGGTCCTCCGGTGCGGGGTCCTCCGGGTCGGCGTCGGCCGGTGGCCGGTGCCGGGCTCGGGTGCGGCGGGCCTTCGTGCGGGCGACGACGCCCAGGGTGAAGATCGTAAGGACCAGCAGTACCAGGAGCTGGCTGATGAACAGGCCCCAGAACAGGCCCCAGCCCGAGAGGGCCGCCGGGTCCGTGTCGGGCCAGGCGCCGGGAATGTCGTGGGGTTGGGTTATCAGGGCGCGGACGGCCCCCGGGGTGCGGGTGAAGGTGACGGTGGCCGGCCAGGCGCCCTTCGTGAAGAGGGCTGCGAGGCCGGTGGCCGACCAGACCAGGACGGCGAGGCCGAGGAGGAAGGCCAGGAGGCCGACGAGCACCCCGTCGGGGACGCCGCCGGCTCGCGCGGAGGGGTCCGTACGTCTCGCGTCGGGCATGGTCAGGCCACCGTGGTCGCTGATCCGGGGCCGGAGCCCCGCTGGCGTTCGATGTACAGGGCTCGTTCCTCCGCTTCGAGTTCGGCGGCCAGCAGGTCGTCGGGGAGCTGCTGCGGGGTGGAGGACTCCGTCATCGCGCGGTCGGTGTAGACGAGGGGGCGTTCGGTCTCGGTGATCAGGTGTTTGACGACCTGGACGTTGCCGTTGACGTCCCAGACGGCGATGCCGGGGGTGAGGGTCGGGATGATTTCCACCGCCCAGCGCGGGAGGCCGAGTACGCGGCCCGTGGCGCGGGCCTCGTCGGCCTTCTGGGCGTAGATGGTGCGGGTGGAGGCCATTTTGAGGATGGCCGCGGCCTCTCGTGCGGCGGCGCCGTCGACGACGTCGGAGAGGTGGTGGACGACGGCGACGAAGGACAGGCCGAGGCGGCGGCCGAACTTCAGGAGGCGCTGGAAGAGCTGGGCGACGAAGGGGCTGTTGATGATGTGCCAGGCCTCTTCGACGAGGAAGATGCGCTTCTTGCGGTCCGGCCGGATCCAGGTGTGTTCCAGCCACACGCCGACGATCGCCATGAGGATGGGCATGGCGATGGAGTTGCGGTCGATGTGGGAGAGGTCGAAGACGATCAGCGGGGCGTCGAGGTCGATGCCGACGGTGGTGGGGCCGTCGAACATGCCGCGCAGGTCGCCGTCGACGAGGCGGTCGAGGACGAGGGCCACGTCGAGGCCCCAGGCCCGGACGTCGTCTATGTCGACGTTCATGGCCAGCGCCGATTCCGCTTCGGGGTGGCGCAGCTGTTCCACGATGTCGGTGAGGACGGGCTGGCGGTCCTGGATGGTCTCGACGACGTAGGCGTGGGCGACCTTGAGGGCGAAGCCGGCGCGTTCGTCGAGGCCGTGGCCCATGGCGACTTCGATGATGGTGCGGAGCAGCGCGAGCTGTCCGGTCGTGGTGATCGCCGGGTCGAGGGGGTTGAGGCGGATCCCGTCGTCGTTGGCGGCGATGGGGTCCAGGCGGATGGGGGTTATCCCCAGCTGCTGGGCGATGAGGTTCCACTCGCCGACGCCGTCTTCGCCCTGGGCGTCGAGGACGACGACCTGGCGGTCGCGGAAGCGGAGCTGGCGCAGGACGTAGGTCTTCTCCAGGGCGGACTTGCCGTTGCCGGATTCGCCGAGGACGAGCCAGTGGGGGGCCGGGAGCTGCTGGCCGTAGAGCTGGAAGGGGTCGTAGATGTAGCCCTTGCCGCTGTAGACCTCGCGGCCGATGATCACGCCGGAGTCGCCGAGGCCGGGGGCGGCGGTGGGCAGGTAGACGGCCTGGGCCTGGCCTGTGGAGGTGCGTACGGGCAGCCGGGTGGTCTCGACCTTGCCGAAGAGGAAGCTGGTGAAGGCGTCCGTCAGCGCGGACATGGGATCTCGCATGGGCGGCACTTCCCTCCAGCTAGCGTCGGATGCCGGTGGCGAACGGCAAGGTGTTGACGAAGGCGCGGTGGTGCTCGCGGTCGCACCATTCGAGCTTCAGGTAGGACTTGCCGGCGGAGGCGCGGATGGTGCGCTTGTCGCGGGCGAGGGCTTCGGGTGAACGCGAGGACACCGTGATGTACCCGACGAGGTTGACTCCGGCAGCGCCGCTGGCGAGATCTTCACCCCTCTGGTCGAGGCGGCCGTGGGCGGCGATGTCGCGGGGGTCGACGGTGCGGTTCATCTTGGCGGCGCGGGAGGCGTCGGCCTCGTCGTTGGTCTTCTCGGTGAGCATGCGCTCGATGGCGATCTCGGTGGGTTCGAGGTCCATGGTGACGGCGACGGTGCGGATGACGTCCGGGGTGTGGACGAGGAGGGGGGCGAGGAAGTTCACGCCGACCGGGGTCATCGGCCATTCCTTCACCCAGGCGGTGGCGTGGCACCAGGGGGCCCGGGTGGAGGATTCGCGGGTCTTGGCCTGGAGGTAGGTGGGCTCCACGGCGTCGAGCTCTGCGGGCCAGGCGTTGCGCTTGGTCATGGCCTGGATGTGGTCGATGGGGTGGTCCGGATCGTACATGGAGTGCACGAGGGAGGACAGGCGTCCCTGGCCGAGCGGCTGGCGGACGCGGATGTCGGCTTCGGCGAGGCGGGCGCAGATGTCGGTGAGCTCGCGGGCCATGACGATGGCGAGGCCGGCGTCGCGGTCGAGCTTGCGGCCCTTGGTGCTGCCGGCGCGGGCGATGGTGTTGGCCTCGGCGGCGAGCTCGCGTGTGTAGTGCATGCAGGCGACGAGGTAGGCGCGGTGCTGCTCCGAGGAGGTGGAGACCATCGACTGGAGCTGGTCGTAGGAGTCGCGGAGCCAGTCGGGGGCGCCCGTTGCGCCGCGCTGGGCGACGTCCTTGGCGTGGGCGTCGGGGTCGGCGGGGAGGGTGCGGGCGAGCATCTGGAGGCGGGTGACGAAGCCGTCGCCGTTGGCGACGTGCTTGAGGAGGGTGCCGAAGCGGTCGACGAGGGCTTCCTGGTCCTCGCTGTCGCGCAGGCCGACGCCGGGGCCCTCGATCTCGATGGCGGCCGTGACGGTTCTGCGGTCGGCGTGCAGGAGGACGGCGATCTCGTCGGGGCCGAAGGGGGCGGCGAGCCAGTTGATGCGGCCGATGCCGGGGGGCGGGCCGACCTCGACCTCGCGGCCGTCGGCGGCGCGGGTGCCGGCTTCGACGGCGCCCGAGCGGTACGTCGTACCGCGCCGCAGGGTGCGCTTGTAGCTGCGGCTGATCTCGAACCACCGGTAGAAGGTGCGGCCCTTGTAGGGGACGTACACGGCGGCGAGGGCCAGCAGCGGGAAGCCGACGAGGCTCACGATGCGGAGGGTGAGGTCGGGGACGAGCAGTCCGCTCATCATGCCGAAGAAGGCGCCGGTGATGATCAGTGCGATTTCGCCGGTTTCGCGGTTCTTGCCGACGATCGCGTTCGGCCGGGCCCGGCCGATGAGATACGTGCGGCGGGGCGCGACCGGGTGGAGCTGGTGGGACTGGGTCGTCAACGCCCGTCACCTCCTGTGTTCCTCGTACTCGAGCCAGTGCGGGGCGGGGGCGCGGCGGAGGGGACATTTCCGCCGCCGGACCCGCTGCCGGAGCGGCGGCTGCTGTGGGCGGCCATGCCTCCGGAGATCTGGTTGGCGTCGCCGCCGCCGGAGCCGCCGCTCGCGCGGTGGGCGCCGCCGCGGCTGCTGTGGGTCTTGATGCCCTGGGAGACGAGGGAGGCCGGGGAGCTGATGACGGCTGCGGCCTGGGCGCCGTCGGTGGCCTTGGAGCGGTTGTTGCGGGCGGAGGCGATCTCGTCGCCGAAGCCGGGGACGAAGCGGTAGATCATCGCGGAGGCGAAGATCGCCAGGAGGATGATGGCGAGGCCGGAGACGACGGCGGAGAAGGCGTTGGGGCCCTTGTCGCCGGCGAGGGCTCCGGCGAGGCCGAGGACGATCACGATGACCGGCTTCACGAGGATGACGGCGATCATGATGCCGGCCCAGCGGCGGACGTGGCCCCACATGTTGCGGTCGACGAGTCCGGCGTAGACGACGGTGCCGAGGAGGGCGCCGACGTAGAGCAGGGCGGCGCGGATGACGAGCTCCAGCCAGAGGACGCCGGCGGCGAGGACGGTGACGAGGGCGACGACGATCAGCATGATCGGGCCGCCGCCGATGTCCTCGCCCTTCTTGAGGGCTTCGGAGAAGGAGCCGAAGAAGACGTCGGTCTGGCTGCCGGTGGCGGAGGCGATGACCTCGGTGATGCCGTCGGTGGCGGAGACGACGGTGTAGAGGATCAGCGGGGTGAAGGCGGAGGCGAGGACGGTCAGCCAGAGGAAGCCGATGGCCTCGGAGAGGGCGGTGCTGAGGGGGACGCCGCGGATGGCGCGCTTGGCGACGGCCAGCAGCCACAGGACGAGGGTCAGGACGGTGGAGGCGGCGAAGACGACGGCGTACTGCTGGAGGAAGGCGGGGTTGGTGAAGTCGACGTTGGCGGTGCCCTTCACCGCTTCGCTGAGCTTGCCGACGATCCAGGCGGCGGCGTCGGCGCAGCCCTTGGCGAGGGAGGCGAGGGGGTTGATGGCGTCGGTGCCGGGGTCGCCCGGGGTCAGGCCGGTGCGCGGCGCGCCGCTGGACGCAGGGCCGTTGCCGTTCTCGCAGTAGTCCCGCGCCGGGGCCTTGATGAGTTCGCAGGGGTTGTTGGTGGCCTGCGGGGTTCCCGTGGGTGTCGCTCCGGGGGTTGCCCCGGGCGTCGCCTGCGTGCTGGGGTTCGGCGTCGGTGCGGCCACCGCACGGGTCGCCAGGAGTAGGAGGGTGATGTGGACGGTTGCGACGACGCCGGTCAGGGACATACCGCGGCGGATGTCAGCGCGCATAGGTGAGGCCTCCGAACTGCGACACGGCTGCGGACATGTCCTCGGCCGATGAGGCCCTCTGGTCGCGGCCGACCGGGGTCGGGCCGTCCTTCTGCGTGAAGTTCGAGATCCACCAGTCGTTGTTGACCCACCGGAGTTCGAACGTGTACGTGTACCAGCCCTCGGAGACCGGGGTTTTGGACCCCTCGCCCGCGAGGCCGAAGAGGGACGAGGACCAGACGGAGACAGTTGCGGTGTCACCGTCGAGCTTCTCGATCTTGGTGCCGGCAGGGTTCGTGCGGGAGACGAACACCATGCCCTTGGGCGCCTTGCCTCCGGCCTCCAGGCCGATGCGCCCGAGGAACCCCGGGTCGGAATAGAGCCGGTCGAGTTCGGCCAGGCGTACCGCTGCGGTGTCGGGCGTGTAGACGGCCTGGGCGATCGCCTTCCTGCGGGCGGCGTCGAACATGCCGTCCGAACCCAGGGCCACCGCGTAGTTGGCGGCCGCCGACTGCGCGCCCTGTTCGTCGTGGGCGAAGCCCTTGGGGATGCCGGCTGTCTTCGTGGTGACCGGGGCGGTGCCCGTGGGGGCCGTTGAGGTGGTGTCTGGGGCCTTGTCCGCGGTGGTGGTGTCCGGGGTGTCGCCCGAGCGGTTCGCGAACGCGATGGCGGCGACGAGCAGGACGACCACCCCGACCACCGTGATCAGGCCGCGGGAGGAGCGGGGGGTGCGGCGGGGGCCGCCGTACGGGTCGGAGGGCGGGTCCGGGAGCCGGGTGCGGGTCTGGCCCGTGCCGCCGACCTCGGCGTGGCCGCTGCCGCCGCCGTACTGGTCGTCGTTGCTCATTGCGTGTCCGCCCCCTCCGCGTCGTACGACGGTAGCGCTCGTTCCCGCTCAGGCGCGGTGTGGTGATTCCTCATCAGGGTGCGGCCGGGTGCTGCGGTCCGGCTAGACGGCCATCCCGTAGACGATCGTGAAGAGGGTGCCGAGGGAGCCGATGATGAAGACTCCGGTGAGGCCGGCCACGATCAGGCCCTTGCCCTGTTCCGCGCTGAAGGTGTCGCGCAGGGCGGTCGCGCCGATGCGCTGCTTCGCGGCGCCCCAGATGGCGATGCCGAGGCAGAGGAGGATCGCGACGGCCATGACCACCTCGATCATGACCTTCGCTTCGTTGCCGAGACTGCCGAACGGCCCCCAGTTCGGGGCGATTCCGCCGATGATGGTGGTGATGTCGCCCTTTTCGGCTGCCAGGATCATGTAACTCACCGCCCCTGTATGGGTAGTTCCGGTAGCCCGTGCCCGACGGCAGGGGTCACGCACTATCTTCCCTGATGAAACCGGCGCCGTCGCCGACTTGGCCGGTCTCTTTACCCGTTCTCTCGGCCCGCGCCCCGTATGCGCACCCTGAGCAGGTCACTCTGTGTATCACGGGGGGTGACCCCGGGCAATGATTGTCGGCCTGGTGTGCGCGGGGCCGTGTGAGGGGCGGCCGTTCGGGCTAATAGGGGGAGGCCGGGGCAGTGGGGGAGCGTACGGAGGCGTGAGGGGCGCATGGGCGCCGGGCGGGCGCCGGGGCGTTGGGCCCCGGGGGCTACGCGGTCCAGTGGGCGGGGCGGGTGAGGTGCGGGGGGATGCGGGTGTCGGGGGTGCCCCGGGCGGCGTTGACCTGGGCCTGGGTGAGGAAGAGGGTGTCGCGCAGGTCGGCTCCGCGCAGGTCGGCGTCGCGGAAGTCCGCGCCGATCAGGTCGGCTCCGCGCAGGTCGGCGCGGCTGAGGTCGGCGGCGATCAGGTAGGCGCCGCGCAGGTTGGCCCCGCGCAGGTCGGTGCCGGAGAGGCGGGCGCCCATCAGGTCGGCGCCGCGGTGGTTCTTCTTGCGGCCGGGGGCCTTGGCGCGGACCAGCTCGCTCGTCTTGAGGAGCAGGGCGTTGATCTCCTGGCGCAGGGCCGGGACGTCGAGTGCGGCGAGGGTGGCGGCGTCGGCGCGGGTGAGGGCCTCGGTCTTGGCGAGGGCGGTGCGCAGGGCCGGGTGGACGGGGGCGGCCGCGGAGCGGGTGAGCGCCTCGGCGGTGTAGAAGAGCAGCTCGTGCAGCTGCCGCATGACCGGGAAGGCCTCGAACATCGCCGCACGGGTCTCGGGGTGGGTGCGCCAGTCGCGGCCCTCGAAGGTGACCTGGGAGATCTGCTGGCCCGCGCCGAAGCAGTCGAAGACGGTGCAGCCCTGGAAGCCCTTGTCGCGGAGCCGGGTGTGGATGCCGCAGCGGAAGTCCTGCTGGAGGTTCTTGCAGGGGGTGCCGGCGGCCTTGTTCACGGCGAAGTCGGTGGACTTGGCGAAGGGCAGGGCGACGCAGCACAGGGCGAAGCAGTTCGAGCAGTCGGCCTGGAGGAGGGGCAGTGCGGTGGTGGACACCCCTCCATTGTCACCGGAGCCTCTTGATCCGCGCGGAGGGGGCAGGGAGCATCCGTGCATGACTGAAGTGATCGCAGTTGCCGTTATTACCTTGCTCGCCGTGATCAGTCCCGGTGCGGACTTCGCGATGGTGGTCAGGAACAGCTATTTGTACGGGCGGCCCACGGGGCTGTTCGCGGCGGCGGGGGTCGCGGCCGGGGTGCTGGTGCACGTGTCGTACACGATGCTCGGGGTGGGGCTGCTGATCGCCTCGTCGACCGCCCTGTTCACGGCGATCAAGCTGGCGGGCGCGGCGTACCTGGTGTGGATCGGGATCCGTACGTTCCGGGCGCGGGCGGAGCTGACCGTGGACCTGGAGTCGGGGCCGGGGCTGACGCGGCTGGGGGCGCTGCGGTCGGGGTTCCTGACCAATGTGCTGAATCCGAAGACCACGCTGTTCGTGGTGTCGACGTTCACGCAGGTGGTCAACCCGGGCACGTCCGGGTGGCAGCAGGCGGGGTACGGGCTGTTCATGTCGGCGGCGCACCTGGTGTGGTTCGGGGCGGTGGCGCTGTTCTTCTCCAACGCGCGGCTGCGGGAGCGGATGCTGAAGGCGCAGAAGGCGCTGAACCGGGCGATCGGGTCGGTGCTGGTCGGGCTGGGGGTCGGGCTGGGCTTCGCGCGCTGAGCCGCGTCGAGGGGGTTCAGGGGGCTGGTGCCCGGGGTTACCTGTGGGTAACGTGCGGCGGCATGGATGCTGAAGACGGGTTCTACGAGCGGCTCGGCGAAGGCCGCTTCCTGGCCACCGAGGCGACGCGCGGGCCGTGGGACCCGGGCTCCCAGCACGCCGGCCCCCCGGCCGCGCTGCTCGGGCGGGCCGTCGAGGAGCGGCCGGGGGCGCGGGCGGACATGCGGATCGCCCGCATCACGTACGAGATCCTGCGCCCGGTGCCGATCGGGGAGCTGGAGGTGACCACCTCGGTGCTGCGCTCCGGGCGCGGTACCGAGGTGGTCGAGGCGGCCCTCGCCCCGGCGGGCGGGGCGCCGGTGATGCTGGCGCGGGCGCTGCGGATCCGGGTGGCCGCGGATCCGGTGCCGGCGGTGGTCCCGGGGCCGGTGCTGCCGCCGCCCGGGGAGGTGGGGGTGACGCCGTTCTTCCCCGTGCCGTGGGAGACGGGCTACCACTCCTCGATGGAGACCCGGTTCACGGAGGGGGCCTTCGTCGAGCCGGGGCCGGGGACCTGCTGGATGCGGATGCGGGTGCCGCTCGTGGCGGGGGAGGAGGTCCGGCCGCTGGACCGGGTGCTGGTGGCGGCCGACTCGGGGAACGGGATCGGCGCGGTGATGGACTTCGGCCGGTTCGTCTTCGTCAACGGCGACCTCACCGTCCACCTGCACCGCCATCCGGTCGGCGAGTGGGTGTGCGTGGAGGCCCGTACGAGCGTGGACGCGGCCGGGATCGGCCTCGCGGATTCCCGGCTGCACGACGAGAAGGGGCCGATCGGGCGCGGCGCGCAGAGCCTTTTCGTGGCCGCGCGCTGATTCCAACCCCCTTTCCGGCCAGGGAAGTCGGTATGGCACCCTCGTCCGAATGGAGGCCCTGAGAGAGACCGACCCCGCCCACATCGGCGCGCAGACGCTGCTGGCCCGGCTGGGGGCCGGGGGCATGGGGCAGGTGTACCTCGGGCGGTCGCCGGGCGGCCGCCTGGTGGCCATCAAGGTGATCAAGGAAGAGATCACCGGGCATCCCGAGGCGCTGGCGCGGTTCCGCCGGGAGGCCGAGACGGTCCGCGCGGTCCGCTCGGCGTACACCGCGAACCTGATCGACGCCTCGCTGGCCGCCCCGCCGTACTGGCTGGCCACCGAGTACGTGGCCGGGCCGACGCTCAGTCACGCGGTGGGCGGCTTCGGGGCCTTGCCCGCCGCCTCCTGCCGCAGGCTGTTCGCCGCGCTGGCGGAGGGCCTGGCGAGCGTGCACGCGTACGGGGTCACCCACCGGGACCTCAAGCCGCAGAACGTCATCCTCGGCGCGCAGGGGCCGCAGCTCATCGACTTCGGCATCGCCAAGGGCGTCGCCGAGACGGCCCTGACGCAGGTCGGCACCGCCCCGGGCACCCCCGGCTACACGGCCCCCGAGGTGCTCCTGCGCGGTGAGGTGGCGGACGCGGCGGACGTCTTCGCCCTGGGCGCCACGATCGCGTACGCGGCCACGGGCCGGGCCCCGTACGGCACCGGCGAGCCGACGGCGGTGAACTTCCGCGCGGTGCACGGCGAGATCGACGTCGAGGGCGTGGAGCCGGAGCTCGCCGCCCTGATCAGGGCCTGCGTGGCGACGGACCCGGCCGGCCGGCCCGCCCTCGCCGAGGTCATCCGCCGCTGCGCGGTGGACGCGGCGCTGGTCGACGACCCGGTGTACGCGGCGCTCACGGCGGCCGGCGGCGGGGCGGCGCAGGTGCCGGGGCTGCCGTCGACCATCGGTCCGGGGCTCGCCGCGGTCCAGGCCGGCTACGTGCCGACGTACGCACCGGCGGCGGCACCGGCGACGGGTCCGGCCGCCACGGGTGTCCGCGGTGTCCCGCGCTGGGCGCTGGCGGCCGTCGCGGGCCTGGTGGCGGGGGGCGTGGTCACGGGCGGGTACCTGGTGGTCCAGGCCGAGGGCGGCAAGGACGACGGAGGGCGCCGGGCGGCCGCCGTGCCGAGCGGGCAGAACACGCCGAGCGGGAACGGGGGCCCCTCCGCGGCACCGAGCACGTCCGCGTCCGCGCAGGGCGGCGGGGCGGGGGAGGTGCCCGACCACATCGAGCCGAACAAGGTGTCCCGGGACCTGTGGACCGCCACGGGCGGCTGCAACCTGCCCAACGAGGAGCGGGCGGAGTTCCTGACCGTCTCGGCGGTGGACACCGACGACCCGGCGGCGCGGACGGTCACGGGCAAGGTCAAGATCCGCGTCTTCCTGAAGCCGTACAACACGGAGAAGGCCCCCTACGCGATCTCCGTGGGGGTCAAGCCCCCGCACGAGATCGACGAGAGCACCCAGCGGCCCTACGAGTTCGTCCGCGACTACAACCACAGCATCGGCTACGCCAGCAAGCCCGTCGACCTGAAGAACCCGGGCCCCGGCGGCGAGGTGGAGCTGATCTACCCGGACGACTTCTCCACACAGCTCGTGGACAACGAGGGGACGCGCAAGAAGTTCCCGGGCATCCCGACCGCCAACGACCCGGGGGACTGGACGGTGCTGGTCTACCGGGTCCGTGGGGTCAAGGAGTACGGCAGTGTCCACTGCACCGGCTTTCCGGTGAAATAGTGCCCGGACAGACTGGCGAATGCACTGTCAGGCGACGCGGCATGAGGCAGTGTTGACGGGTGCGCAAGTTCTGGGTGGCAAGCGGGATCGGGATCGGCGTGTGCCTGACCTTCGTCGCGCTGCTGGTCGTCGGCACCTATTCGGCGGCGGCGGGCATCGCGAACGGCGCCAGACAGGGCGCGGTCGGGCTGGTGAAGGGTGCGGTGCCGGCGGTGTACCAGCCGTTGGTGGAGAGGTGGGGAAACCTTTGCCCCGCCCTCAATCCCGCGCTGCTCGCGGCGCAGCTGTACACCGAGAGCAACTGGAAGCCCGACGCGCTCAGCCATGCCGACGCGCGGGGCATCGCCCAGTTCATCCCGGAGACGTGGGCCACGTACGGGGTCGACGGCGACGGTGACGGGGACCGGGACATCTGGGACCCCAAGGACGCGATCCCCTCGGCGGCCTCGTACGACTGCCAACTGGCCAAGGACGTCGCGCAGGTACCGGGCGACCGGTCCGACAATATGCTCGCCGCCTACAACGCCGGCCCCTACCGCGTCATCAAAGCCGGGGGCGTGCCGCCGATCAGCGAGACGCAGGGCTACGTGAAGGCCATCCGCTCCCTGGAGAAGAGCTTCGCGCGGCCGGTCGGCCGGGTCGCCCCGGCCCAGCAGGCGGCCGGGGCCGTGTACTTCGCGCAGAAGCAGCTCGGGACCCCGTACCTGTGGGGTGGCAACGGGACGCCGGACCAGGACGGGCGGTTCGACTGCTCCGGGCTGACCAAGGCGGCGTACGAGAGCGTGGGGATCGAGCTGCCGCGCGTGGCGAACGACCAGTACAACGCCGGCTCGCACCCCTCGCGCGCGGAACTGCTCCCCGGTGATCTGGTCTTCTTCTCCGACGATCTGACGAACTCTCGGGAGATCCGGCACGTCGGGCTGTACGTGGGCGGCGGCTACATGATCAACGCCCCGTTCACCGGCGCGGTCATCCGTTTTGACAAGATCGACACGCCTGACTACTTCGGGGCGACCCGGGTGACCAAGGATGGGGCCGAAGCCCTTCCGGAGCGGTCGGGGGCAACTCCCAAGCCCTAGCCACTCTCCGTGAAGCGCAGGCCCTGAGCTGCGGCGATGAGTCTCTCTTGGATAACGTTGGAGTGATCATTCGGTGGAGAGTGGAACGTCCCTGGCAGAACGGGCGTTCCATGAACACGGGGGGTCGATCGGCTGGGGGGCTGAAGGGGGCGCACACCGTCGTGCGTCCGCAGGGGACCTAGGCAGGCAAGGGGCCGCGGCACATGGCTGGACTCACGACCGGTGGGCCGAATGTGGATGTCAGCCTGCTGTACGGGATCAACGCACTCTCCCGGCACGCCCCCGGCTGGTTCGACCGGACGGTGGCCTTCGCCGGATCGTACGGACTGCCGCTGGCCATGGTCCTGCTCGTGCTGTGGTGCTGGCGCGGGGCCAGGCGGCAGGACGAGACGACCGCCGCCGAGTCGTTCGCCGCGCTCGTGTGGGCCCCCCTCGCCGCCGGCGTCGCGCTCCTCGTGAACGTGCCGCTGCGCGGATTCGTCGCCCGGCCGCGGCCGTTCCTCCAGCACGACGGGCTCGAAGTGCTCGGCGGCGCGGGCGCGCCCGGCTCCGGGTTCTCCTTCGTCAGCGACCACGCCACCCTCGCAATGGCCCTCGGCGTCGGGGTGTTCCTCGTCAACCGCCGGCTCGGGCTCGTCGGGATCGGCCTGGCGCTCGCCGAGGGGCTGTGCCGGGTCTACCTCGGCGTCCACTACCCGACCGACGTCATCGGGGGCTTCGCGCTCGGCACCGCCGTCGTCCTGCTGCTCGCCCCGCTCGCCATGGCGGCGCTCACCCCGGTGGTCAGGGCCGTCGCCCGGTCGCCGCGGTTCGGAGCGCTCGTACGGGCCCGGGAGCGGGTGGTGGCCCGCCCCGTCGAGCTGGCGCAGCGGCCGGCCGAGAGCGACCTCGCGGCGTAGCCGGAGCCCCGTGGCCGGATCCCCTACGGGTTCCAGAGCGCCAGCAGGAGCGCCACCAGCAGGCACAGCCCCGCCGCGCCGAAGCACAGCCGCACCGCCGTCGGCCGGGGGCGCGGGGTCACGGGTCGCCGCCCTCGCCGCCCCGGTCCTGATGCTCCGTCTCCGTACCGTCGCGGCGGTAGCGGGAGCGCAGCCACAGCCCGGTCGCCACGGCGGCCGCGGTGGTGAGCCCGATGGCCAGCGCCACGTCGGCCGGCCCGTCCGCCGTGCCCACCGGGCGGGCCCAGGCCGCCGCGGCCGGGGTGAGCGCGAGCAGCAGCGCCCAGAAGAGGGCGGCGAGGGAGCGTGCGGTACCTGGCATGGAACCAGCGCAACCGCTCGCGGGGCCCCCGGCCAGCCGGGGCGTCCGAACGGAGGAAGGGACCCTGCGCGGTGCGGGGGCTATCCCGCGGTGTGTCTGCCGGCGTCCCTGCGGGCCAGGTCGCGGGAGCGGCGGGCCGGACCCGTCCAGCCGCAGCTGCACACGGCCAGGCAGAAGGAGCCGCGTTCCGCGGTGCTGGTGGAGTGGCCGACGGGCGGCTGGGCCGGTTCCGCGTGGTCTCGCGGGAGGGGCCCAGCGGTAAACGGAGCGACCGGAGTCGCCTTGGTGTGCGGATCCACCCCTCCACGGTACCCGGGTCCGGCCGCGTCCGGTACGGCCCCCGGAACTCGGCGGCCCGTTACGGGAAACCCCGGACCTCGTTAACCGGAGCGGGTGGGGGCCTCGGGCAAACAGCGGTCACGCGTTGGGGGTTGGCAGGCGATGGTGGTGCACCAGCACAGGCGACGGAGAAGGCGTGCGGGTGAGGCGGTGCTCGCCGTCTGTGCGGCGGTGGCCGTGGCGGCGCTCAGCGCGTGCGGAGCGGCGAGCGGCACGGGCACCGACGGCGGCAGCGGGCCGGGCGGCGGGAGCGCGAAGGGCGCCGGCGACGACCGGCCGCCGGGCGACCCGGCCGCCGCGGTCCGCGGTGCCGCCGACGCGCTGACCGCCGCCGGGAGCGCGCAGACCCGTACGGCGATGGAGATGGCGACCGGCGGGACCCGGGTGACCATCCGGGGCGAGGGCGGGGTCGACTTCCGCAAGCGGATGGGCCAGCTGCTGGTGATGCTCCCCGCCGACGTGAAGGGACAGCCCGAGCACCGGCCCATCACCGAGCTGCTCGTCCCCGGCGCGCTCTACATGAAGAACCGGGGCGCCGGAGTCCCCGACGACAAGTGGGTCCGGCTGGACACCACCACCCTCTCCGACGGGAACCTCGTCACCGGCGGCGCCACCGATCCCGTGGCCGCGGCCGAGCTGCTGCGGGGCGCGCAGGAGGTGACGTACGTCGGCGTGACCGACCTGGCCGGCACCAAGGTGCGCCACTACCGGGGTACGACGGACATCGCGCGGGCCGCGCAGAGCGCCTCGCCGGGCATCAAGGGGGCCCTGGAGGCGGCGGCGAAAGGGTTCAGCAAGGACAGCGTGCCGTTCGACGCCTACCTCGACGAGGAGGGGCGGCTGCGCAAGGTCCGGCACCGCTTCACCTACGTCAAGAATGGCGTGATCGATGTCTCCTCGACCACGCTGCTCTACGGGTTCGGGACTCCGGTGACCGTCGTATTGCCCGCAAGCGGGGACATTTACGCCGGGAAGATCGCCGAATAGCCGGCCGGGCGGGGTGAAGCGGTGCCTCCGGGCCATGGCCCCGCTATCCGGAAATGGTCCATCCGTGTCATGCGCGGCGCGGGGCCCGCTCCCTAGGCTGGGATGCCGAGCGCCGACGGGCGAGGGCGGCAGAGAGAGGTGACACGCGTGACTCCCGCAGGCGGCATGACGGTGCAGGACCACGTGGCGCTCGCCGAGATCGAGCTGTGCGGTGAGCTGATCATCGCGGCCTCGGCGGCGGCCGAGGACCGGCTGAGCCAGGACCGGATCGACGAAGTGCTGATGAGCGTCTGCCCGTAGTCTCCGGAGGCTCCGGCCGGCCCCGGACGCGCCGGTGCCGGGGCTCCGCCCCCCGGACGGGATCCGGGGGTCGCCGGCGGTCCGGTGGTCGTCAGCTGCGCAGCAGGCGGGCGATGGCCTTCGTGGCCTCTTCCACCTTCGCGTCGATCTCGGTGCCGCCCTTGACCGCGGCGTCCGCGACGCAGTGGCGCAGGTGCTCCTGCAGCAGCTGGAGGGCGAAGGACTGGAGGGCCTTCGTGCTGGCCGAGACCTGCGTGAGTATGTCGATGCAGTACACGTCCTCGTCGACGAGGCGCTGGAGGCCGCGGATCTGGCCCTCGATCCGGCGCAGCCGCTTGAGGTGCTCGTCCTTCTGGTGGTGGTAGCCGTGGACGGCTCCGGAGCCCTCCGCCTCGATGGTGGTCATCGGTCCTCCCGTGGTCCGGAAAGAGGGGTTATACCCCTCATGGGTATAGGTTACTTCGCCCAGGCCGGGGGGACAGGGGTCCGTAACGCCCACTCTGCCTGATGGAGGACACTGGGGAACCGCCGGTTAGCCGTGGCCGGGGGATGCGCCTAGCATCAGCCTGACCGAATCCAATGCACCCCGAGGACCTCACGTGCGATTTCGTCTGACCCCCAGGGAGACGAGCTTCTACGACATGTTCGCCGCATCCGCGGACAACATCGTCACGGGCTCCAAGCTCCTGATGGAACTGCTCGGAGCGGATCCCTCCGCCCGGGCCGAGATCGCGGAGCGGATGCGGGCGGCGGAGCACGCGGGGGACGACGCCACCCACGCGATCTTCCACCAGCTGAACTCCTCCTTCATCACGCCGTTCGACCGTGAGGACATCTACAGCCTCGCCTCGTCGCTCGACGACATCATGGACTTCATGGAGGAAGCGGTCGACCTCGTCGTCCTCTACAACGTGGAGGAGCTGCCCAAGGGCGTCGAGCAGCAGATCGAGGTGCTGGCGCGGGCGGCCGAGCTGACCGCCGAGGCCATGCCGCACCTGCGGACGATGGAGAACCTCACCGAGTACTGGATCGAGGTCAACCGCCTCGAGAACCAGGCCGACCAGATCCACCGCAAGCTGCTCGCCCAGCTCTTCAACGGCAAGTACGACGCCATCGAGGTGCTGAAGCTCAAGCAGATCGTCGACGTCCTCGAAGAGGCCGCCGACGCGTTCGAGCACGTCGCGAACACGGTGGAGACCATCGCCGTCAAGGAGTCCTGAACCTCGTGGACACCTTTGCGCTGGTCGTGACCATCGGTGTCGCGCTCGGCTTCACGTATACGAACGGCTTCCACGACTCCGCGAACGCCATCGCGACCTCCGTCTCGACGCGGGCCCTGACCCCGCGCGCGGCGCTGGCGATGGCCGCCGTGATGAACCTGGCCGGTGCCTTCCTCGGCAGCGGCGTGGCCAAGACGGTCAGTGAGGGCCTGATCGCGACCCCGCACGGCAACAAGGGCATGTGGATCCTGTTCGCGGCCCTGATCGGCGCGATCGTCTGGAACCTGATCACCTGGTACTTCGGGCTGCCCTCGTCCTCCTCGCACGCCCTGTTCGGCGGCATGGTGGGCGCGGCGCTGGCCGGCGGGACCGAGGTGATCTGGTCGGGCGTGGTCGAGAAGGTCGTCATCCCGATGTTCGTCTCGCCCGTGGTCGGCCTGGTGGTCGGCTACCTGGTGATGGTCGTCATCCTGTGGATGTTCCGGCGGGCCAACCCGCACAAGGCCAAGCGCGGCTTCCGCATCGCGCAGACGGTCTCGGCGGCGGGCATGGCGCTCGGCCACGGTCTCCAGGACGCCCAGAAGACGATGGGCATCGTGGTGATGGCCCTGGTCATCGCCGACGTGCAGGACGCGGGCGACGCGATCCCGGTCTGGGTGAAGGTCGCGTGTGCCGTGATGCTGTCGCTGGGTACGTACGCGGGCGGCTGGCGCATCATGCGCACGCTCGGCCGCAAGATCATCGAGCTGGACCCGCCGCAGGGCTTCGCGGCGGAGACCACCGGTGCCTCGATCATGTTCGGCTCGGCGTTCCTCTTCCACGCGCCGATCTCCACCACCCACGTGATCACCTCGGCGATCATGGGCGTGGGTGCGACCAAGCGGGTCAACGCGGTCCGCTGGGGCGTCGCCAAGAACATCATCCTCGGCTGGTTCATCACCATGCCGGCCGCGGCGCTGGTGGCCGCCGTCAGCTTCTGGATCGTGAACCTGGCGTTCGTCTGAGCGCGGACGTGAAAGCGGGCCGGCTCCCCCCACCCAGGGGGAGCCGGCCCTTTTCTTTCGCCCTGTGGTGGCACCGCCATGCAGCACCGCAGGACGTCCAGGCGGGGTCCGGTGTTTAGCCGAAGCGGCCCGAGATGTAGTCCTCGGTCGCCTGGACGGACGGGTTGGAGAAGATCCGGTCCGTGTCGTCGATCTCGACCAGCTTGCCCGGCTGGCCGACGGCGGCGAGGTTGAAGAAGGCGGTGCGGTCGGAGACGCGGGCCGCCTGCTGCATGTTGTGCGTCACGATGACGATCGTGAAGCGCTCCTTCAGCTCCCCGATCAGGTCCTCGATGGCGAGGGTGGAGATCGGGTCGAGGGCGGAGCAGGGCTCGTCCATCAGCAGGACCTGCGGCTCGACCGCGATGGCGCGGGCGATGCACAGACGCTGCTGCTGGCCGCCGGAGAGGCCGGAGCCGGGCTTGTTCAGGCGGTCCTTGACCTCGTTCCAGAGGTTGGCGCCCTTGAGGGACCGCTCCACGATGTCCGTGAGCTCGGACTTCTTGTAGTTGCCGTTCAGGCGCAGGCCCGCCGCCACGTTGTCGAAGATCGACATGGTGGGGAAGGGGTTGGGGCGCTGGAAGACCATGCCGACCGTGCGGCGCACCGCGACCGGGTCCACGCCGGGGCCGTACAGGTTCTCGTCGTCCAGCAGCACCTTGCCCTCGACGCGGCCGCCGGGGGTGACCTCGTGCATGCGGTTCAGGGTGCGCAGGAAGGTGGACTTGCCGCAGCCGGAGGGGCCGATGAAGGCCGTCACGGAGCGGGGTTCCACGGTCATCGAGATGTCATCGATGGCCTTGTGGCTGCCGTAGAAGGCGGAGAGGCCGCTGACGTCGATTCGCTTGGCCATGAGGGGTCACTTCGCTTTCAGGGGGTCACACGCGGCGGAGCCGCAAAGTCGATACCTAGCGGCCGGTCTTCGGGGCTTTCCAGCGCGCGATTCCGCGGGCCACCAGGTTCAAGATCATGACGAAGGCGATCAGGACGAGCGCAGCGGCCCATGCCCGGTCGTAGGAGGCTTCACTGCCGACCTTGTACTGCTCCCAGATGTAGAGGGGGAGCGAGGACTGGGCGCCTTCGAAGGGGTTGCCGTTGATGAGCTGGGAGCCGAAGACCAGCAGCATGATCGGCGCGGTCTCGCCGGCGATGCGCGCCACGGCCAGCATGACACCGGTGGAGATGCCGCCGATAGCGGTGGGGAGCACGACCTTGAGGATCACGCGCCACTTCGGCACGCCGAGGGCCAGGGCGGCCTCGCGCAGCTCGTTCGGGACGAGCTTGAGCATCTCCTCGGTGGAGCGCACCACGACCGGCATCATCAGGATCGACAGGGCCATCGCGCCGGCGAAGCCGGAGGGGCCGAAGCCGAGCATCAGGTTCCAGGTCGTCAGGATGAACAGGCCCGCGACGATGGAGGGGATGCCGGTCATCACGTCGACGAAGAAGGTGACGGCCTTGGCGAGCTTGCCCTTGCCGTACTCGACCAGGTAGACGGCGGTCAGCAGGCCGATGGGCGCCGCGATCAGGGTGGCGAGGCCGACCTGCTCCAGCGTGCCGAGGAGGGCGTGGTAGACGCCGCCGCCCTGCTCGAAGCTGGTCACGCCGTTCATGGAGTGGCTCAGGAAGTCCCCGTCGAGGACCTTCATGCCGCGGCTGATCGTGGTGAACATCAGCGAGAACAGCGGGACGACCGCGAGGACGAAGCAGACCCAGACGACGGAGGTCGCGACGCGGTCCTTGGCCTGGCGGCGGTTCTCGACGACCGCGCTGGAGGTGTACGTGATCCCGACGAACAGCAGGGCCGCGATCAGGCCCCACTGGACCTTGCTGTGCAGGTCGAAGACGAGGCCGATGACGGTGCCGAGCGCGGCGGAGGCGACGGCGGTGCCGGCCGGCGCCCAGCGGGGCAGGCCGCCGCGGGTCAGGCCGGAGGGGGAGGAGGACTTGCGGGCCCGGACGGGGCGCTGGTCCTGGAGTGCGTGGCTCATCAGGCGTTCGCCCCCGAGAAGTCCTTGCGACGGGCGATGATCAGGCGCGCTGCGCCGTTGACCAGCAGGGTGAGCAGGAAGAGGACCAGGCCGGAGGCGATGAGCGCGTCACGGCCGAATTCGTTGGCCTCGTCGAACTTCGCTGCGATGTTCTGCGCGAAGGTGCCGCCACCCGGGTTCAGGACGTGCAGCGAGATGAGGAAGCTCGGGGAGAGGACGGTGGCCACGGCCATGGTCTCGCCGAGGGCGCGGCCGAGGCCGAGCATCGAGGCGGAGATGACGCCGGAGCGGCCGAAGGGCAGCACCGACATCCGGATGACCTCCCAGCGGGTCGCGCCGAGGGCCAGGGCGGCCTCCTCGTTCATGCGCGGGACCTGGAGGAAGACCTCGCGGCTGACGCTGGTCACGATCGGCAGGATCATGATCGCGAGCAGGATGCCGACGGTGAAGAGCGAGCGGGCGACGCCGACCTGGGTCTTGTCGAAGACGTAGGTCCAGCCGAGGTACTCGTCGAGCCAGAGGTTCAGCCCGTTCAGCTGCGGCACCAGGAAGAGGGCGCCCCAGATGCCGTAGATGATCGACGGCACGGCGGCCAGCAGGTCGACCACGTAGGCGAGGGGCGAGGCCAGCTTGCGCGGCGCGTAGTGCGAGATGAACAGGGCGATGCCGACGGCGATCGGAACCGCGATGGCCATCGCGATGACCGAGCTGACGACGGTGCCGAAGAGCAGGACGGCGATGCCGAAGACAGGGGGGTTGGCCGACGCGTTCCAGTCGAAGGTGGTGAGGAAGTTCCCCTGGTTCTTCGACAGGGCGAGGGTGGCCCGGTAGGTGAGGAAGGCGGCGATCGACGCCATGATCACCAGGAGCAGGACGCCGGAGCCCTTGGAGAGCCCGGCGAAGATCTTGTCACCGGCGCGGCCGGTGGACCTTCCGCTCTTGGAGACCGGCGGAGCCGCGTCTATGTGGGTGGGTGTGGTGGAAGCCATGGTCTTTCCGGTCTGTGTGGGGGGCGGGCCCCCTGGCGGCGGTGCACCGGATTTCCCCCGGGTGGAGGGGGAGGTCCCGGGCCCCGGGCCGATCAGCGGATCGCCCCGGGCCGGGAGGGCTGGGACTAGGCCAGCGACTTGATGACTTCGCGGACCTTGGTGTTGATCTCGGCCGGGATCGGCGCGTAGCCGTTCTCGGTCAGGACCTTCTGGCCCGCGTCCGAGGAGGTGTACTCCAGGAAGGACTTCACGGTGCCGAGGGTCTCGGCCTTGTTGCCCTTGTCGCAGACGACCTCGTAGGTGACCAGGACGATCGGGTACGCGCCCTCGGCCTTGGTGGTGTAGTCGAGCTTCAGGGCCAGGTCGGAGCCCGTGCCGGCGACCTTGGCGGCGGCGATGGCCTTGGAGGCGTTCTCCGGGGTGGCCTTGACCGGGGTGCCGGCGCCGGTGTTGACGTCGATCGTCTTGATGCTCTGCGAGGTGGCGTACGAGAGCTCGAAGTAGCCGATCGCGCCGTCGACGGCCTTGACCTGGGAGGCGACACCGGCGGAGCCGGAGGCTGCCTGGCCACCGGGGGCCGGCCACTTCTTGGAGGCCTCGTAGGACCAGGCGTCAGGGGCGGCGGCCTTGAGGTACTTGCCCAGGTTCTCGGTGGTGCCCGAGTCCTCGGAGCGGTGGAAGGCCTGGATGGCGGTGGGGGGAAGCGCGACGCCGGGGTTCAGCTTCTTGATCGCCTCGTCGTCCCACTTCTTGATCTTGTCGTTGAAGATGTTGGCGAGCGTGGCGGCGTCGAGGTTCAGCTTGTCCACGCCGGAGACGTTGAAGCCGAGGGCGATGGGGCCGCCGACCATCGGCAGGTTGATGCCCTGGCCGCCGGTGCAGACCTTCTTCGACTCCTCGACCTGCTCGGGCTTCAGCGCGGAGTCCGAGCCGGCGAAACCGACGGTGCCCTGGTTGAAGGCGACGATGCCCTCACCGGAGGAGGAGGACTTGTAGTTCACCTCGACGCCGGAGCAGGCGGCCATGTAGTTCTTCACCCACAGGTCGACCGCGTTCTTCTGCGCGGAGGAGCCGGAGGCGAGGAGCTTGCCCTTGGCGCCGTCGCACTTGACGTCGCCGGGGGCCGCGGCCGAGGCCTTCGGGGTGCCGTCGGCACCGGTCTTCGTGTTGTCGTCCGAGCCGCACGCCGTGAGGACCAGGGCGCCGGACACGACGAGGGCCCCGAGGGCGGAGGCACGAAGCCGGTTCTTGCGCTGAAGCTTCACTTTCGGGTGTTCCTTCCGAGGGGCCGCCGGCCGCTTTCTGTATCGGGGCGGCGTGCGAAGAGGACTACGGGGCTTTGGTGGTGCGGCGCCGTGTTTTCCCGATCGGCTCGCACCGTGCGCTACCGAAATTAGGCAGAACAGGTGAAGCGGTCGACCGCGCTTGGTGAACGGGGGGTGAACCATGGCGGACGGCCCGGTGCGGATGGGGTGGTTTGCACCCGGGCGCAATCGGGCGTTATCCGCCCGTTATGCCGCCGTTACCATCGCGGAGCCGTTGCCCCGGCCGGGCGGGAGGCCGGGCGGGGTGGCCGGATTCCGCCGGTGGCCCGCCCCGCTTTCGCCCCTTCCCCGGGGCCGCGCCCCGAACCCCCCTTCCGGGGGCTCCGCCCCCCGGACCCCTGGGCTCCCAGCGCCTCGAACGCAGCGGGGGCTGGAATGCGCAGCGCGAACCCAGCCCGCGCGGCGATCGAGCGCAACGGGGTCCGGGGCAGCCCCGGGGAACGGTGGAAGGGCGGGCAGGGGGCTCCGCGCAGCGGTGGGCCGCGGCGCGGGACAGCCCTCAGGAGGTGGCCGGGACGGGGTGCCAGATGTGGTGGAACGACAGGCGGGCCGCCTCCACCGCGTGGCGCTGGTCGGCGTGCAGCACGCCCAGGGCGTACGCGGTCGCCGGGGCGATGCGCGGGGTGCGGGCGGCCGTCGCCGAGGCGGTGGCGGCCTCCGAGGCGTCCCGGTGGAGGTCCAGCGCCTCGCCCGCCGCCGTGAGCCGGGCCACGTCCCCGCCGAGCACCTCCCGCGCGTACCGGTGCACCCGCAGCAGCCGGCGTACCTCGTGCCAGGAGGCGTCCTCGTGCGCCGCGTACGGGGTGCCCTGCGCGGCGGGAAGGGCGGACACGGCCCCCGCGAGGCGGGTCCCGGTGACCTCCGCCAGCGGTTCGAGCACGTCCCCGACCCGGCCCCGCCCGGCCACCGGGTCCAGCGGGACCTCCGAGGCCAGCACCGCCACCGCGTCCGCCACCGCGTGGAAGCGGGCCGACCCGAGGGCCTGGAGGGTGGCCGAGTGCGCCCGCGTGCGCGCCAGCGTGAGCTGCCGCTCCAGCAGGGCGCCCGCCCGCGCCGAGCCCACCGTGAGGGCGCCCGAGGAGCCCGCCCCGCCGCCCCGCGGGGAGGGCAGGTCGGGGGAGCCCGACAGCCGCTGCAGGGCCTCCATCAGGCGGGACAGCCGGGCGGCGTACGCGTGCTCGTCGGCCAGCGTGGACGACAGCCAGACGAGCTCGGTGCGCAGCGAGTCCGCCCAGCGCGACTCGGTGACCGCCCGGAACGTACTCAGCGATCCGGCGATCCGGCGCGCCGCGCCCCGCAGGCCGTACGCCGCCTCGCCGCTCTCCGCCGAGTCGGCGGCGGAGCCGCCCGCCGCGCCCGCGTCGTGCAGGCGCAGCGCGCGCAGGAAAGCGGTGGCCTGGGAGCGCAGGTAGACGCCGAGCACGTCACCTGCGGTCAGGTCGTCATGGTTTGGCAGAGCCACGCCGGCGCCTCCGGGCGTCTATGAGCATCTCCTGTACGTGCCGCAGCGGCTGGCCTTCGGCGTCGGTGCTGTGCCGGGTCCATTCGCCGTCCGGGCCCAGGTGCCAGGAGGAGGTGGCGTCGGACATGCCGGTCTCCAGCATCCGGTCCAGTGCCGCGCGGTGGGCCGGGTCGGTGACCCTGACCAGCGCCTCGATGCGGCGGTCGAGGTTGCGGTGCATCATGTCGGCGCTGCCGATCCACACCTCGGGTTCGCCGCCGTTGCCGAAGGCGAAGACCCGGGAGTGCTCAAGGAAGCGGCCGAGGATCGAGCGGACCCGGACGTTCTCCGACAGGCCGGGGACGCCGGGGCGTACGGCGCAGATGCCGCGCACCCAGATGTCGATGGGGACGCCCGCCTGGGAGGCCCGGTAGAGGGAGTCGATGAGGGCCTCGTCGACGATCGAGTTCATCTTCAGCCGGACCGACGCCGGGCGGCCGGACCGGTGGTGGTCGGCCTCCTTGTCGATGCGCGAGATCAGCCCGTCGCGCAGGGACTTGGGGGCGGTCAGCAGTCGGCGGTAGGTCTCGCGGCGGGAGTAGCCGGACAGCCGGTTGAAGAGGTCGGACAGGTCCGCGCCGACCTGCGGGTCGGCGGTGAGCAGGCCGAGGTCCTCGTACAGGCGGGCGGTCTTGGGGTGGTAGTTGCCGGTGCCGACGTGGCTGTAGCGGCGCAGGGTGTCGCCCTCCTGGCGGACGACGAGGGAGAGCTTGCAGTGCGTCTTGAGGCCGACGAGCCCGTAGACGACGTGGCAGCCGGACTCCTCCAGCTTGCGCGCCCACTTGATGTTGGCCTGCTCGTCGAAGCGGGCCTTGATCTCGACGAGGACGAGCACCTGCTTGCCGGACTCGGCCGCGTCTATCAGCGCGTCCACGATCGGGGAGTCGCCGGAGGTGCGGTACAGCGTCTGCTTGATCGCGAGGACGTCCGGGTCCGCGGCGGCCTGTTCCAGGAAGGCCTGGACGGAGGTGGAGAAGGAGTCGTACGGGTGGTGCAGCAGCACGTCGCGTTCGCGCAGCGCGGCGAAGATGTCGGGCGCGGACGCGGACTCCACCTCGGCGAGGTCGCGGTGGGTGCCGGCGACGAACTTGGGGTACTTCAGTTCGGGCCGGTCCAGCGAGGCAATCCCGAAGAGGGCGGTCAGGTCGAGCGGGCCGGGCAGCGGGTACACCTCGGCGGCGCTGACCTTCAGCTCCTGCACGAGGAGGTCCAGGACGCCGGGGTCGATGGACTCCTCGACCTCCAGGCGCACGGGCGGGCCGAAGCGGCGCCGCATGAGTTCCTTCTCCAGGGCCTGGAGGAGGTTCTCGGCGTCGTCCTCCTCGACCTCCAGGTCCTCGTTGCGGGTCACCCGGAACATGTGGTGGGCGAGCACCTCCATGCCGGGGAACAGCTCCTCCAGGTGTGCGGCGATGACGTCCTCCAGGGGGACGTAGCGCTGCGGGGAGGCCTCCAGGAAGCGGGAGAGGATCGGCGGCACCTTGACGCGGGCGAAGTGGCGGTGGCCGCTGACGGGGTTGCGCACGACGACGGCCAGGTTGAGGGAGAGGCCGGAGATGTACGGGAACGGGTGCGCGGGGTCCACGGCCAGCGGGGTGAGCACCGGGAAGATCTGGTTGCGGAACAGGGTGAAGAGGCGGGCCTGCTCCTTCTCGGTGAGGTCGGGCCACCGGATGAGGTGGATGCCCTCCTCCGCGAGCTGGGGGGCGATGTCGTGCTGGAAGCACGCGGCGTGCCGGGCCATGAGCTCGCGCGAGCGGGTCCAGATCAGGTCCAGCACCTCACGGGGCTGGAGGCCTGAGGCCGAACGGGTGGCGACGCCGGTCGCGATGCGGCGCTTGAGGCCGGCGACGCGGACCATGAAGAACTCGTCGAGGTTGCTCGCGAAGATCGCCAGGAAGTTGGCGCGCTCCAGCAGCGGGGTCGCGGGGTCCTCGGCGAGTTCGAGCACCCGCTCGTTGAAGGCCAGCCAGCTGCGCTCCCGGTCGAGGAAGCGGTTCGCGGGAAGCTCGCCGCTGTCGTCCTTGTCCTCGTAGGCGTCCAGATCGGCGTCGAGGTCGGGATCGAGGTCGACGTGGCCGGTCACGCGGGCGGTGTGGGGCCGGTGGGCGGCTATGGAACCGAGGCGGGGCTTCGCGTCGCCGTCGGCCTTGCCGCTGCCGCTGCCGCTGCCGCTGCCGCTTCCGGTTGCGGGGGAGTGAGACGTGTGCTGGGCGGGGACCTCGGTGGGGCCTGCGCTGGGCTGGTGGCTCATGACTCCATTCTTCCGCGCACGCGGCAGGACAGGCGCGTCGGAAGTGTCTGCCGTCAGACGGAGTCGGGGCTGCATGTCGCGAGACTCGCAAGCGCGTCTGAATGCCCGGTTAATGGCGTATGGCTTCCTGTCTCCGCCTGGTGCACGGGGCGGGGGGCGGGTACGGGGGTGGGTACGGGGGTGGGCGGGGGTACGGGGCCTGCGGCGCGGGCCCGCTGTCTCCCCCCGAGGGGGTGGGGCCGGGGGGTGGCTGCCCACCCGGCTCCGGGCGCGGGGCGGGGGCCGGTGGGCGGGGTTCCTGCGGGGCCGGATCAGAGCCGGTTTGGGGGTTTCCCGTCAGTCCCATCGTCCTTCCGTGTCGGGCCGGTCCCTCAAGGGCGCTCCCTTCGGTCGCGTCACTTCGTGATCGCCTTCGGCGACCCTTGACCGACCGTCCCGCCCCGGAAAGCCGAAAGACTGCCGGGAAACCCCCAAAAGAACGGCACGGTCCAAGGAGAAGGGACGGGTCTCTCAGCGATGAGGCGAGGGGGCGGGCCCCGGCCCGCCGGGCATCCGGGCCCCACGTCCCCGATTCCGGACCAGGGGCGCGACCACCCGCACCAAATGTTGACCAGAGCGGCCCGGGGAGCCCCCAGGCGCAGCAGATCGCTACGCGCTCCTCGGATTTCAGCGTCCGCCGACCGCCTGTGGCTGATACCCGCACCACATGCTGATCAGAGCGCTGTGGGCAGCGGATGGGCGCATGAGATCGCTACGCGCTTCTGTGATCTTGGCGGCCGGCGGCCGTCCTGGGCTGGTCGTAGACGGGTTCGACGTTGGTGACGGCGATGGTGAACTCGCACAGAACGCCTCTCTGGCGAGAGCACGGCAGTCCAGTGGCTCACACCCGACGAGGTGGTCGAGCGGATGTCCGAGGTCTACGCCATCCGACTCCTGGACGCCCTCGACGTCGACGGCCCCCACGTGCGAAGCCACGACGGATTTCAACTGCTTCAGACCAGCCTCAAGACGGCCGTCGGTCGCCGAGATCTGAGAAGCGCGTAGCGATCTGACGCGCCCACGCGCGCCCGCGCTGCTCCGGTCGTCATGTGGTGCGGGTAGCCGCGCCCCTGGTTCGGAATCTCGAACGCTGAGGGCCCGGATGCCCGGCGGGGCATGGCCCGTCCCCTCGCCTCATCGCTGAGAGACCCGTCCCTCCCACCATCGACCGTGCCGTTCTTTTGGGGGTTTCCCGGCAGTCTTTCGGCTTTCCGGGGCGGGACGGTCGGTCAAGGGTCGCCGAAGGCGATCACGCAGTGACGCGACCGAAGGGAGCGCCCTTGAGGGACCGGCCCGACACGGAAGGACGATGGGACTGACGGGAAACCCCCAAACCGGCTGTGAGACCGCCCCAGGGGCTACCGCTCCCCGGCCACCCCGCCCCGCACCCGGGGAGGCGGGTGGGCAACCACCGCCCACCGCCGACCGCCCACCCCCCCCCGAAGACCTCAGCTCTCCGTGCGGTACATCAGGTCGATCTCGTGCGTCGTGAAGCCCAGGCCCTCGTACACCGCCAGTGCCGCCGGGTTGTCCGCGTCGACGTACAGCATCGCCGTCGGCAGGCCCGACTCCGCCAGGTGGCGCAGGCCGATCGCGGTGAGGGCCTTGCCCAGGCCGCCGCCCTGGGCGCCCGGGCGGACTCCTACCACGTACACCTCGCCCAGCTGCTCCTCGGCGTGGACCTTCGTCCAGTGGAAGCCGACCAGTTCGCCCTCCCGCTCCGCGAGGAAGAAGCCCTTGGCGTCGAACCACGGCTGGGTGATCCGGTCGTTCAGGTCCCGCTGCGTCAGCGCGCCCTGCTCCGGGTGGTGGGCGAAGGCGGCGGCGTTGGCGGCGAGCCAGGCGGTGTCGTCCTGTCCGGGGACGAAGGTGCGGACGGTCACCCCGGCCGGGAGTGCCGGCTCGGGCAGCGGCGGCGCGTCGGGGCCCAGGGGGCGGCGCAGCTGCCGCAGTTCGCGGAAGAGGGTCAGCCCGAGCACCTGCGCGAGGTGCCGCGCGGCGGACTTCCCGCCGTGCGCCCACACCCGGATCCGCTTGCCGGAGGCGTGCAGCAGGGCGGTGCCCAGGGCCCGGCCGTGGCCGCGGCCGCGCAGGGCGGGGTGGATGACGAGCTCGGCGGCGGGGGCTTCCACCGGGTCGGTGTCCTCCAGCTGCCCGTACCCGCACAGCCGCCCGCCGTCGGTGAGGAGGAAGTGCCGGATGCCCTCGCGCGGTCCGCCGCGCAGCTGGAGGCGGCCCTGTTCGGAGACGGCGGTGGTGCCGTCGGTGCGGGCCGCCTCCCCGATCAGCTCCAGTACGGAGTCGGCCTGCTCCTCCGTCAGCTCGTCGAGGATCTCAATCTGCCGTCCCGGCTCCAGGGCCGCTGCTGCGTCAGTCATGTTCCGAGCCTACGGCGCCGCCGCCCGACGGCCGCGCGTAACCAGCTCGCAACCCGCTACCCCCTGTCGTGCTACGCGCGTTGACCATAGGCTGCGAGGCACCTCCCAAATGTTGTCTCGCTGTCCACAAAGGGGAATAAATGTCAGCGAAGCCACAACGGCCCCGTACGGTCCGCCGGTTGACCTTCGGCGCTCTCGCCCTCACGGCGGGTGCCGGCGCGATGGTCGCCGCCGCACTGCCGGCCGGTGCCGCGAGTGGTGGCGGTACGCCTCCCAAGGGCCGCACCGTCGACGTACAGATGCTCTCGTTCAACGATTTCCACGGCACGCTGGAGCCCCCGCAGGGCTCGTCCGGCACCGTGAGCGAACGTCAGGCAGACGGCACCACCAAGGCGATACCCGCAGGCGGCGTCGAGTACCTCGCCACCAGCCTGCGCGAGGCCCGCAAGGGCCACGAGTACTCCGTCACGGCCGCGGCCGGCGACATGATCGGCGGCAGCCCGATGCTGTCCGGTCTCTTCCACGACGAGCCCACCGTCGAGGCGCTCAACAAGCTGAACCTCGACGTGTCGAGCGTCGGCAACCACGAGTTCGACGAGGGCAAGACCGAGCTGCGCCGGATGGCGTACGGCGGTTGTCACCCGACTGAAGGCTGTTTCGAGTACGGCAAGACCTTCACCGGTGCGCAGTTCCAGTACCTCGCCGCGAACGTGACGGACGAGAAGACCAAGCGTCCGATGATGTCGCCCACCTTCATCTGGAAGAAGGGGGACGTGAAGATCGGCTTCATCGGCGTCACCCTGGAGGGCACTCCGGACGTCGTCACCGCCGAGGGCGTCAAGGGCCTGAAGTTCGGCGACGAGGTCGAGACGATCAACAAGTACGCCGCCGAGCTGAACAAGCAGGGCGTGAAGTCGATCGTGGCGCTGATCCACGAGGGCGGTCTGCCCGCGAGCGGCGCGTACAACTACGACTGCGACGTGCCGGGCGCCGGCGCGGGCATCTCGGGTGCGATCGTCGACATCGCCAAGAACGTCGACCCGAAGGTCGACGCGCTGGTGACGGGCCACACCCACCAGGCGTACTCGTGCAACATCCCCGACCCGGCGGGCAACCCGCGTACGGTCACCTCGGCCGCCTCGTACGGCCGGCTGTTCACGGACACCACGCTGACGTACGACCGGGCCACGAAGGACATCGTCCGTACGCCGGCCAAGTCGCCGAAGCCGGTGAACAAGGTCGTCGGCCGCGAGCAGCCGAAGGCTCCGGACATGTCCGAGCTGATCACCCGCTGGAAGGCGCTCGCCGCCCCGGTGGCGAACCGTCCGATGGGCTACATCTCCGCCGACATCCCGGGCCGCGGCTCGGAGGCGCCGGAGAAGCCGCTCGGCGACCTGATCGCCGACGCGCAGCTGGAGGCCACGGCCCCGGCGGACAAGGGCGGCGCGCAGCTGGCCATCATGAACCCGGGCGGCATCCGTGCCGACCTGGCCTACAAGGCCGCGGGTGACGAGGGCGACGGTGTCGTGACGTACGGCGAGTCGTACACGGTCCAGCCGTTCAACAACCTGATGAACATCGTGGACCTGACCGGCGCGCAGCTGATCACCGCGCTCCAGCAGCAGGTGACCGGCCCGGTCAACGGCGCCAACCCGAAGATCCTCCAGGTCTCGAAGGGCTTCACCTACACCCTGGACATGACGAAGACGGGTGCGGACCGCATCGTCGTGGACTCGGTGAAGCTGAACGGCGCGGCGATCGACCCCGCCAAGACCTACCGGGTCGTGATGAACGAGTTCCTCGCGGGCGGCGGCGACGGCTTCACCGTGCTGAAGGAGCACAAGAACAAGCTGGTGGGCGCGTCCGACCTGGACGCCTTCAACGCCTACCTGGCGAAGTCGACGGCGGCGGCCCCGATCGCCCCGCCGGCGGCGGACCGCATCACGGTCGTCAAGTAGTACGCGGTAAGCAGCACGTCCCCGAGGGGGCGGTGGGCCGGATTCGGCCCGCCGCCCCCTCGGCGCGTTGCTAGAGGGTCGCCAGGAACTTGCCGACGGCCGCGTGGAACCCCTCCGGGTCCGTGAAGGGCAGGAAGTGGTCGCCCTCCAGGGCCGTGTACGAGGTCCCCGGGCGCCGGCTCACCATCGCGTCGGCCACGGCCTGGGTGAGCGCCTGGCTGCGGCTGCCGTGGATCAGCAGCGCCGGGCAGGTGCTCGCGGTCCAGGTGTCCCAGTGGTCGCCCGCGCAGGCGTGGATGGAGTCGAGCATGTCCTGCCCGTGGAACGGCAGCCGCCAGCCACTGCCGTCGGGGAGCGGGCGCAGGGCATCGGCGACGAACGGCAGGGCGGCCGGGCCGACGTCGGCGAGCAGTTCCTCGCGGGTGGGTGCGGTGTACGGGAGTCCGTGGAGGAAGTCGAACCACTGCGGTCCGGCGGGGATGTCGATGGCCACGGTGGCGTCCACGTCGATCAGGGCGCCGATCCGGTCGGGGTGGGCCGCGGCCAGGTGGTAGGCGTTGGTGCCGCCGAGGGAGTAGCCGAGGAGGGTGACGGGCTCGGTGAGCCCGAGGTGGTCGAGGAGGGCGACGGCGTCGGCGACGTACCCGTCGCGGCGGTAGTGCGGGGCGCGGTCGGAGTCGCCGTGGCCGCGCTGGTCGGGGGCGATGACCCGCCACTCGTCGCCCAGGGCGGCGGCGAGGCCGGTGAAGGCGGCGGCTTCGGACATGCCGCCGTGGAGGGCGAGGAGCGGCCGGCCGGTGCCGCCGAAGTCCAGGTACGAGAGCGTGCGTCCGTCGATGCTCAGCGTGTCGCGCATGGTTCGTATCTCCCCGTTTTCGTTGCCTGCGGTGGTTACGGGCATCACCCTGCCAGTGTTTGGGCAAGCGTGCAATACGCACGTCTTGCGCGCTTGCCCTAATCCTGGCCGAGGGGGCGCGGATACCATCCGGAGCATGGGAAATCGCGAGGACCTGCTGGCCGGCGCGCGCCGCTGCCTTGAGGAGAAGGGCTACTCGCGCACGACCGTGCGCGACATCGCCTCGGCGGCGCAGGTGAGCATGGCCGCGATCGGCTACCACTTCGGGTCCCGCGAGGCGCTGCTCAACCAGGCGCTGTTCGCCGCGATGGACGACTGGGCCGCCGGCTCCGGCCGGCTCGCGGGGGAGGGCGACACCGCGGCGGAGCGGTACGCGGACACCTGGGACCGCAAGATCCGGGACTTCCTCGACATGCGCTGGCTGTGGACCGCCAACATCGAGGCCTTCGTGCACGCCCAGTCCTCGCCCGAGCTGCTGTCGATCCTGGCCGAGGGGCAGCGCCGCTCCCGGCGGATGGTGGCCGCGCACCTGGCCGGGGTGTCCGAGGAGGCGGTGACGGACGAGGACGTACGGGCCCTCGGGTCGGTGCACCTCGCGCTGCTGAGCGGGGTGATGGTGCAGGCCCTGACCGACCCCGAGCAGGCGCCGACGGGGCCCGAGCTCGCCCAAGGGCTGCGCAGGATGGCCGAGTTGCTGGAAGAGCCCGCACCTACCGACGGGTAGTAAAAACCGGTCCCGCACGCCATAATCCGGTCCCATCACCGGGTCGGCGAAGGGGCGGGGCATGGGCATGGGCAGAGGTACGGGCGCGGGTACGGGCGCGGGCGGCACGGCACTGGACCGGCGGGCCTTCCTCGCCGGGGCCACGGCGGTGGGCGCGGGCGCGCTCCTCGGACTCGGCGCGGCGGCACCGGCCTCCGCGGCCCCCGCCTCCGCGAGGGCCCTCGGCACCCAGGACTGGATGGCCGGACTCGCCGACTCCACCGCCCTCCAGCGGATGACCGTCCCCGGCACCCACGACTCCGGAGCCACCAAGGGCGGCCTCTACGTCGCCTGCCAGAACACCTCCATCGCCCAGCAGCTCGACTCCGGCATCCGCTTCCTCGACGTCCGCTGCCGGGTCACGGGCGGCTCGTTCGCCATCCACCACGGCTCGTTCTTCCAGGACCTGATGTTCGGCGACGTCCTCGACGCCTGCCGGAACTTCCTCGCCGCGCACCCCTCGGAGACGGTCCTGATGCGGGTAAAGCAGGAGTACTCCTCCGACTCCGACGCGACCTTCCGCGCCGTCTTCGACGACTACCTCGACAACCGCGGCTGGCGCCCGCTCTTCCGGATCTCCGACACCCTGCCCGCCCTCGGCCAGGCCCGCGGCAGGGTCGTCCTGCTCGCCGACAACGCCGGCCTGCCCGGCCTGCGCTACGGCGACGGCGGCGTCTTCGCCATCCAGGACGACTACAACACCGAGCCCTTCGCCAAGCGCGGCCGCATCGAGGACCACTTCCGCAAGGCCGTCCGGGAACCCGGAAAGCTCTTCGTCAACTACGTCAGCACCGCCGCGTACATGCCCCCGCGCTGGAACTCCGACCGGCTGAACCCGCAGGTCCACGGCTTCGTCGACGGCGCCGAACTGGCCGGCCGCACCGGCCTCGGCATCGTCCCGATGGACTTCCCGAACACCCGCTCCGGCCTGGTCGCCTCACTGATCCGGCACAACTGACGGCGGCGGCGTCGGCGCGCCCGGGATGCGCAGGACCGCCTCCGTGCCGCCCGCCCCGTCCGCGGCCGCGCGCAGCTCGGCGCTGCCGCCCGAGCGGGCGGCCGTACGGGCCACGATGGACAGGCCCAGCCCGCTGCCGGGCAGGGCGCGGGCCGACTCGGAGCGCCAGAACCGTTCGAAGACGTACGGGAGGTCCTGGGGCGGGATGCCCGGCCCGTGGTCGCGTACGGTCAGCTCGCCCGCGCGCAGCGAGACCTCGACCGCACCGCCGGGCGGGCTGAACTTCACGGCGTTGTCCAGCAGGTTGACCACCGCCCGCTCCAGCGCCGCCGCCTCGCCCCGTACGTACCAGGACTCCAGGGCGGAGCCGAACCGCAGCTCGGGTCCGCGCAGCCGGGCCCGGGACAGCGCCGAGGCGGCGATCTCGTGCAGGGCCACCACCCCGAGCGGGGCGTGCGGGGCCGCGTCCGGGCGGGACAGCTCCTGGAGGTCCCCGATCAGCGCGGCGAGCTCCGTCATCTGCGCCTTGACCGAGGCCAGCAGCTCCCTGCGGTCCTCGGGCGGGATGGCCCGGCCGGTCTCCTCGCTGCGCGCGAGCAGCTCGATGTTGGTGCGCAGCGAGGTGAGCGGCGTACGCAGCTCGTGCCCGGCGTCCGCGATCAGCTGGGCCTGGCGCTCCTGGGAGGAGGCGAGCGCGGCGGTCATCGCGTTGAAGGACCGCGACAGGCGGGCGATCTCGTCGTCGCCCTCGTCCGGGATCCGCACCGTCAGGTCCTCGGTGCGGGCCACGTGCTCGACGACCCCGGTGAGCTCGTCCACGGGCCGCAGCCCCGTACGGGCCACCCACAGGCCGGCCGCACCCGCGCCCACGACCCCTATGCCGGAGACCAGGAGCAGCACCCAGGCCAGGGTGGACAGGGGCTTGTCGATGTCGGCGAGGGGCTTGGCGATGGAGATCCCGAAGGTCGGCCCGCCGGTGGTGAGGCGCCGGCCGATCGTGTAGACGCGCATCCTGTCGCCGTCGGCGGTGGTGGCGTCGTGCAGCCTGCCGGTGATGCGGCCGGCCGCGACGTCCTTGTCGATCTGGGTGGCGGGCAGGTCCGTGCGCCCGCTCACCCAGCAGCGACCGCCCTCGGCGGTGACGATCTGCACGGTCGCGTTCAGGTCCCCGGCGATGTCCATCTGGTTCGGCGGCGGGCGCAGCGTGCAGCCCTCGCGCAGGGTGCGGAGCACCTGCTCGCTGGGGTCGGTGGCCACCAGGGACTGGTTCAGCTGGTCGTTCAGCTGCGCCCGCACCATCACCCAGGACACCCCCGCCACCGCAGCGACGGCGACCGCGACCGCGACGGTGACCAGCAGCGCCAGCCGGGAGCGCAGCGGCAACGCGCGGAACCTGGCGGCCGGACCCGTCATTCGGGCCCGCCCTCGCCCGCTCGCAGGACGTACCCGACCCCGCGCACGGTGTGCACCAGGCGCGGCTCGCCGCCCGCCTCGGTCTTGCGGCGCAGGTACATCACGTACACGTCCAGGGAGTTGGAGCTGGGCTCGAAGTCGAAGCCCCACACCGTCTTGAGGATCTGCTCGCGGGTCAGCACCTGGCGCGGGTGCGCCAGGAACATCTCCAGCAGGGTGAACTCCGTACGGGTCAGCTCCACCGGGCGCCCGCCCCGGGTGACCTCGCGGGTGGCGAGGTCCATGCGCAGGTCACCGAAGGCGAGGGCGTCCCCGGCCGGTTCCGGACCGGCGGCGGGGACGGCGTAGGAGCTGCGGCGCAGCAGCGCGCGGACGCGGGCGAAGAGCTCGTCCAGCTCGAACGGCTTGACGAGGTAGTCGTCGGCGCCCGCGTCGAGGCCGGTGACGCGGTCGCCGACGGTGTCGCGGGCGGTCAGCATCAGCACCGGGGTGACGCTGCCGGAGGCGCGCAGCCGGCGGGCGGCCGTCAGCCCGTCCATCCGGGGCATCTGGATGTCGAGGACGATCAGGTCGGGGGCGTACGCGGCCGCCTGGTCGAGGGCGTCGAGCCCGTCGACGGCGGTCCGTACGCCGTACCCCTCGAAGGCGAGGCTGCGGCGCAGGGCCTCGCGTACGGCCGGCTCGTCGTCGACGACGAGGATCCGCTGCGGGTCGCCTTCGGCGCCGGTCGCGGTGGGTGCAGCCATCGGGGTCCCCCAGGGGTGGTGGTCGGTGCGCGCGGCACGTCCCAGGGTGTCAGAAGGAGATGCCGAAGCCGTTGCCGCTGCTGTCGGAGCCGCCGTTCCGGCTGCTCCCGCCGCCTCCGCTGCCACCCTTGCGGAGGGAGTCGAGGTCGGCCTTGATCGTGTTGACCGGGATGGCGAAGCCGAGGCCGACGCTCCCGGCGCCGGCGCCGTCGCTGGAGGGCGAGTAGATCGCGGAGGGCATGCCGACGATCTCGCCGTTCATGTTGAAGAGGGCGCCGCCGGAGTTGCCGGGGTTGAGGGAGGCGTCGGTCTGGATGGCCTTGTACGAGGTGGTGTCCGAGCCGGTGTCACCGTTGAACTGCTGACCGTCGTACGAGAACGGCCAGCCGCCGCCGCGCTGCCGCTGCGGGCTCTGCTGCTGGCGGTCCTCGGACTTCGGCACGTTCACCTCGCGGTTCAGCGCGGAGACGATGCCGCTGGTGACGGTGCCGGTGAGGCGGTCGGGGGAGCCGATGGCGACGACCTGGTCGCCGACCTTGAGCCGGTCGGAGTCGCCGAGCTTGGCGGGCTTGAGCCCACTGGCCCCCTGGAGCTTGACGAGGGCGAGGTCCTTGCCGGGGTCGGTCCCGACCGCCTTGGCGTTGTACTTCTTCCCGTCGCTCATCGTCACCTGGATCTCGGAGGCGCCGTTGATGACGTGGTTGTTGGTGGCGATCTCGCCGTCGGCGGTGAGCACGATGCCGGAGCCGGTGCCCTGGCCGGAGGCGGTGCGGGTGTCGATGCGGACGACGGACGGGCTCACCTGCTCGGACACGCCGGAGACGGTGCCGTTGCTGGACTGCGAGACGTTGGTGCCGTTGACGCCGCCGACGGCGGCGCCGGCCTGCCCGAGGAACTGCTGCACGGCGACGGCCGTACCGCCGCCGACCACGGCCGCCGCGAGGGCGACGGCCGCGAGCAGCGCGACGGGCCGCTTGGCGCGGGCCGCGTGCGCGGGGCCGGCGGGGGCGGCGGAGCCCCAGGTGTTCCACCCGCCGTTCCCGCCGCTGCCGCCGGCCGGGACGGTCTCGCCCTGGATCACCGGCGGCTGGTGCGCCTCGTGCCAGCCGGGAGCCGGGGCGGCGGCCGGGGGGTACGAGGGCGGCGGCGGATAGGCCCCGGCCCCGGCGTCCCGCGCCAGCCGCTCGCGCCCCCGCTGCCAGTCGTCCCCGAAGGGCGCGCTCTGGGCCGGGCCGTTCTCGTTCGGGTACTCGCCTTCGCGGCGGAAGCTCTCGGTCATGTCCACGACCCTGCCCGCGGATCATGAGAGCTTTCTGAGTCCCGGCTGAGAAGCCCGACAGAACCGTGTATGCCGGATATAAGGACCTGGCGCGCCGACGGCTCGGCCGAGCCGCGTGAGCGGTGGCCGGCGGGGGTCGGGGGCTCCTACCGGCAGCCGCAGCTGCGGCGGATCACCAGGGCCGACGGGAACTGCTTCAGCCGCTCACGGCGGGAGCCGGCCACGCGGAGGGCGTCGTCCAGGACGAGGTCCACCGCCGCGCGGGCCATCGCCGGGCGGTCCGAGGCGATCGTCGTCAGCGGCGGGTCCGTCAGGGCCGCCTCCTTGACGTCGTCGAAGCCGGCCACCGCCAGCTGCTCGGGGACGTCGATGCGCAGCTCGCGCGCGGCGCGCAGCACCCCGATGGCCTGGTCGTCCGTCGCGCAGAAGATCGCCGTCGGCCGGTCGGGCCGGGCCAGGACCTCCAGGGCGACCCGGTAGGCGTCGTAGCGGTTGTACGGGGCCTCGATGAGCCGGCCCTCGACCGACCGCCCGGCCTCCAGCATGGCCCGGCGCCAGCCCTCGACGTGGTCGGCGACCGGGTCGCCGACCGAGGGGGTGTTCTCGATGCCGCCGATGCAGGCGACGTACTCGTGCCCGTGTTCCAGCAGGTGCCGCGTCGCGAGCTGCGCGCCGCCGATGTCGTCCGTGACGACCGCGACGTCGTCGATCGCCTCGGGCCGCTCGTGCAGCAGTACCACCCGCGCGTCCCAGGCGTCGATCTCCGAGGCGGCGCGCTCGCTCATGCCCTGGCTGACCAGGATCAGCCCCGACACCCGCATGCCGAGGAAGGCGCGCAGGTAGTGGACCTCGCGCTCGTCCCGGTAGTCGGAGTTCCCGACCAGGACCATCTTTCCGCGCTCGGCGGCGGCCTGCTCGACCGCGTGCGCCATCTCCGCGAAGAACGGCTGGCGGGCGTCGGGGACGATCATGCCTATGAGGTCGGTCCGGCGGGACGCCATGGCCTGGGCCACGCGGTCGGGCCGGTACCCGAGCTCCTTGATCGCGGCGAGTACACGCTCGCGCGTGGCCGGGGCGACCGGCCGGGGTCCGTTGTTGATGACGTAGCTCACGACGGCGGTAGACGTACCCGCAAGTCGTGCAACGTCATCCCGCGTCACCTTGGCCACGCGCGGCAGTCTACGCGGGGTGACCTACCTCTGGGCAGGGTGTTTGGCCGACTGGATGGTCACAGGAGCTTCCTCCGAACGGGCTACGGGTCCGCTCGTAAGGTCCGCGGCCTGTGCCGGGGCCTGCCCCGCGCCCTTTCCGGATGCCTGCTTCGCCGCGGCTTCGGCGGCCGCGCGCTCCACCTTCTCCGGGGTGACGAAGCGGTAGCCGACGTTGCGGACGGTACCGATCAGGGACTCGTGCTCCGGGCCGAGCTTGGCCCGCAGCCGCCGTACGTGGACGTCGACCGTCCGGGTGCCGCCGAAGTAGTCGTAGCCCCAGACCTCCTGGAGGAGCTGGGCGCGGGTGAAGACCCGGCCCGGGTGCTGGGCGAGGTACTTCAGCAGCTCGAACTCCTTGAAGGTGAGGTCCAGGACCCGGCCCTTCAGCTTCGCGCTGTACGTCGCCTCGTCGACCGACAGGTCGCCGTTGCGGATCTCCATGGGAGAGTCGTCCGAGCCCAGCTGCTGGCGGCCGGTGGCCAGCCGCAGCCGCGCCTCGACCTCGGCGGGGCCGGCGGTGTCGAGGAGTACGTCGTCGATGCCCCAGTCGGCTGTGACGGCGGCGAGGCCGCCCTCGGTGACCACCAGGATCAGCGGGCAGCCCGGTCCGGTGGACCGCAGCAGCTGGCACAGCGACCGCACCTGCGGCAGGTCGCGGCGGCCGTCGACGAGGATCACGTCCGCGCCGGGGGTGTCCACCAGGGCCGGTCCCTCGGCGGGGGCCACCCGGACGTTGTGCAGCAACAGGCCGAGTGCGGGCAGCACCTCGGTCGACGGCTGCAGGGCATTGGTCAACAGGAGGAGAGAGCTCATGCCCGGCCACCTGCCCGGTTCGGGCGGCCGTGCTCCTGTTTGCTTCGCTGGTCCATCACGTCGGTTCCTCCTCGGTCCCGTCGAGGACGTGCGTGGTACTGCTTCGTACGCCTTGCCTGGCACCCGCCTCGGCCCCCGCGCCCTGGGGTCCGGACGGATACCACTGTTCTCGGTCCGTTCAACGTGCTGAAAGCACAAAAGGACCCGGGGGCTACGTTGCCCGGATCCTCTACGCCGCCAGAATAGCCCACCGGCCCTTTCGGGGCCGAGGGCTGCCGTGCACCGCATTCTGTGGTTCGCGCCACGCCTTCCTCCTGCGTATGCCCTGGTTTCGCCGGATCGAGCGGTCCGCCGACCGGTCCTGCGGGGCCTCCGGGCGCACGGACGGCGCGCTGAGGCACGCCGGGGTGACGGGCCGGAGGGGTCATCATGGAGGCCGACGGTAGAGAGCCGACGGAGCCGACCGATAGGAGCTGCAGTGGCAACCGGAACCATCCGCTACTGGGCGGCGGCGAAAGCCGCGGCCGAGACGGCGGAGGAGCCGTACTCGGCGCACACACTGGCCGAGGCGCTCGACGCCGTGCGGGACCGCCATCCGGGGGAACTCACCCGGGTCCTGCAGCGCTGCTCCTTCCTCGTGAACGACGAGCCCGTGGGCAAGCGCCCGCACGATGCCGTCCTGCTGACCGAGGGGGGCACCGTCGAGGTGCTCCCGCCGTTCGCGGGCGGGTGAGCGGAAACCGATGAGCACTCCCGAAGAACAGCAGCGGCAGCAGCGGCAGCAGGCCGCCGAGCAGGACCCGTACTCCACCCAGACCTGGCAGGCCGACACCTGGGAGACCGGCTACCAGCCGGTGCAGCCGCCGCTGGGCTCGGTGCCCGGCCAGCCGGCCGCCCCGGCGCAGGCGCAGGCCCAGGCCCAGGCCCCGGCTCCGCAGGGGCAGTGGGGGCAGACCCCCGGCGGGGCCGTGCCGTGGCCGGACGCCACCGGGGGCGGTGCGCCCTCCGCGGCGGCCGCCGAGACGGCGTACCTGCCGCCGGTGCCGGCCCAGCAGCAGCCGGCGGCGCCCGAGGGCTGGTTCCGCGACGAGCAGCCGCAGGCTCCCGCGCAGGGCGGCTGGCCCGCCGACGCGGCCGCGCAGACGGCGTACCTGCCGCCCGTGCCGGCCCAGCAGCAGCCGCAGTCCGCCGTGCCCGACAGCTGGTTCCGCGACGAGCCGGCCCAGGTGCAGCCGCAGCAGCCGCAGGCGCCGGCCGTGCCGTGGCCGGACGCCACCGGGGGCGGTGCGCCCTCCGCGGCCGCCGCAGAGACGGCGTACCTGCCGCCCGTGCGGGAGTCCGCCGGGGCGGCCGAGCAGACCGCGTACCTGCCCCCGGTGCAGCCGCAGGGCGCCGCGCCGGACGGCTGGTTCCGCGACGAGCCCCGGGGCGCCGGTTCCGCGGGCGCCTCCGCCGCCGCAGAGACGGCCTACCTGCCGCCCGTGCGGGAGCCCGCCGGGGCGGCCGAGCAGACCGCGTACCTGCCGCCGGTGCAGCCGCAGGCCCCCGCGCCGGACGCGTGGTCCGCGGGCGCCCCGGCCGCCGCCGAGACGGCGTACCTGCCGCCGGTGCGGGATTCCGCCGGGGCGGCCGAGCAGACCGCGTACCTGCCCCCGGTCCCGTCGGAGCCGCAGCCGCAGCCGCAGTCGCAGCCGCAGACCGGCCCGTCCGCCGAGTACTCGCCGCCGACCCTCGGCGGCAACACCCTGCGCGCCGTCGACCCCGCGCAGGCCCGCGCCGAGGGCCGGTCGCCGATCATCGACCCCGGTCCGCAGTCGGCGATACTGACCGCCGCCCTCGGCCTGCTGATGGCCGGTGCCGCGGCGGTCGGCCAGTGGGCGCTGCTCGTCCCGCTGATCGCCCTCCAGGGGCTCACCGCGGCCGGCTGGTTCCGCCTCAACGGCATGTGGCCGGCCCGCCAGGGCATCGTCCTGGCCTTCGCCGGAGCCCTCGTCGCCGACGGCGCGGTGCTCGCGCTGGACCGCACGTACGCCCCCGGCGCGATCATCGGCACGCTCGGGGCCTGGGTGCTGCTGACGCTGGTGCTCCAGCTGCGCAGCCACGCGGACCCCGACGAGCGGATGTACGGGCTGATGGCCTCGGTGGCCTCCGCCGCGCTGGCCATCGTCTGCGCGGGCTTCCTCGCCGCGGACCGGGAGCCGGTGACCACCGGCGCCGCCGCCGTCGCGGTCGCCGTGTTCGCACGGGCCCTGCCGCTGCCCACCCCGGCCTCCGTCGGCGTCTCGCTGGCCGCCGCGGCCGGTGCGGGCATCGCGGTGGGCGGGCTGACCGGGCTGGGCGCGGGCGGGGCCCTGGTGGGCCTCGCGGCCGGGGTGTGCGCCCTGATCGGGCTGCGCGTGGCCGCGTACGACTACCCGTCCAAGTTCGTCCACATGACGGCCGGTGTCGCGCTGCCGCTGGCCGCCGCGGCCCCCGCCGTCTACCTGATGGGCCGGGTGGTGGGCTGACACCCGGTTCGCGGGAGCCACGCCGCTGACACCGCCCTCACGGCCGATCATGGTCCACTAGAACGTACGTACCGACTAGTTGGGGGAGGGACACGTGCGTTTCATACGTGTCGTGGTGATCATCGGCGTGGTGCTGGGGGGTCTGTTCGTGGGCGTCGACCGCTGGGCGGTCGGCTACGCCGAGAACCGGCTGGCCGAGCAGGTCCGGTCCCGCCAGGGCCTCGCGGGCAGTGCCGAGGTGGAGATCCACGGCTTCCCCTTCCTGACCCAGGCGCTCAGCCGCGACCTGGAGCAGGTCGACCTGAAGCTCGGGGGCGTCGACGTCACCGCCGACGGCCGCAAGACGCGGCTCTCGGAGCTCAAGGCCTCGTTCCACGAGGTGAAGCTGAACGAGGGCTACAACGGCGGTACGGCCAAGCGGGCCGAGGGCACCGCGCTGATCTCGTACGAGGACCTCACCAAGGCCTCCCAGAACGGCGTGGTCCTCACCTACGGCGGGGCGCCGAACAAGGTGAAGGTCACCGCGACCCTGGACTTCCTCGGCAAGACCGTCACCCACAGCGTGGTGTCGACCGTCGCCCTCGTCGACTCCGGCGGTTCCAAGGTCGTCCGGGTGCGGGCGGACTCCGTCCCGGGCGGGGGCATCCCGGGGATCGAGACCGCGGTGCGCAAGCGGACCGACTTCGACCGCCGCATCGACGACGGCCTGCCGGCCGGGCTCAAGCTCTCCTCGCTGACCTCGGACGAGTCCGGTGTGCACCTCACCCTGAGCGGTTCGGACGTGTCCCTGGCCGGATCGTGAGACGGGGCGGTCCGATCCGCAGAAGGACGGGCCGCCCGACCAGCCCCGGAAGGCCGCCGGAAGGCCGTCCGGGGCTTTCTCATCCCGAAATGCGGACGATCCTGTCTCGGTATATGACACGCCGGTGACAGGGCGGCCGGTTCGTCCCTACGATCCATGGCTATGAAGCATCAGCAGGCGGACCTCACGAAGCGGCGGGCAGTGGACCTGTGTCGCGTCGCCGCCATGCTCTGTCGCTCCATGTGAGGTGTGAGCCTTCCGCTCCACCGGCCGGACCGACGGCCCTTCATCCGCGTGACCGCACCGCCGCGCACCAGCCTCCTGCCCCCTGACGCCTCCCCGCGCAGGGCCCGAGAGCCGCACCCGGAACGGCACGCACCAGCACAGCCCGCTTCGCAGCAGCCCCAGCACAGCCCCGCCGCAACTGCCCCGGAGGAGAACACCATGAGCCGCAGCGACGTCCTCGTAGACGCCGACTGGGTCGAAGCCCACCTGAACGACGCCAACGTCGTGATCGTCGAGGTGGACGAGGACACGTCCGCGTACGACAAGAACCACATCACCAACGCCGTCCGGATCGACTGGAAGCAGGACCTCCAGGACCCGGTCCGCCGTGACTTCGTGGACCAGGAGGGCTTCGAGAAGCTCCTCTCCGCCAAGGGCATCTCCAACGACGACACCGTCGTCCTCTACGGCGGCAACAACAACTGGTTCGCGTCCTACGCCTACTGGTACTTCAAGCTCTACGGCCACCAGGACGTGAAGCTCCTCGACGGCGGCCGCAAGAAGTGGGAGCTCGACTCCCGCGACCTGGTCGACGGCAAGGACGTCCCGAACCGCCCGGCCACCGAGTACAAGGCCAAGGCCCAGGACACCTCGATCCGCGCCTTCCGCGACGACGTCGTGGCCGCGATCGGCTCCCTGAACCTGGTCGACGTGCGTTCGCCCGACGAGTTCTCCGGCAAGCTGCTCGCCCCGGCGCACCTCCCGCAGGAGCAGTCGCAGCGCCCCGGCCACGTGCCGAGCGCCCGCAACATCCCGTGGTCGAAGAACGCCAACGACGACGGCACCTTCAAGTCCGACGAGGAGCTGACCGCCCTCTACGAGGCCGAGCAGGTGGACCTGGCGAAGGACACCATCGCCTACTGCCGCATCGGCGAGCGCTCCGCGCTCACGTGGTTCGTGCTGCACGAGCTCCTGGGCCAGGAGAACGTCAAGAACTACGACGGCTCCTGGACCGAGTACGGCTCGCTGGTCGGCGTGCCGATCGAGCTCGGCCCCAACAAGTAATCCCGGCCGGGCACGCGACGCCCGCCTCCGTAGCAGCAGAACCTCTCCAGGACAGGACAGAGAACATGTGTGGAGCACAGATCGGCGGGCCCGACCTCGCGACGCTGAAGCCCGGTGAGACCGCGATCCAGGGCCAGGTGACCAAGGACGGCGAGCCCATCAGCGGCTACGTCCGCCTGCTGGACTCGACCGGCGAGTTCACCGCCGAGGTCCCGACCTCCGCGACCGGCCAGTTCCGCTTCTACGCGGCCACCGGCTCCTGGACGCTGCGGGCGCTCGTCCCGGGTGCCCAGGCCGACCGCGCCGTCGTGGTCGCCGAGGCCGGCGGCGTGACGGACGTCGCCATCGCGGTCTGACACACCGAGGTCTGCCGCTGCGGACCGACAGCTGAACCGGCCGAAGGGCCGCACCCCCGGGGGTTGGACGCCACTGGAACGGGGTGCGGCCCTTCGCGCCGTCCGCCCTTGTGCCCGCAGTGGCCCGCCCTACGCTGGAAACATGTACGCGCGGCGCCGGCGGGCGTATTTCCTGCTGATGGGCGGATGCCTCTTCCTTTTCGTCTCCGCCTGGTCCTTCGTGCGGCTTTTCTCGGTGGAGGCCGCGGTCGCGCTGTGCGTGGTCGCCATGGTCATTCCGCCGGTCGCCGCGATGGTGGCGAACCGGCGGGGGCCGGAAGACCGCTGGTGGGACGACCCCTCGGGCGATCCGAAATCGGACGAGTGGTGGGACGAACTGGACGGAAAGCGGCGTCCGGAAGACTGAACGCCGCCTATCGTCGTGCGGCCGCGGCGGCGCGGGGCACGGAAGGAGTCCGTCCCCTTCGGCGACGAGCAGACCAGGGTCGGCTGCGTCGAGAAGGGCGACGTCCGGGCGGTGATCCTCCAGACCCGCAAGGGCGGCGCCCTGGCCGTACCGCTCCACCAGACGGTGATCCTCCAGGACCGGCTGCTCCACTGAACCGCTACGGCCTACCTCACACGGTGCGCCGGGCCCCGGGCCAGTAGGCTTGGGGACCGGCCCCGTCCACCCGCACCGAATCCTCCGAGGAGCACCCCGTGCTTGAGGCAGTCTTCACCTCCCTGCTGGTCCTGGTCTGCGTCGGCGTCCTCGCCTTCACCGGCCTGGCCGTCAAGAAGCTGTACCAGGGTCAGCGCTGAGCATCCGCCCAGCCGACCGCCCCGGAACCCCTCCCACAGATCGCCTGAGCAGCCAACCATGATCCAGATCCCGTCCGACCTGAACCCGGGCCTCGTCCCCCTCGCCTTCCTCCTCGGCACCTGGGAAGGCGCCGGCGTGTTCGACTACCCCGGCGAGGAGAAGTGCAACTTCGGCCAGGAAATCGTCTTCAGCCACGACGGCCGGGACTTCCTGGAGTACCACTCCCACACCTGGGTGCTCGACGCCGAGGGCAACAAGGTGCGCCCCCTGGAGTCCGAGTCGGGCTACTGGCGCATCGACAAGGACCGCAAGGTCGAGATCGTCATGGTCCGCGACCAGGGCGTCGTCGAGATCTGGTACGGAGAGCTCGCCGACCAGAAGCCCCAGATCGACCTGGTCACCGACGCTGTGGCGCGTACGGCCACCGCTCGCCCGCACAGCGGCGGCAAGCGCCTCTACGGGTACGTGAAGGGCGACCTGATGTGGGTCGGGGAGAAGGCCACCCCCGACGTCGAGCTGCGCCCGTACAAGTCGGCCCAGCTCAAGAAGGTCGTCACCCCGGAGGAGATCGCCGACATGGCGCGCAACCTCCCGGAGCTCCCGGAAGACGGCATCGCCTTCTTCCGCTGAGCCTCCCCCGGGCACAGGCATCAGGAAGGGGACCGCGGGCTGACCGCGGTCCCCTTTCCGCGCTTACACTGGCCGGGTGGTGACCACCGACTGGAAGAGCGATCTGCGGCAGCGCGGCTACCGGCTGACACCGCAGCGGCAGCTCGTGCTCGAAGCGGTCGACGCCCTGGAGCACGCCAGCCCCGACGAGATCCTCGTGGAGGTCCGCAAGACGGCCTCCGGGGTGAACATCTCCACCGTCTACCGGACCCTGGAGCTCCTGGAGGAGCTCGGACTGGTCTCCCACGCCCACCTCGGGCACGGAGCCCCCACCTACCACCTCGCCGACCGGCACCACCACATCCACCTCGTCTGCCGCGAATGCACCGGCGTCATCGAGGCCGACGTGGGCATCGCCGACGAGTTCACGGCGAAGCTGCGCGCCACCTTCGGCTTCGAGACCGACATGAAGCACTTCGCGATCTTCGGGCTCTGCGAGAAGTGCGCGGCGGCCAAGCGCCAGGAGGGCTCCGCGTAGCGGGGTCGTAGGCTGGTGGCATGACCAGCAGCCCCTTGCTCCATCTCCCCGGCGCCGTAGCGGCCGAAGGCCGTGACGAGGGCGTCGCCGCCCACTACGGAGAGCTCTACGGCGAACAGCGCGCCCTCGCCGACGGCCGCGGCTTCGTCGACCTGTCCCACCGCGGGGTCGTCACCGTCACCGGAGCGGACCGGCTGAGCTGGCTGCACCTGCTGCTCACCCAGCACGTCAGCGACCTCCCCGCCGGACAGGCCACCGAGGCGCTGATCCTCTCCGCGAACGGGCACATCGAGCACGCCCTCTACCTCGTCGACGACGGCGAGACGGTCTGGGCGCACGTCGAGCCCGGCACCGAGGAGGCGCTCCTCGGCTACCTGGAGTCGATGAAGTTCTTCTACCGCGTCGAAGTCGCCGACCGCACGGACGACTTCGCCGTCGTCCACCTCCCGGCCGGCTCCATCGCCGAGGTGGCGAAGGAGCACGTCGTACGCGAGACGGCGTACGGCCGGGACGTCTTCCTGCCCCGCCCGCAGCTGGAGGCCTTCGCCGCCGCCCACGGCCCCGCCGCCGGGCTCCTCGCCTACGAGGCCCTGCGCGTCGAGGCCCACCGCCCGCGCGTCGGCCTGGAGACCGACCACCGCACCATCCCGCACGAGCTGGGCTGGATCGGCACCGCCGTGCACCTCCAGAAGGGCTGCTACCGGGGCCAGGAGACGGTGGCCCGCGTCCACAACCTGGGGAAGCCCCCGCGCCGCCTGGTCTTCCTGCACCTGGACGGCTCCGAGGTGCTGCTCCCCGCGCACGGGACACCCGTACGCCTCGCCGCGGACGGCGAGGACGGCCGCCAGCTCGGCTTCGTCACCACGGCCGTGCGCCACCACGAGCTCGGCCCGATCGCACTCGCCCTGGTCAAGCGGAACGTCCCGGTCGACGCCCCGCTGCTGGCCGGGAACACGGCCGCCGCGCAGGAGGTCGTCGTAGCCCCGTAGGAGCCCTGCGGCTTCCTGAGGCTCAGATGTCGATGACGATGGTGAACGGGCCGTGGTTCGTCAGCGAGACCCGCATGTCCGCGCCGAACCGCCCCGTCGCCACCGTCGCGCCCAGCGCCCGCAGCTGCGCCACGACCTCGTCGACCAGCGGCTCGGCCACCGGCCCGGGCGCGGCCGCGTTCCACGTGGGGCGACGGCCCTTGCGGGCGTCCCCGTACAGCGTGAACTGCGAGATCACCAGCAGCGGCGCGTCCACGTCACTGCAGGACTTCTCCGCCTCCAGGATCCGCACGGACCACAGCTTGCGCGCCAGCAGCGCCGCCTTCTCCGGGGTGTCGTCGTGGGTCACCCCCACCAGCACGCACAGCCCCTCGCCGACGATCTCGCCGACCGTCTCCCCGGCCACCACGACGCTCGCGCCGTCCACCCTCTGCACCACTGCTCGCATACCACCTGTGTACCAGGCTTGCACCCGTCCGGGGCCGATCGGGTGGACTGGGACTGCGTACGCACCACGGAGAGTGGCACGATGCACGCAGGCGGTGCCCCCAGCACCGGTCGAGGGGACGGATACAACGTCATGAACACTTCTGGTACCTCCGCACCTGCACCCGCGTCACCCGCTCCGGACACCCCCGCGGGCATCACGGGGCGGCCTCCCGCGCAGCGCACCGGCGAGCCGCTGGGGCCGACCACCCCCGCCACCGCCCTCGGCCTGCCCGAGCTGCGCGCGATGCGGCGCGACGCGCAGCGCGACGAGGCCGACCTGAGCTACGTACGCAGACTCCTGCAGGGCCGCATCGACATCCTGCGCGCCGAGCTGGCCCGTCGTACGGACCCCGAGGCGCCGGTGGTGGACCGGCTCTCGGAGATCCTCGCCGACGCCCCGTCGACCCGCAGCGCCTCCGCCCGGCACGTCACCCTCGGCACCCCGCACAACGAGGAGTACCGGCTGCTGGCGGCGGAGATGCTGTCCGACGTGGAGCTGTCCGACCTGGAGGCCCGCACCGACGGGGAGTTGCACGACGCGATGGGCCGGCTGGTCCGCTACGAGCAGCAGGTCTCGCGGCGCCGGCAGCAGCTCCAGCGGATGGCCGACGACTCCAGCGCGGAGATCACCCGCCGGTACCGCGAGGGCGAGGCGCAGGTGGACGACCTGCTGGCGTAGGAGTAGGCGTGGGCGCGGTCCGGGCGGCGGCGAAATTGGGGCGACCGGGCCCGGGAGCGGCGGTTAGCGTGGCCGGTTATGAGCGCTGATGTGCGGCCGATCGCCGCATCCGAACTCCCTGCCTGGCTCACCACGCTGAACACGGGCTTCCTGACCCCGGTCATCCCGACGGAATCCGATGTGGCCCAGCGCGCCGCGAACGGCGATCTCGCGCGCATACAAGGGGCCTTCGACAAGCAGACCGGGCGGTGCGTCGCCACCTTCCGCTCCTTCGCCCAGCAACTGACCGTCCCCGGCGGCGCCGCCGTCGGGAGCAGCGCGATCTCGAACGTGGCCGTGCTGCCCACCCACCGCCGCCAGGGCGTGCTGACGCGCATGATGGAGGCCGAACTGGCCGCCGCCCACGCGCGCGGTGACGTCCTGTCCACCCTGATCGCCGCCGAGTACCCGATCTACGGGCGCTACGGCTACGGCGCCGCGACCGTCCACGCCGAGTGGGAGGTCGACGTCGCCCGCACCGGCCTGGACCGCAGCCGCCCGGCGCCGGTGGACGGCGGCCGGATCGACCTGGTCGACGCCGCCGAGGTGCGGCGCGTGGGTCCCGCCCTGCACGAGCGGCTGCGGGCCTCCCGCCACGGCATGGTCGACCGGGACGCGCGCTGGTGGAGCCTGAAGACGGGCCTGGAGCAGATGTCGCACCGCCCGTACAGGGAGAAGATGCAGGCCGTGTACCGGGACGCGGCCGGCGAGGTGGCGGGGCTGGCCGTCTACCAGGCCGACGACCACTGGACGGACGCGAAGACCCCGCTGAACACCGTCCAGGTCGTCGACTTCCTCGCGGCGACCCCGCAGGCCGAGCGGGCGCTGTGGCACTTCCTGTGTTCCATCGACTGGGTGCTGAAGGTCCGCACCGGCAACCGAGCCCCCGACGACCTGCTGCCGGAGCTGCTGCCCGACGCGCGGGCGGCCCGGCCGGTGTCGGCCGCGGACTTCCTGTGGGTGCGCGTCCTGGACGTCGTACGGGCGCTGGGCGCGCGGACGTACGAGGTGCCCGGGGTGCTCGTGCTGGACGTCGACGACCCCACCGGCCCGGCGGGCGGCCGCTACCGGCTGGACGCGGGCGCCGGCACGTGCACGCGTACCGAGGAGCCCGCCGGTGTGCGGCTCGACGTGTCCGCGCTGGGGTCCCTGTACCTCGGTGACGCGTCGGCGGTGCGGCTGGCCGCGCTGGGCCGGGTCGCCGAGCTGGAGCCGGGGGCCGTCGCGCTCGCCGACGCGGTGTTCCGTACCGCGCGCCGGCCGTGGTGCCCGGACGTCTTCTGAGGCCCGGACGGGCGGGGGACATGACGGACCCGGCCGCCCGGCCGGGTCCGGGCGCCGTCGGGGGCCTATCGTCGCCACCGGGATCCTCGGATGCCGGTGCTGTGCACAACCAAGAGGATTGAGCTACGTGACATCGATTGTGGAACGGCTGCGCGCGGCCGGCTGCGTCTTCGCGGAGGAGGAGGCCGACCTGCTGGTCGCGGCCGCCACCGACGACGGGCACCTGGCGGGCATGGTCGCCCGCCGGGTGGACGGCGAACCGCTGGAGCACGTCGTCGGCTGGGCGGAGTTCTGCGGGCTGCGCGTGGAGGTGGGCGCGGGGGCGTTCGTACCGCGCAGGCGCACGGAGTTCCTCGTCCAGGAGGCGGTGGAGCTGGCCCGCCCCGGTGCGGTGGTGCTGGACCTGTGCTGCGGCGTCGGCGCGCTCGGCGCGGCGGTGGCGGCCCAGGTCCCGGGCGGGGTCGAGCTGCACGCGGCGGACATCGACCCGGCGGCGCTGGAGTACGCGCGGCGCAACGTGGCCCCGTACGGGGGCGCGGTGTGGGAGGGCGACCTGTACGCGGCGCTCCCGGCGCAGCTGCGGGGGCGGGTGGACGTGCTGGTGGTCAACGCCCCGTACGTGCCGACGGGGGAGATCGGGCTGATGCCGCCCGAGGCCCGCGACCACGAGCCGCTGGTCTCCCTCGACGGGGGCTCGGACGGCCTGGACGTGCACCGCCGGGTCGCGGCGGAGGCGCTGGGGTGGCTCGCGCCGGGCGGGCACCTGCTGATCGAGACCAGTGCCAGGCAGGCGCCGCTGACGGCGTCCGCGCTGACCGGGGGTGGTCTCGTGGTGCGGGCGGTCAGCTCGGAGGAGCTGTACGCGACGGTGGTCATCGGACGGGCGCCGGCTCCGGCTGCCTGACGAGGAAGGGGAGGGGCGGACGTGGACGTCACGGATGTGGGCGGGGGCGCGGGCGGCGGGTCTTCGCTGACGGAGCGGTTCGAGGAGCACCGAGGCCATCTGAGGGCGGTCTCCTACCGGATGCTCGGCTCGCTCAGCGAGGCCGACGACGCCGTCCAGGAGGCCTGGCTGCGGCTGGACCGCACCGACGTGAGCGAGGTCGAGAACCTCGGCGGCTGGCTGACGACGGTGGTCTCGCGGATCTGCCTCAACCTGCTGCGCTCGCGCGAGGCGCGGCGCGAGGACCCGGTCGAGCGGCTGGAGACGCGGGTCCCGGACCCGCTCATCAGTCCCGAGCGGCGGATCGATCCGGAGCAGGAGGTGCTGCTCGCCGACTCGGTGGGGCTGGCGCTGATGGTGGTGATGGAGTCGCTGGCTCCGGCGGAGCGGCTGGCGTTCGTCCTGCACGACATGTTCGCGGTGCCGTTCGACGAGATCGCGCCGCTGATCGAGAAGTCCGCCGCCGCCACCCGGCAGCTCGCCAGTCGCGCGCGCCGCAAGGTGCAGGGGCAGGCCCCGGCTCCCGACGCGGACCTCGCGCGTCAGCGGGCGGCGGTGGACGCGTTCTTCGCCGCCGCGCGGGACGGGGAGTTCGAGGCGCTGGTCGCGGTGCTCGATCCGGACGTGGTGCTGCGTTCCGACGGGGGTGTGGGCGGCCGGCAGACGGTGGTCTTCACCGGTGCGCGGGAGGTGGCGAGCCAGGCCGCGAGCTATCGGGCGCTCACGCCGTTCGTGCGGCCCGCGCTCGTCAACGGCGCGGCCGGGGTGGTCGTCGTACCGAAGGCGAACGCGGTGGCGGTCATGGCCTTCACGGTCGTCGGCGGGAAGATCGTGGCGATCGACGTGCTGTCCGACCTGGCCCGGCTCAAGGAGCTGGACCTGTCGGTGCTGGAGGGCTGAGGCGGCGGGGCCGCCGCCCCGCCCCGGCCTCAGACGGCCAGGGCGAGGGCGACGGCCATCGGCGCGGAGTAGATCACCGGGAAGACGACGTGGGCGTAGTCGCGGGCCCGCAGCGTGGTGATGACGGCGCCGATGAAGTACAGCACCAGGCCGATGCCGGCGGCGATTCCGATGGCGGGGACGGCGAACCCGACGAGGAGGCCGATGCTGCCGGCGATCTTGGCGGCGGCCATCCGGTTCCACCAGCTCTGGGGGACGCCGTACTGGACGAGGGGCTCGACGGTGTACTTGGAGCGGGCGAGGAGAGAGACGCCGGAGTATCCGGCCATGACGGCGGCGACGATGGTGAAGACGGTGGCGGTGGTGGACATCGTGGGCTCCTTCGGGGCGGTCTCGCTTGCTGCGACATCCCTTTGACCCGCGGCCCCGTACGGATGTGACAGCCCGCCGGAATTCTTTTCCGGCGGGCCGTGCGGGGGTGTCACGCCCCGGCGGGTACGGCCGTCCTGCCGAGGAGTTCGGCGATGCGGATGAAGCCGTCGCCGCCGTGGCCGTGGGCGATCGCCCGCTGTGCCAGGCCCTCGGTCGCGCGCATCAGGGCCGCTTCGATGCCGTGCGCCTCGGAGGCGTGGATGATGTGGGCCATGGACGAGGCGCCCGAGGTCAGCGGGTTGAGCCGGCCGGAGTAGCTGCCGCTGTCCACGTCGGCGGCGAACTCCTCGAAGAGCGGCGGCAGGATCGCGGCGATCCCCTGGGCGAACGGGGCCAGTTCCCCGGCGCTGACGCCCTCGGCCTTGGCGACCGCCAGGGCGTGGGCGTAGCCGGCCATCGAGGTCCAGAAGACGTCGAGCAGGGCGATGTCGTACGCGGCCGCCCGGCCGATGTCCTCCCCGAGGTGGGTGTGGGTGCCGCCGAGGACGTCCAGCACCGGCTGGTGCTCGCGGTAGAGGTCCTCGGGGCCGCTGTGGATGAACACCGCGTCCGGGGTGCCGATGCTGGGGGTCGGGGTCATGATCGCGCCGTCGAGGTAGCGGATGCCGTGGTCGGCGGCCCAGGCGCCGGTGTCGCGGGCACGGCCGGGGGTGTCGGCGGTCAGGTTGACGAGGGTGCGGCCCTTGAGGGCGGCGGTGACGGCGTCGGGACGCAGGATCGCGTCGGCGGCGTCGTAGTTGACCACGCAGACCACGGTCAGCGCGCTGGCGGCGACCGCCTCCTGCGCCGACGGCGCGGCGACCGCACCCCGTGCGACGAGCTCCTGATCGCGGCCGGGGGTGCGGTTCCAGACGGTGGTGCGCAGCCCGGCGTCGAGGAAGGCGCCCGCCAGGGCCCGGCCCATCGGGCCGAGGCCGAGCACGGTGACGGTGGGCCGCTGGGTGGACCGGGTGGACCGGGTGGACGAAGACATGGCTCAACTCCCATGAAAATATGAGCGATACGAGAAAAGGTCGTACGAAGGCAGGACAAGGCAAGCCAGGGGAGGGCAGGGGAATGACGCGCAGCCGCGCCCAGGATCCGAACGTCTGTGGAGTCACCGCCGCGATGGCGGTGATCGACGGGAAGTGGAAGACGTACCTGCTCTGGATGCTGGAGGACGGCCCGCAGCGTCCGGGTGAGCTGCGGCGCCGGATGCCGGGCCTCAGCGAGAAGGTGCTGACCCAGGCGCTCCGCGAGATGGAGGCCGACGAGATCGTGCACCGGGAGGTGCACGACGTACTGCCGTTGAAGACCGAGTACTCCCTGACCGACTTCGGCCGGGCACTCGCGGCGGCGGTGGCACCCCTGTCCGACTGGGGACACCAGCGGCTGGACCGAATGGCGCAGGCCCGCCGCACGGCCTCCTGAACCCCTTCCTCCCGGCCGCTGGACAAGCTTCGCCCGGCGGCGGCCGCCCGCCAAGTACCCACAAAAAGGTGGGTACCCCGGCGTCTAGCCGAGGACGAGCGGCACCCGCGCGCCCAGCTCCCCGGCCTCCCGGAGCGCGGCCTCCTCGGCCGCCGTCGGGGCGCGCCGGCCGGTGCCGACCAGCAGCGCGTCCTCGTCGGAGAACCGTGCCGGGAACGCCGCCCCGGCGATCCGCTCCAGCAGCGCCCGGGCCCCGGCGAGGGCCTCGGCGGGCGGCCGCGGCGCGTGCGGGAGGTGCGCGACCAGGTCGAGGTGGTGCAGCGTCCACTCCAGGACGTACGCGGACAGGTAGTCGCCGGCGGTGAGCACCTGGTCGCGGGTGCCGACCCGGGCCGAGGGATCCGCGAGGGCGCCGGCGCGCCCGGCGGCGGAACCGACGTCGTCGAGGTGGAACTTGAGCAGCCACGGCTCCCCGTACGCGGCGGCCAGCCGCACGGTCAGCGCGTCGAGCGGGTCCTCCCCGCCGGGGGCCCCGCCGGCCTCCCAGTAGCCCGCCGCGTCCCGGGTGGGCTCCGCGTCGGAGGGCGTGGCGAGGGTGATCAGCACGTCCTGGGCGTCGATGACCAGATGGCACACCAGATCCCGCACGAGCCACCCCCGGCAGCCGGACGGCCGCCCGAAGTCCTCGTCGGAGAGCCCGGCGACCACCGCGCGCAGCGCCGCCCACGACAGCGAGAAGAGGTCCACGCCCGCAAGCTAGCACCGGCGGTGCGCCGCGCGGCGGACCGTTCGGGGCCAACGTCGCGGGCCCGGCCGGGCCCGCCCGGGCCCGCCCCGGCGTCACGGGTGCCGGAGCCGGCCGGAACACTGCGGCCGTGGCCTCAAGGGCCCCCGCACCCCGTGTGGGAGCTATTGCTAGCAAGCGCTTGCAATAGTTAGCAGGGTGCGGCAGGATCGGGGCATGGCATCGCTCAACGTCGGAAACCTCGGCGAATACCTCCGCGAGCAGCGGCGGCAGGCCCAGCTCTCGCTGCGGCAGCTGGCCGACGCGGCGGGGGTGTCGAATCCGTACCTGAGCCAGATCGAGCGCGGGCTGCGCAAGCCGAGCGCGGACATCCTCCAGCAGCTGGCCAAGGCGCTGCGGATCTCCGCGGAGACGCTGTACGTGCAGGCCGGGATCCTCGACGAGCGGGACCGGGACGAGGTGGAGACGCGGGCCGTCATCCTCTCCGACCCGTCGATCAACGAGCGGCAGAAGCAGGTGCTGCTCCAGATCTACGACGCGTTCCGCAAGGAGAACGCGCTGGAGGCCGAAGAGGCTCCCGGCGGCGAGAGCGACAGCGCCGGCGACGACGCCGCGATGCCCCCTACGAATTGACTGTGATCCGGGAGGACCCGCACATGGCCATCGCCGATGACCTGAAGAAGACCCTCACCGACCCCACCCCCCTCTACTTCGCCGCCGGCACGGCCGACCTCGCCGTCCAGCAGGCCAAGAAGGTGCCCGCGCTCATCGAGCAGCTGCGCGCCGAGGCCCCCGCGCGCATCGAGGCCGTGAAGAACACCGACCCGAAGGCCGTGCAGGAGGCCGTCACGGCCAAGGTCACCGAGGTCTTCGGCTCGATCGACCCGAAGAAGCTCGGCGAGACCGCCCAGGACCTCGCGCTGCGCGGCGTCGGCGTGGCCGCCGAGTACGCCGTCCGGGCCAAGGAGACCTACGACAAGGTCGCCGAGCACGGCGAGCAGACCGTACGGGCCTGGCGCGGCGAGGTCGCCGAGGAGATCGTGGACATCGCCGAGGTCGTCGAGCCGGAGCCCGCGCAGGCCCCGGCAGAGGCCGCAGGCGAGGAGAAGCCCGCCGCCAAGAAGCCCGCCGCGCGCCGCGCCGCGGCCAAGAAGGCCGCCGCCACGCCCGGCGAAGAGGCCTGAACGAACGGATTCCGGGCCGGGCACCCGGCGGGTGCCCGGTTCGTTGTCGTTTGGGAAGGCGGCTCCGGCGGTAGCGTGGAGTCAGTGGTGCCGGATGCGAGAAGGCGGTCGAGACGATGCTGATGCAGGGGTTCGATAACGGGGTGCTCCCGTTGCTGGGCTACGCCATGCTGGCGCTCGCCGTCGTGGCCTTCGTGCTCGCGCTGCTGGCGCGCGAGGACGCCTACCGGGCCGCCGACAAGCAGACGAAGACCTTCTGGCTGGTCATCCTCGGGGTGACCGTCCTCGTGGACTTCTTCCTCGGGATGCTGTTCCTGCAGATCGCGGGCCTGGTCGCGAGCATCGTGTTCTTCGTCGACGTGCGCCCCGCACTCAAGCAGGTCTCGGGCGGCGGCCCGCGCCGCGGCGGCAGCAGCAGCGACGGCCCCTACGGGCCGTACAACGGCGGCCGCTGAGCCGGCGGCTGCTATCCCGCCGCGCGGGAGAGCAGGACCACGGCGACGTCGTCGGTGAGCTCGCCCCCGTTGAGGCGGCGGGCCTCGGTGACGGACGCCTCCAGCAGCGCCTCGCCGCTCAGGCCGCGCTCGATGTGGCGGTTGATCATCTCCACCATGCCGTCCTGCCCGAGGCGCTCGCGGCCGTTGCCGACGCGGCCCTCGATGAGCCCGTCGGTGTAGAGCATCAGGCTCCAGGTGCCGCCCAGGTCGACCTGGCGGCGGGGCCAGCGCGCCCGGGGGAGCAGCCCGAGCGCCGGGCCGCTGTTCTCGTACGGGAGCAGCCGCGCGGGCTTGCCCGGCCTGGATATCAGCGGGGCCGGATGCCCGGCCAGGCACAGGCCCGCGCGCCGGCCGTCCGGGGAGATGTCCACCGTGCACAGCGTCGCGAAGATCTCCTCGCAGGGCCGCTCCACCTCCAGGACCTCCTGGAGGGTGGCGAGCAGGTCGTCCCCGCACAGCCCGGCCAGGGTCAGGGCGCGCCAGGCGATGCGCAGCTCGACGCCGAGGGCCGCCTCGTCGGGGCCGTGGCCGCAGACGTCGCCGATCATGGCGTGGACGGTGCCGTCGGGGGTGCGGACGGTGTCGTAGAAGTCTCCGCCGAGCAGGGCCCGGCTGCGGCCGGGGCGGTAGCGGGCGGCGAAGCGGAGGTCGGAGCCGTCCAGCAGGGGAGTGGGGAGCAGGCCGCGTTCCAGACGGGCGTTCTCCTGGGCGCGAAGTTTCGATTCTGCGAGCTTGTACTGGGCGATGTCCGCCCGCTTTCTCTCCACGGCGTAGCGGATGGCCCGGCTCAGCAGCCGGCCGTCGAGCTCGTCGCGGTAGAGGAAGTCCTGGGCGCCCACGCGTACGGCCTCGGCGGCGCGGTCGGCGTCGGCCTCGCCGGTCAGGACGAGCACGGCGTGGCGCGGGGCGATACGGAGCACCTCGCGCAGGGCGCCGAGGCCGTCCTCGTCGGGGCCGGGCAGGGCCAGGTCGAGCAGTACGCAGTGCACGTCGGGGGTGAGCAGCCGCGCGGCCTCGGTGAGGTTGCGGGCGCTGCGGATCCGGATCCGGTGGCCGTCGGCGTCGAGGATCTCGGGGACGGTGAGGCCGCCCGCGGGGTCGTCCTCCACCACCAGCAGCGTCAGCGACGCCTGTGGTGCGGGGCCGCTGTCCGTGGCCGGGGTGTCCCTCTGCCGCGGTACGGGTACGGGCATCGTCTCCGGTTCCTTGCCTCCCCCCGAAGGTGCGCTCATGCGGCAGACCCTAGCGGGCGGGTACGGGCGAGCGGAATGGGAGCCGGGGGAGGGCCGCCGTCATATGCCCTTATCGCGGGGGAAAACCGCGCCGCCGGGATGACCAACGTCACGAACCACCCCCCGCCCGTCCCGCCCACCGAGACCCCGGACCCCTTCTGGGGGCGGAGCGCCCGTACCGGGGTCCGGGACGGCAGCCCGGGGCGGGGTTCCCGGGGCGGTACACCACACCCGGGGCCGTCATGGCCCCGGGTGTGGTGTACCGCCCGGCCAGGGCTTACGCGTCGGGGCGGACCACCGCCTTGATCGGCATCGAGCCCGCGCCCGCCATCGTCACCGTGCGGCCCGGCCGCGGGGCGTGGACCATCGCGCCGTCGCCGACGTACATGCCGACGTGGCTCGCGTCGTCGAAGTAGATGATCAGGTCCCCCGGCCGCATGTCCTTCACCGCCACCTTCGGCAGCAGCCGCAGCTGCTCCTGCGAGGTGCGCGGGATCCCCCGCCCGGCCGCCAGCCAGGCCTGCGAGGTCAGTCCGGAGCAGTCGAAGGAGTCCGGGCCCGTCGCGCCCCAGACGTACGGCTTCCCCATCTGCGCGGTGGCCCACTGCACGGCCCGCTTGCCCGCGTCCGTGGCGGCGCCGTTGACGTCCTTCATCGCGCCCGACGACAGCCACGCCGTCTGCGCCTTGTACTGCGCTTCCTGCTCCAGCTGGATCAGCCGGGCCTTCTCCTCGGCCTCCAGCCTGCTCTCCAGGGCCTCCGCCGCCTTGATCTTCGCCTCGATCTCCTTCTTGGCGGCTTCCTTCTTGGCCCTGTTGTCCTCCATCTTCTGCCAGAGCGCGCCCGCTTCCTTGGCGTACCGTTCCAAGTCCGTCTGCGTGCGGTTCAGTTCGGACAGCAGGTCCGTGGTGGCCTTCTCGCCCTGCCGCAACCGGCCGGTCCCGTCCAGGAAGTCGGCCGGGCTGTCGCTCAACGCCAGCCGCGCGCCCGGCGGCAGGCCGCCCGAGCGGTACTGGGCGCGGGCGGCGGCGCCCGCGCGGTCCTTCAGGGAGGAGATCCGGTCCTGGCCCGCCACGACCAGGTTGGCGATCTGGACGATGCGCTCGGACTGCGCCTTCGTCTCGCCCTCCGCGAGGTTGTACGCGTCCGTCGCGGTGCCGGCCTGCCGGTAGAGGTCCTCTATCTCCTTGCGGACCTGCTCCAGGGACTTGGCGCCCGGCTCGGGCGCGGGAGCCGCCGGCGCGGCGGGGGCCGAGGGGGCCGAGGGGGCCGAGGGTGCGCCCGGAGCGGCGTACGCGGTGCCCGCGAGCCCCGGGGCCGCCAGTATCGCCATGGCGCACAGCAGCGTGAGAGCGGACGCTCCCTGCCGACGCGACGACGCTCGCTTCACGGTCCCCATGGCTCCCCCAGGCGCCCCAGGTCAGACCGACGTCACCGGAAGCCCGGGCGGCCGGGCGGCCGGAAACCAGACCGAACGGGCCGAACAGGCCGAACCGGACCGGACATCAGATCTGACTATTCATCAGTAACTTGGCACTGTCACCGGGATGGTGCCACGACTCGGTGAATTCCAACACCCTCCGGATGCCTCCCCGATCATGACCGGCCACACCCCGACCGTCCCAGCCGACTCAACGGGCCACCCCCGACGCCGGTTCCCCATCGCGCGAGGTTCACCCCGCCGGGCGCAACGCCTCCCACAGCACCGTCAGTTCCCCCTGCCGCCACCGCACCGGACCGTCCGCCAGCGGCCAGTCCGCGGCCAGCGCCCGCGCCGTCCGGATCCACCGCTGCCGCGCCCCGTAGGAGGCGTACGGAGCGGCCGCCGCCCACGCCCGGTCGAAGTCGCGCAGGAACGCGTACACCGGCTCACCCGGCACGTTCCGGTGGATCAGCGCCTTCGGCAGCCGCTCCGCCAGGTCCGACGGCCGCTCCAGCGAGCCCAGCCGCGTCGCGAACGTCACCGTGCGCGGCCCCTCCGGCCCCAGCGCCACCCACACGTGCCGCCGGCCGATCTCGTCGCAGGTCCCCTCCACCAGCATCCCGCCCGGCGCCAGCCGGCCGCACAGCCGCTGCCACACCTCCGCGACCTGCTCCTCGTCGTACTGGCGCAGTACGTTCGCCGCGCGGATCAGCGCCGGGCGCTCCCCGCCGTCCAGCGGCACCTCGAAGCCGCCGTGCCGGAAACTCAGCCCCTCCCGCTCGTACGGCTTCGCCCCCGCCACCCGCGCCGGCTCGATCTCGATGCCGACCACCCGCACCCCCGGCGCCGCCTCCCGCAGCCGCGCCAGCAGCTCCACCGCCGTCCACGGCGCCGCCCCGTACCCCAGGTCCACCGCCACCGGCGCGTCCGCCCGGCGCAGCGCCGCCCCGTGCGCGGCGGCGATCCAGCGGTCCATGCGGCGCAGCCGGTTCGGGTTCGTCGTCCCGCGCGTCACGGTGCCCACGGGGCGCTTCGGGGACGGCGGAGTGCTGCGGGAGACCATGCGCCGAGCGTAAGCGGAGCGCGCGGCCAAGATAAAAATCCGGCAAACGAGCAGGAACTTCCGGGCTCCCGGAATGCGGCGGACCACCATCCGGGTTGCACTCCTTGCAGGGCGCCGACCGCGCTCCCGCAGCCATGCCGCCCCACCGGCGCTGCCGACCCCGCCCGCCAGGCGAGGTCGCAGAGGACCGTCGACCGTCGTCCGAGCGAGAGGAACTGCTCCCTTGAGCCAGTACGTGTCCCGTCTCGGCGGCAGCATCAGCGGCCGCATCGCCGCCGCCCGCGGCGCCCGCCCCGACGCCCCCCGGCTGCGCCTCCCGGCCGTCGGCCACCACCGCAAGCCGCGCCGCGTGGCCATGCTCAGCGTGCACACCTCACCGCTGCACCAGCCCGGCACCGGCGACGCCGGCGGCATGAACGTCTACATCGTCGAGCTCGCCAAGCGCCTCGCCGCGATCAACATAGAGGTCGAGGTCTTCACCCGCGCCACCACCGGCGGCCTGCCGCCCGTGGTCGAACTCGCGCCCGGGGTCCTCGTACGGCACGTCGACGCCGGCCCCTACGAAGGCCTCGCCAAGGAAGAGCTGCCCGCCCAGCTGTGCGCCTTCACCCACGGCGTCATGCAGGCCTGGGCCCGCCACCGCCCCGGCTACTACGACCTCGTCCACTCCCACTACTGGCTCTCCGGCCACGTCGGCTGGCTCGCCGCCGAGCGCTGGGGCGTCCCGCTGGTCCACGCCATGCACACCATGGCCAAGGTCAAGAACGCCGCGCTCGCCGAGGGCGACACCCCCGAGCCCGCCGCCCGCGTCATCGGCGAGACCCAGATCGTCGCCGCCGCCGACCGGCTCATCGCCAACACCGCCGAAGAAGCCGAGGAACTCGTAGGGCACTACGACGCCGACCCCGGCAAGGTCGCCGTCGTCCACCCCGGCGTCAACCTCGACCGCTTCACCACCGGCGACGGCCGCGCCGCCGCCCGCGCCCGCCTCGGCCTGCCGCAGGACGCCGTGATCCCGCTCTTCGCCGGCCGCATCCAGCCCCTGAAGGCCCCCGACATCCTGCTCCGCGCCGTCGCCGAGCTCGTCGACCGCGACCCCTCGCTGCGCCGCCGCCTCTTCGTCCCCGTCGTCGGCGGCCCCAGCGGCAGCGGCCTCGCCAAGCCCGAGGGCCTGCAGAAGCTCGCCGCGAAGCTCGGCATCACCGACCTCGTCCACTTCCACCCGCCGGTGGCCCAGGACGGCCTCGCCGACTGGTTCCGGGCCGCGTCCGTGCTGGTCATGCCGTCGTACAGCGAGTCCTTCGGCCTCGTCGCCATCGAAGCCCAGGCCACCGGTACGCCGGTCCTCGCGGCGGAGGTCGGCGGGCTGCCGGTCGCCGTCAACGACGGGGTCACGGGGATCCTCGTACCCGGCCACGACCCGGTGGACTACGCCCGCGAGCTGCGCCGCTTCGTCGACGACCCCGGCCTCACGGACCGGATGGGCGCCGAGGCCGCGCGGCACGCGCAGTTCTTCGGCTGGGACACCGCCGCCAGCGGCACGGCCGACGTGTACACCGCGGCCATGCATGATCATCGCCGTCGCGTACGCTCCCACCATGGCTGACACCGCCGCGATCATCGAGTCCACGCTGGCCGGCGCCGAGCTGAGCTGGGAGAGCCCCGAACCGGGCACGTACGTCGTCCAGCTCCCGGGCACCCGCAAGCTGAGCACCACCTGCTCCCTGCGGATCGGCCGGCACTCCCTGTCGGTCAACGCCTTCGTCATCCGCCACCCCGACGAGAACGAGGCCGGCGTCCACCGCTGGCTGCTGGAACGCAACCTCAAGCTGTACGGGATGGCGTACGCGGTGGACCCGCTCGGCGACGTCTACCTCACGGCCCGGCTCCCGCTGTCGGTCATCACCCCGGAAGACCTGGACCGCCTCCTGGGCACCGTCCTGGAAGCGGCGGACGGCGCCTTCAACACCCTGCTGGAACTCGGCTTCGCGAGCGCGATCCGGCGGGAGTACGAGTGGCGCGTATCGCGCGGCGAATCGACCCGCAACCTGGACGCCTTCAAACACCTGACCCGGCCCAGCCCTTCCTGACGCCCCGCACCCCTTCTTGACGCCCCGCACCCCTTCTTGACGCGCCGCTCCCCTTCTTGACGCGCCGCTCGCGCGGCTCGGCCGCGGGCGGCCTCCCCGGCTTCGCGCCGCTGCGCCGGACTCCGTCCGTCGGACGCGGGGCGGGGCCGGTTCCGATGGCTGGGCCGGTGGGCCGTCTGCGGGTGCTGTGCCGCTGCGCGGGGCTTGCCCCTCCCCGCCCTTCAACCGTTCTCGCCCTCGATCGCCGGGCGCGGCTCACTGCACGGCGCTACCGCGCCCGCGCCTCAAACGCCGGCGGGGCTGGAAAACCAGCCCCGCCGGCCCCCGCCCCCCCCGGCACGCTCAGGCGGCCGGGCCCGGGGCCGCCACGGGCTCCGGGGCCGGGCCGGCCGGAGCCGACGCGGCGGGCGCGGCGGTGCCGGAGGCCGCGGCGGTATCCCCCGCCCCCTCGGGAAGCCCCCGCATCAGCAGCCAGTACCCACCCGCCGCCACCGTCCCGAGCACACCCGTGGCCCCCCACAGCCACCCCGCCCCGTACCGGTCGATCACGAAACCGGCCATCAGCGGAGCCACCAGCGCCGCCACCGCCCACGACATCGTGTACATCCCCTGGTACCGCCCCCGCCCGTGCACCGGCGACAGCCGCACCACCAGCCCCATCTGCGTCGGCGAGTTCACGATCTCCGCCAGCGTCCACACGCACACCGTCAGCGCGTACGCCCACAGCGACCCCGCGAAGGCCGTCATCGCGAACCCGTACCCCGCCAGCAGCGCCGAGATCACCAGCAGCCGGCCCGGGTCGCGGTGCTCGATGAACCGCGTCACCGGGATCTGCAGCAGCACGATCAGCAGCCCGTTCGCCGCCACGACCAGCCCGTAGTCCGCCGGCGAGAAGCCCGCCCGGCCCATGGCCACCGGCAGCCCCACCGAACCCTGCGTGAAGATCAGCGAGATCAGGAACGACAGCCCGACCACCGCCATGAACCGCCCGTCCCGCAGCACGGTCCCCAGCCCGGTCTCCGGCTCCGCCCCCTTCTCCGCCTCCTCCTTCACCGGACGCGACTCCGGCAGCTTCGCGAACACCAGCACCGCGCACACCAGCGTCAGCGCCGCCTCGCCCAGGAATCCGGCCAGGTAGCTGTACTCCGCCACCACGCCCGCCACCACCGAGCTGATCCCGAAGCCCAGGTTGATCGCCCAGTAGTTCAGCGCGAAGGCCCGTACCCGGTCCTCGGGCGGGACGATGTCCGCCATCATCGCGGAGACCGCCGGCCGCGAGGCGTTCGACGCCATGCCCACCAGGCCCGCCACCGCCGCGATCGCCGCCGGATGCTCCATGAACCCCAGCAGCGCCACCGACAGCGCCGTCGACACGTTCGCCGCCAGCATCGTCGGCCGCCGCCCCAGCCGGTCCGTCATCACCCCCGCCACCAGCGAGGACACCACCCCGCCCAGCCCGTGCAGGGCGACCACCAGTCCCGCGAAGGAGGCCGAATAGCCCCGGTCCAGGGTCAGGTACAAGGTCATGAACGTCGCGACGAAAGCCCCGAGCCGGTTCACCAGCGTGCTGGCCCACAGCCACCAGAACGCGCGCGGCAGCCCCGAGACGCTCTCCCGGGCAGCCCGTCTCAAACTGGCAGCGGACATACGGATTCCCCCGATGATGTAAGTACCACTGGATCTGCTGGCACATTACGAACGGGGCCCGCCGCCGTCCACTGGATTGACGCCGACCGTCAATCGGGGGCGCGCGGGCGCCCTACGGCGTCCACTAGGCTCGTACGCATGGCCGACGCACCGTACAAGCTGATCCTCCTCCGCCACGGCGAGAGCGAATGGAACGCGAAGAACCTGTTCACCGGCTGGGTGGACGTCAACCTCAACGAGAAGGGCGAGAAGGAGGCGGTCCGCGGCGGTGAGCTGCTCAAGGACGCCGGCCTGCTCCCCGATGTCGTGCACACCTCGCTCCAGAAGCGCGCGATCCGCACCTCCCAGCTCGCGCTGGAGGCCGCCGACCGCCACTGGATCCCCGTGCACCGCTCGTGGCGCCTGAACGAGCGCCACTACGGCGCCCTCCAGGGCAAGGACAAGGCCCAGACCCTCGCCGAGTTCGGCGAGGAGCAGTTCATGCTGTGGCGCCGCTCCTACGACACCCCGCCGCCGGCCCTTGAGGACGGCACCGAGTTCTCCCAGTCCGAGGACCCGCGCTACGCCTCCATCCCGCCGGAGCTGCGCCCGCGCACCGAGTGCCTCAAGGACGTCGTCGTCCGCATGCTGCCGTACTGGTACGACGCGATCGTCCCGGACCTCCTCGACGGCCGGACCGTCCTGGTCGCCGCCCACGGCAACAGCCTCCGCGCCCTGGTCAAGCACCTGGACGGCATCTCCGACGCCGACATCGCGGGCCTGAACATCCCCACCGGCATCCCGCTCTCCTACGAGCTCGACGCCGACTTCAAGCCCCTCAACCCGGGCGGCACCTACCTCGACCCGACCGCCGCCGCGGCCGCCATCGAGGCCGTCAAGAACCAGGGCAAGAAGTAGCCCACAGCAGTACCCCGCGTACGAACGCCAGAGGGCCCCGTCCGGATCGGACGGGGCCCTCGCGGCTTGGCGGCCGGGTCAGCCGCCGCACTGGCACGGGGCGCCGGACTGGCAGCCGCAGCCGCAGCCCGAGCCGCAGCCGCAGGCCGCGAGCAGCGGGAGGCGCAGCGGCTCCGGGCGGGGCGGCGGCTCCTGTTCCGGCGTGATGGGGACAGGGGTTTCGGGCATGGTGCCTCCTCGCAGGCGGCGTACGGGAAGTCGTGGTGCCTTCGCCTCATTCATGCCCAGCCACACCGGCGCGTCAACGGCGCATTGGGGCGTGCCGCGCGAAGGGGCTCAGACGCCCTCGACCTGCGTCGGCTGCTGGAGCTCGTCCGCGTGCTCACCCGTCACCAGGTACACCACGCGCTTCGCCACCGACACCGCGTGGTCCGCGAACCGCTCGTAGTAGCGGCCCAGCAGCGTCACGTCGACGGCCGTCTCGATGCCGTGCTTCCAGCGGTCGTCCATCAGGTGCTGGAACAGCGTGCGGTGCAGCTGGTCCATCTCGTCGTCGTCATGCTCCAGCTGGAGCGCCAGGTCCACGTCCTTCGTGATGATGACCTCGGCCGCCTTCGCCATCAGGCGCTGCGCCAGCTGCCCCATCTCCAGGATCGTCGCGTGCAGGTCACGCGGGACCGCCGTGTCCGGGAAGCGCAGCCGGGCCAGCTTCGCCACGTGCTGCGCCAGGTCGCCGGAGCGCTCCAGGTCGGCGCTCATGCGCAGGGAGGTGACGACGATGCGCAGGTCGGTGGCGACCGGCTGCTGCCGGGCCAGCAGGGCGATGGCGCGCGCCTCCAGGTCGTGCTGGAGGTCGTCCACCTTCTGGTCCGCGGCGATGACGCTCTCCGCGAGCTTCAGGTCGGCGTCCAGCATGGAGGTCGTGGCCCGCCCGATCGCGGAACCGACGAGCCGGGCCATCTCGACCAGGCTTTCTCCGATCGAGTCCAGTTCCTCGTGGTACGCGTCGCGCATGGTGTCCCTCTCTTGCCTGCTTGCCTACTGCTTGCCTGCTCGCTACTGCTCGTGCGGGGTGTTCGGCCCCACGTTTACACGTTCGGTCGCCAACGCGTCCGACTCCGGCATCACAAATGAATCAACCCCGTCGTCAGGGTGAACTCTGGGCGACGACTGTTCGAGGTGCCACCCGAACGGCTGTGGAAGTGTCCTCGCGCCTGCTTAACCTGGATCCATGGACGTGAACGCGGCGGTCGCCGCAGCTGCGGCGATCGCCGGTCTCTGCACCGGTGTCATCGCCATGCTGGCGTTCCGCTGGAGCGAGCGCGACCAGGCCCGCCCCACCCGGAGCTCCATGCGCCCCGACATCAACGCGGTGCTCCCGCCCGGAGTGGACACCGTCCTCTCCGTGCTCCGCTCCTCCGCCGTCGTCCTCGACGAGGGCGACGCGGTGGTCAAGGCCAGCTCGGCCGCGTACGCGCTCGGGCTGGTCCGCGGCGGCAAGCTGGCCGTGGAGCCCATGCTCCACATGGCCCGCGACACCCGCCGGGACGGCGAGATACGCCAGATCGAGCTCGACCTGCCCCGGCGCGGCACCGGCCGCGGCGAGGCCCTCGCGGTCTCCGCCCGCGTCGCCCCGCTGGGCTCCCGCCTGGTGCTGCTGCTGGTCGAGGACCTCACCGAGGCCCGCCGCATCGAAGCGGTGCGCCGCGACTTCGTCGCGAACGTCTCGCACGAGCTGAAGACCCCGGTCGGCGCGATCTCCCTGCTCTCCGAGGCGGTCATGGACGCCGCCGACGACCCCGAGGCGGTCAGCCGCTTCGCGGGCCGCATGCAGATCGAGGCCACCCGCCTGATCAACCTCGTACAGGAGCTCATCGACCTCTCCCGGGTGCAGAACGACGACCCGTTGGAGGACGCCGAGCCCGTACGGGTGGACACGCTCGTGGCGGAGGCAATCGACCGCTGCCGCCACACGGCCACCTCCAAGCAGATCACCATGGCCGCCGGCGGCACCGCCGACCTGCGCGTCTGGGGCAACCGCGGCCAGCTGGCCGCCGCCCTCGGGAACCTGGTGGAGAACGCCGTCAACTACAGCCCCGCCCGCACCCGCGTCGGCATAGCCGCGCGCCGGGTGACCGCGCCGGGTGGAGACTTGATCGAGATAGCCGTGACCGACCAGGGCATCGGCATCCCGGAGAAGGACCGCGAGCGCATCTTCGAGCGCTTCTACCGCGTCGACCCGGCCCGCTCCCGCGCCACGGGCGGAACCGGGCTGGGCCTCGCGATCGTGAAGCACGTGGCGGCCTCGCACGGCGGGGAGGTGTCGGTATGGAGCTCCGAGGGCCAGGGCTCCACGTTCACCCTGCGACTCCCCGAGGCGGCCGCGCCGGCCCCGGCGACCGCCCCCGAACCCGCCAGACCCCAGCTTGACCCAGAACCAGTCATTCCTGCCCCGGAGGTCCTTCCGTGACCCGAGTGCTCGTCGTCGAGGATGAGGAATCCTTCAGCGACGCCCTGTCCTACATGCTCCGCAAGGAAGGCTTCGAGGTCGCGATCGCCGCGACGGGGCCCGACGGGCTCGACGAGTTCGAGCGCAACGGCGCCGACCTCGTCCTCCTCGACCTGATGCTGCCCGGCCTGCCGGGCACCGAGGTCTGCCGGCAGCTGCGCGGTCGCTCCAACGTCCCCGTGATCATGGTGACCGCCAAGGACAGCGAGATCGACAAGGTCGTCGGGCTGGAGATAGGAGCCGACGACTACGTCACGAAGCCCTTCTCCTCCCGGGAGCTGGTCGCCCGCATCCGCGCGGTCCTGCGCCGCCGCGGCGAGCCGGAGGAGGTCACCCCGGCGGCCCTGGAGGCCGGGCCCGTACGCATGGACGTGGACCGGCACGTGGTCACCGTCGCCGGTGCCAAGGTCGACCTCCCGCTGAAGGAGTTCGACCTGCTGGAGATGCTCCTGCGCAACGCGGGCCGCGTGCTGACCCGCATGCAGCTGATCGACCGGGTCTGGGGCGCGGACTACGTCGGCGACACCAAGACCCTCGACGTCCACGTCAAGCGCCTCCGCGCCAAGATCGAGCCGGACCCGGGCGCGCCGCGCTACCTGGTCACGGTCCGCGGCCTGGGCTACAAGTTCGAGCCGTAGGCCGACCGCTGCCGGACGTGACAAGGGGAAGGGCCCCGGGGGGGGGGGGGGGGGGGGGCGCCCCCCCGTCTTGTGGTGTTGGTGGGTGGGGGGGTGGGCGGCGGGAGAGAGAGGAGAGAAGGAGGGGACAGGAGGGGCCGCAAGA